>CANQUI010000008.1 GCA_947626995.1 uncultured Eisenbergiella sp. | reverse complement strand
TTTTTGTTCTTCTCTGAAATCCATCTCTTTGTGAATTTTCAGGGTTGCATTACTGTTTATTTGTCAAGGTGCTCTGCATGTGTGCCATGCGAACGGAGAAGGAGGGATTTGAACCCTCGCGCCGCTATTAACGACCTGCACCCTTTCCAGGGGTGTCCCTTCAGCCATCTTGGGTACTTCTCCAGAAATGCTGATTCACTTTGCTCCGGCGCCTGCCGGATCCGATATGCCGTCCAAAATCCTATGCCCTGATCCGTCGGATCTTTGTCTGAATCAAACGGAGAGGGTGGGATTCGAACCCACGCGCCCTTTCGGACAAACGGTTTTCAAGACCGCCTCGTTATGACCGCTTCGATACCTCTCCGGGTCACAGAAATATGCGTTTTACGCCGTTCAAACCGCATCGGCGCAAAAGTTATTCTATCAAAAACTCCCGGCAGTGTCAACTTATTTTTTACAAAATTTTCAAGGACAAATCAGGGCTTTTTAGCCAGAAACAAACCGGCCAGATTCAGGTCCTCCGGGGTGGTCACCTTGATATTTTCATAGGAGCCTTCCACCAGCTTCACTTTCCGGTCCGTAAACGTTTCCACCACCATCGCGTCGTCCGTGACGTGCAGCCCGGTCTTTTCCCATTCCGGCCTGAGCGTTTCCATTTTCTCATAGGCCCCGTAAATCAGCGGAAAGGCAAAGGTCTGCGGCGTCTGGATCGTCCACACCAGATCTCTGGGGGGCGTGGTTTTGGCAAAGCCGTTTTCGTCCGCGATCTTTACGGTATCCTTTGCCGGCATGGCCGCCGCGCAGGCGCCGTATTGCTTTACCGCTTCCAGGCAGCGCGCCAGGATATCCTCGGTCAGGACGGGCCGGGCGCCGTCATGCAAAAAGACATAGCCGTTTTGGGCGCGATCCGGGATCGGTCTTATGACTTCGCATTTTGCCGCCTCCTGCTCTCCCCGGATGGCGCGAAGCGCGCACCGCACGGAATCATAGCGTTCCCGGCCGCCTACGGTAATCATATCCACTTTCTGAAATCCGTATGCCTCCAGCACGTTTTTTTTGCAGTAGGCAATCTGCTGCGTATCTCCCACCACCAGCACGATGGAATCAATGAGCTTTGATTTTTCAAAAGCGGACAACGCATAGAATAAAAGGGGTCTGTTTTCAATCTCCAGGTACTGTTTGGCGACACGGGCGCCCATTCGTTTCCCTCTGCCCGCCGCCAGTACCACCGCTGTGCAGTATTCTTTTTCCATCAGATGCGTTCTCCCAGTTTCAGGCCGGGCACGGCGTTTAAATCCCATCCGTGCCGTACGCCCTTTTGATATTCGTAATAGCCGGCGGCGCCGATCATCGCCGCGTTATCCGTGCACAGAATCGGCGCGGGCCGGTAAAAGGCGACCCCGCGCTTTGCACAGGCCTCCTGAAGCGCCGCGCGCAGATGGGCGTTGGAAGCCACACCCCCGGCGATGGCAAACTTTTTTACCCGATACTGCTCTATGGCGCGCAGGGAGTGTTCCGTCAGCACGTCTACCACCGCCTTTTGAAAAGAAGCGGCCACGTCCGCCTGGCAGACTTTGATCCCCTTTCTCTCGCAGTCGTGCAGATAATTCAGGACCGCCGATTTGAGGCCGCTGAAGCTGAAATCATAGACGCTGTCTTCCAGCTTTGCCCGGGGAAAGGCAATGGCCTCCTGGTTTCCCTCGCAGGAAACCCGATCGATTTTGGGGCCGCCGGGGTATCCAAGGCCGATGGCCCGCGCCACCTTGTCAAAGGCCTCTCCCGCGGCGTCGTCCCGGGTCTGTCCCAGAATCTCGTATGCGCCGTAATCGTGCACCATGACAAGATGGGAGTGGCCGCCGGAAACGACCAGGCACAAAAACGGCGGTTCCAGCTCCTTGTCTTCCAGATAATTGGCGCAGATGTGTCCCTCGATATGATGGACACCCACCAGCGGCTTGCCGGACGCAAAAGCGATGGCCTTGGCCTCCGCCACGCCCACCAGCAGCGCGCCCACCAGCCCCGGCCCGCAGGTGACGGCCACCGCCGTGATCTGCTCTAACGTGGTACCGGCGTCTTCCAGCGCTTTTTGGATCACCTGATTGATCTTTTCGATGTGCTTGCGGGAGGCGATCTCCGGCACCACGCCGCCGTAGACCGTGTGCAGATCAATCTGGGAATAGATCACATTGGACAGGGCCTGCCTGCCGTTTCTGACCACCGCCGCCGCCGTTTCGTCACAGGAGGTCTCGATCCCCAGGATCAAAACCTCTTCCTGATTTTTTACATCCGCCACCGCTCAATCCTCCTCAAATGCCAGATCGACGCTCCTGCCGTCCTTCGCCGCCGTTGCCGCCGGGAAAATCCTGCGCACGGACTCCATAAAGTCCTCCGGCCGCACCAGGGAAGGGCTGTAATGGGTCAGCCACAGCTCTTTTACCCGCGCCCGTTTCGCCAGCGCAGCCGCCTCCGAAAACGTCATGTGCTTGTATTCCTTCGCCTTTTCCTTCTTGTCCGGCTCCCCGTACATCCCTTCGCAGATGAACAGATCGGCGCCGGCGGCATTTCTGACAATCCCTTCGGTGGGTCTGGTATCGGTACAATAGGTCACCTTCAGCCCCTTGCGCGGCTTGCCCATGACCATATCCGGCGTATAGACCGTTCCGTCCAGTTCCAGCGTCATGCCCTTTTGCAGCTTGTTCCAATACGGCTTATCAATTCCCAGCGCCTGCGCCTTCTCCACCTGAAACCGGCCGGCGCGTTCCACGACGATATTGTAGCCGTAACAGGTCACGTTGTGATTGACCCGGAAGGATTCGATCCGAAAGCCGTCGAAGGAAAAGGTCTGTTCCGCCTGCTCGATTTCCGTACATACAATCGGAAAAGGCAGCTCCGGGGCAATGACGCGCAGCGCGTTGACCGTCTTGGTCAGTCCCTTGGGACCGATCATCATAAGGGGTTCCGTCCGTTCCGCATTTCCCATGGTCAAAAGCAGCCCCGGCAGCCCGCTGATATGATCCGCATGAAAATGGGTAAAGCAGATGATGTCGATGGGCTTGGGGCTCCATCCTTTTTCCTTCATGGCGATCTGCGTTCCCTCTCCACAGTCGATCAGGATGTTCTTTCCGTTATAACGGGCCATCAGCGAGGTGAGCCACCGATATGGCAGCGGCATCATCCCGCCGGTTCCCAAAAGACATACTTCCAGCATGATTTCCTCCGATTCACAGCGCCGGACGTGTTTGAGGCTAAAACATCCGGCCCCCTTTTCAGGACCGTTTCCACAGGATCAGCGCATCGTCCCGCGGATTCTGATAAAAGTCCCGCCGCTTTCCTTCTACGACAAAGCCCAGCTTTTCATAAAGGCCCACGGCGGCCAGGTTTCCCTTCCGGACTTCCAGCGTGAAACGGCGCACGCCCTGACGGCGGCCCCATTCCATCAAATAACGCAGCATCCCGGTTCCGATCCCCTGCCTGCGGCAGGAAGAAAGCACCGCCACATTGCAGATATCCGCCTCTTCCAGAAAACGCCAGAGGCCGCAGCATCCCACCACGCAGCCGTCCTGCTCCGCCACCGCATAAAGAGTATCCGGCGATAAAAGGGCGTCCCTAAACGCCTTTTCTGACCAGGCGTCCGGAGAGGACAGCGCCTCGATCCGGGCTGCCTTTGCAAGATCCGATTCCTTCATCGGGCGGAACACAATCTCCCCGCTCAAGGGGTTTCTCCCGTCTGCGCGCCTTCTTTTTGCGCCTTTTGAGCCTCCTGACGCACCCGCTCGGCCTGGGACAGGCGCAGATATTCCGGGGCGAAATCGGCAGCGCTCACCAGCTCTCCCCGGACAGCGCAGGATACCGCCAGCGCCGCCACCGACGCGGCACGCTGCCGGTTGTGCCCGGCGGGGGCATATCCGCAGGGCGTCTGTATTTTGTCGTCCAGCTGTTTGCGATAAACGGGCACGCCGTCGCCCAAAAAGATCACTTCTTCCCCCAGTCCGTTGATCTTTTCGATCAGCGCGTCCACCGACAGCGCACACTGGGGCATCAGCGTCCGCAGGCGGTCGCTTCCGTTTTCCGGTGCAAACCGGTACAGTCCCGTATACACCTGTCCCCTTCTGGCATCCATCAACGGACAGATCAGCCGCCGGCAGCCGTACAGATTATATGCCAGCGCGTCCAGCGTGGGGATGGCGGCAATGGGACGCTGCAGGGCAAGCCCAAGCCCCTTGGCCGTGGCGGAGCCGATCCGCAGCCCGGTAAAGGAGCCGGGACCGGCGGCCACGCCGATCACATCCACCGTCTTCAGATCCAGCTCCACCATCCGCGAAATTTCCGCCAGCATGGGCAAAAGCGTCTGGGAATGGGTCTTTTTGTAATCCGTGGTATATTCCGCGACCAACACGTCGTCTTCCATGATCGCCACTCCGGCTACCAACCCGGAACTTTCCAGCGCGAGAACTTTCACTTTCCGGCCCTCCTGTCTTTTGGGGACATAACGGTGATCCTGCGATAATCGAATCCTCTGTCGGGATCCTTCTCGATCCGGATCAAAATATGCTCCTTGGGCAGAAGATCCGGGATGAGATCGGCCCATTCCACCAGGCATACGCCTTCGCCCCAAAAATAATCCTCATATCCGATCTCGTCCATTTCCTCCGCATCGCCGATGCGGTACACATCAAAATGATACAGGGGCAGACGCCCCTGTTCATACACCTGCAAAATGGGAAAGGTCGGGCTGTTTACCGGTTCCTTCACGCCCAGTCCCGCCGCAACGCCCTGGGTAAAAACCGTCTTGCCCGCGCCCAGATCGCCCACCAGGCTGTATACCTGCCCGGGCCGGGCTTCTTTTCCCACCTTTTCTCCTGCGGCGAACGTGTCATGTTCCCCAAAACTTTCTATGACCACAGCAAACCTCTTTTTTCTTACATACGGATCTGCACCTTTCCCGGCTCCATATACCGGGAAATGACCGCGATCACATCCGACTGCTTCTCTCCCAGATCCCGGCGCGGGAAAATACAGGCGCTGACCCGGTTGGTATACAGGATCAGGCTGCGCCCCGTGGAAACGGCCTTGTACAGATCCGACCATTTTTGAAACTGTTTCGTCTGACCCTGGGAAACGCTGACGCCCTCCTCGGTCATCCGGTAATGCAGCGGCTCCCGAAACGCCGGATTCTGCGCCTGCCGTTTGGCCCGCAGGTAAAGGGCCGCCGGCTGATAGAATAAAATCACCACGCCCAAAATCAGGTACAAAGGATAGCCTGTCAGAAAGAAAGCGACAACCCCCAGCGCGCCCACAGCGCTGCCCAAAATCCCCGCGCTGCCGGTATACGTATGACGGAGCATATAATCGTATAACACGCCCGCGTCTATTTTCACATCAAATTCCACTTCGGTTTTTTCCATCTTCCTTCCCCTTTTGCGCAATCCTGCCGGGAACGTTTTGCCGTATCACTATTAGACTACAACATTCCGTCAGAACGGTCAAGCGTCAACGCTCGCAGCGCCAGAAGTGCGCGCTGTAAGGCGCCAGCGTGCTGCCGCCCCCGAAATCGTGCCGCGTCCCGTCGATCAGATCCACCGCCGTCCCGCAGCCTGCGTCAAAGTGCGCGGTATACGGTTCGCTGTCGGCATTGATCGCCACAAGCACCCGCTCGCCCTCCGTCGCCCGCTCGAAGATGCACTGGCGGTTTGTGAGCACCACGGAACGAAACGCGCCGTAGGTCAGGGCGGAGGACGCCTTCTTTGCGGCGGCAAGCTTTGCAATCCATTCGGTCAGTTCGTTTTCCTGCGGCAGATCAAAACAGGCCCGAAGCGCCGGATCCCCTTCCTGCTTGCGCGCCTTTGCCCCCCATTCGCTGCCGTAGTAAACGCAGGGGATTCCCGGCATGCCGAACATCAGCGCATAAATAAGGGGCAGGTGCCGCTCATTGTTGAGATTGCTGGCAATCCGGGTCACGTCATGGTTATCCACAAAGGACAACAGGTGCTTTCCCTTATAAAGCGTCCAGTTCTCCGGACCGAACTGACGCAGCAGGGAGTGTACGATCTCAAACAGATTCATACTGTTGAAGCTGGAATATAAACCCTTGTAACATTCGTAATTTGTGACCGAGTGAAGCATGGCGTCGTTCATCAGCCGGTTGTAATCCCCGTGCAGCATTTCCCCCACCAGGAAAAACTCCGGCTTCAGGCTGTCGCAAAAGCTCCGAAGACGGCGCAGGAAATTCTCGTCCAGACAATACGCCACGTCCAACCGGATTCCGTCGATATCAAACGCCTCCACCCAAAAGCGCACGCTTTCCAGCAGATACCGGACGACCTCCTCGTTTTGCAGATTCAGCTTGACCAGATCATAGTTGCCTTCCCAGCCTTCATACCAGAGGCCGTCGTGATAGGGCGAATCCCCGCCCAGATTGATGAAAAACCAGTTCAGATAACGGCTGTTCTCCCGGTTTTTCAAAACGTCCTGAAACGCAAAAAAGCCCCGGCCCGCGTGATTGAACACGCCGTCCAGCACCACACGAATCCCCTGTTCGTGCAGCTTGTCGCAGATTTCCTTAAAATCCTCGTTGGTTCCCAGACGACAGTCGATCTTACGATAGTCCCGGGTATTGTACCCGTGGGTATCGGATTCAAATACCGGGGAAAAATAAATGGCGTTCGCCCCCAGCTTCCGGATATGGCCAATCCAGTCGGCCACCTTCAAAATACGATGTTCCGTTACGCCGTCATTTTCAAAAGGGGCTCCGCAAAACCCCAGGGGATAGATCTGATAAAAAACGCTTTCGTATGCCCACATATTTTATGTATCCTCCTTTGCAGCTTTCTAAATGTTAACATAAATTTATTGACCAGTCCAGTTTTTTTACTAAATTTCGATCACCGTCCCAAAAATGTGGATAACTTTTTTTCTTTTTCTGTTTTTCCGTAAAACGAAGCGAGAAATCCCCATTTTCCACAGACTTATCCACACATTTACGTGCCATAAACGATTTTTCACTCTGTCATTTACATTGACATTTGTGTCATTATTCGCTTTTTTACCAATTTTTTTAAATTCAAAAGACGAGATTTCAAAAACCCAAAAGAAATTATGTTATCCAATTCATTTTTCCTTTTCCCTTTCCTGCCTTTATGCTATGATGTCCTTAAAGCGCATGAAACGAAGGAGAAAAGGGGGCAAATACCATGGAGGCTTTGTTTGAGCGCGATCTGCAGATCGGTTCCCATGTCAGGATGCGCGGCAGCCGGATGATGCTGGGAGCCGTAGAAGAGGCCCTGTCCTATCGGGCCAATACGTTCATGGTCTATACCGGCGCGCCCCAAAACGCGCGGCGCAAGCCGATCGGCGAACTTCGGATCCCGGAGGCGCAGGCGCTCATGGAGCAAAACAACATCCGGCAGTTCGTCGTACACGCCCCCTATCTGATCAATCTGGGGAACGTCCAAAATCCCGAAATATTCCGTCAGTCCGTAACGCTTTTGCTCTGGGAGCTGGAGCGGACAAAGCAGATGGGAAGCCGCGTTCTGATCCTCCATCCGGGGGCGCATGTGGGAGCCGGGATAAAAGCCGGGATCCAAAGCATCGCCGCCGGCCTGAACGAAGCGCTTTCCGTTCCTTCCGACGTTTGTGTGGCATTGGAGACTATGGCGGGGAAAGGTTCCGAAATCGGCAGCCGGTTTGAGGAGCTTGCCGACATTTTCGACCGGGTCAGATACCCGGACAGACTGCGGATCTGTTTCGATACCTGCCATGTGCATGACGCGGGCTATGATATCAAAACAAACCCCGAACAGACGCTGGCCGAATTGGATCATTATGTCGGCCAAAAACAGATCGCCGTCTTTCATATCAACGACAGCAAAAACGAACGGGGAAGCAGAAAGGACCGGCACGCAAACATCGGAAAGGGGCAGATTGGCGCCGCTGCGCTGTATCGGCTTGTGCACGATCCGGGATTTCCCGGCGTCCCCCGGATCCTGGAAACCCCCTGGTATCCGGATCCTGCCGATCCCCAAAAAAGCCTGCCGCCCTACCGTCAGGAAATCGCATGGCTCCAGTCGCCCCAGAACTGTTCCGCCTTTTTAGACACCGTGTCCACATCCACCGTCTCATAGCGTTCCCATTCCCTCGGGAAAAGCTTTTGATACGAACGCTGTAAAAACCGGTCGTCCAACAGGGCAACCAGCCCCACATCCCGGGCGGTGCGGATCACCCGCCCCGCCGCCTGCAGCACCTTGTTCATCCCCGGAAAGCGATAGGCAAAATCGAAACCGTTCTCTCCGGCCTGATCGAAATATTGCTTCAGGATTTCCCGTTCCGGGCAGACCTGAGGCAGACCGGTACCCACTACAATGGCGCCGATCAGGCAGTCCTCCTTTAAGTCGATCCCCTCGGCAAAAATCCCTCCCAATACGCAAAACCCGATGAGGCTGTCTTCCTGTTCTGTCCGGCTCTCCGTCTCGATCTCCATGTGGATCACCTCGGAAAGCGCCTCCTTCGGATTTCCCTCAAAGCGGTGCAAAAACTGATCCCGCATCTGTTCGGTCATATAATCTTCCTGCGCGATACATTCCGCCCGGTCCTCTTTTGCGAAATTATTCAGGTAAAGTTCATACACCTGCCGCAAAAACAGGTGAGAGGGAAAAAACACCATGTAATTCCCGCGGCGCATCCGTACAATCTGATGGATATAGGACGCGATCCGGTAATATTGTTCCTCCGTCCTTTGGCTGTAGCGGCTGGTCACGTCCGTTGCCAGAAACAGCGCCTTTCGGGACGGGTCAAAGGTGGAGCGGGCGTAGACCTCATAGTCGGATTTTTCACCTCCCAGCAGACGTTTATAATACTGCACAGGAAGCAGCGTGGCGGAAAACAGGATGCTGCTTACGCCCCTGTCCAGACATTCCCGCAGGTTATCCGAGGGATCCACGTTGAATAGCCGGACGAAAAAACGGCCGTCCGGATCGAACTGGGCATAGATCACGTATTTTTCTCCCAGAAGTTCATAGATCAAAAGAAAGTGAGAAACTTCGAAATAAAAGTCTAAGACCTGACGGCGTATGGGACTGTCCTCATGGTTTTCCAGATAGTCCTCCATCACAGACGACAGGCGCAGCAGAGCCTGGGCAAGCGGCTCAATATGGTCAAGCACGCACCAGTCCCCGCACGTGCGCTTTATCTGCAGCATCTCCCTGTTGCAGCGCTCCAGCTGCTTTTCCATACGGGCGTCATACAGCTTCACTGCCCGTTTCAATTCCAGAAAACCTTCCTTATACAATACGGCGCTGTACATTTCCCGCCCGCGTTCCAGCAGGTTGTGCGCCTCGTCCACAAGGAAGATATGATTTTTCTTTTGGCTCCCCTCCCCGAAAAAACGTCTCAGATAGACATGGGGATCAAAAACATAATTATAATCGCAGATCACCCCGTCCGAAAACAGACTGATATCCAGCGACATTTCAAACGGACAGACACTGTGCTTTTTCGCATACGACCGGATTTGTTCCCGGCTGTAATGCTCCTTCGTGGTGAGCAGATCAAAAACCGCATCGTTGATCCGATCGAAATGCCCCCTGGCATAGGGACAGGCGTCCGGATTGCACTCCGCTTCTTCCAAAAAACAGATCTTATCCCTGGCGGTAAGCACCACCGTCTTAAAATGCAGCCCCTTTTCGCGCATCAGGGAAAACGTATGGTCCGCCACGGTGCGCGTCACCGTTTTGGCCGTAAGATAAAAGATCCGGTCCGCTTTTTGCTCTCCCACCGCCTTCACCGCCGGAAAAATGGTGGAAACGGTCTTTCCCACTCCGGTAGGCGCTTCCAGAAACAGCTTCTTTTTGTGACAGATGGTGTGATAAACATGGGTCGCCAGCTCCCGCTGTCCCTCCCGATAGGGAAACGGGAACGCAAGCTGCCGGATGGAATCCTGTCTTTTCTGAATCCACGCCACCTCTTCGTTGGCCCATCTTTGGTACGCTCCCAAAAGCCGCTCGAACCATTCCGTCAGTTCCGCCGTGGAATATGTATCGGTAAAATAACGAATCTCCTCCGTTTCCAGATTGCAGTAGGTCATCCTGACGTTCATCTTGTCCGATCCGTGATCCTGCGCGTACATCCAGGCGTAGCATTTTGCCTGGGCCAGATGCAGCGGTTCCGGCTCCTTCATCCGCTCCAGATCCCGATAAGTGCCCTTGATCTCGTCAATGGTCACGGTCCCGCCTTCGATCACGCCGTCCGCGCGCCCTTCCACCACAAGCGTATACGCGCCGCAGTCGCGCCGGTGCCGCATGGATACTTCCGGGTGATACCCGGCCCCCATGCGGCGCTGAATCATGCGATGGATCCTGCTGCCTTCCGACATGGCGTCCTCCGGCGCCGTTTTTTTCCTGTTGTCAATATTCCCGGACCGCAGGATAAATTCCACCAGTCCCCGGACTGAAATTCTGATCTCCACGGCATCGTTCTCCGTTTCCCGCACGGCCTACCGCCGTCCTTTACCGCGCGCCTCTGACCATAATCATACTACATGCGTTCCTCTGCGTCAAAGGAGATATGCTTCAGATAGGCGTCAAAGTCCCCGTTGTATCCATGACAAACCACGGTCAGCGGTTTTCTGAAATCCAGTCCCAAAACACCGAGAATCGACTTGGCATCCACCACGAAACTGTTGTACGCAATATCCACGTCAAAATCACAACGCGCCGCGGCGATCACAAAGCGATTCACCTCATCCGGTACCAGACGAATCCGATATTTCATACGATCTACCGTTCCTCCCATTTCCTCCATCCTTTCCCCGCCGCAGGAATTGCTTCCCATAAACGGTTCTGATCCGACAGTTCTGCCGTTTTCTGGTAGGAGTATGCCCGGTATCCGAAAAAATATTCTGAATTTTCCGCTATTTTACTCTCCCGATGCCTCCATGCGCGCCCGCGCCTCCTTCAGACGCAGCCCAAAAGCCTCGTAGAAGTCCGTTTTTGCTTCCCATTCCTGAAAATAAAAGCGTTCCAGCACATACAGATTTTCCTGTTTCGCTCTCTCCATATCCTGCGCCGTCATCAGCCGCTCCTGCATCCTTCGTACGAAAAAATGCCAGTCCGCCACAAACCGCTCATAACGGTCAAGATCCGGCGTGTCGATCCATTTTTTGACCTTTATCTTGGACCGGTTCTCCTTTTTGCACTCCCCGATCTGTAAAAAATATCGAAACGAATCCCCCTCATAATACCGCCCCAGCGGAAAAAGCCGGCAGATCCCGGGCCGGTACGGATGGACGCTGCAGCGCCCCGCCTCGTTTAAAAACGTGCAGCGCTCCTGATGCCCTTCCATTTTCAGATTGGGCAGGATCACGCCGTCCTGTACGTGCAGTTCCAGATGCTTTTCCAAAAGCTGCGCAAAGGTCTGGCCCAGCGCAACTTCCAACCGGTACACGTCGTACGGATCCAGCAGAATGGACTCCCCCATTTTGCAGCAGCAATCATGGCATCCCACGCAATCCTGACAATCTGCCTTTACCAGATCGTTGCGCCCATACAGTTTTCCGTCGGATATCTCTTTAAGACTGACATTTCTGAGCAAGGTTCTCTCCTCCTTTCAGGGCCAAAGACATATCGCCGGTTTTTGCTTATTTCTTTCCATATCTTAACACAGCAGGCGCGAAAAAGAAACATGTCAGCCTATAAAAGCCTTGCGTCCCACCGCCTGACATGATATATAGTAATATGATCGGATGAGGCCGCGCCGCATCTGGTCATAACCGGGCAAACGGAGAAGAAATCCGGCAGTATGACAGGATTGCCCTTTTGCGAGAATCCCAATCGCTATTTCCATAAGGAGTGTTGAAAATGGATCAGAAACTTTTCACAGAATGGCGCACGCTTTATTCCTCAAGCTGGGGCCATTCCAATGTCATCCGCATACGGATCCGCATGCGCGATTTGATTGAGGCAGACTCTATGCAGTATGCGGTGGAGCAAACGATGCGTCGGTATCCGTATTTCTGCGTGGAACTGAAAAAAGACGGAGAATATTATCTGGCGCAGAATAAACGCCCGGTGGTAATTACCCATTCTTTGTCCGGGGTAAAACTGAATACAGCCGCCTCCAATTACCATCTCGTCTCCTTCTCCTACCTGGATAACTGGATCATTCTGGATATTTCCCATGCGATCACTGACGGAACGGGGGCTTATGAGTTGATCCGCACCTTCCTGTACTACTATGTGTCCGAGAGATATGGTGTGAAATTGGCGCAGGAAGGCATCCGGCTTGTCGGCGATGTGATTACAGAAGAAGAATGGAAGGATCCCACGTTTCAGGTGACACTTCCGCCTGTTTCCGCGGAACAACAGATGCCAAAAGCCCTGGATCCTGAAAAGGCGGCGGGACTCAAAGAAGAGCCTCGGCCGACCGTTTACAGCATTGTGATCCCAGAGAGCGAGTTTATGCGGTTCAATATCGAAAATGACGGCAGCCCGGCAACCATGGTTTCTCTCTTTCTGAGCCGTGCGATCCATCGCCTGTTCCCGGATAATCCGGATGTGATTCGCATTGCGATGGCGGTCAATCTGCGCCCTGTCCTGAAAGCGCCCCTTGCGCACCAGAACCTCGTAGGAGGCGCGTTTCTGGAATACAAGGAGAAAATGTGGACATGGCCTTTCAAGCGGCAGGCGACAGCATACCGTGGGATGACTTTCGTCCAGACAATGGAGGAAAAAGTGCTGGCGGGCATGGCAAACCAGATTGGCATCACCCAGATGATTCTGTCCAAACAGTCGGATCAGGAGCGGATTGCGATCGCAAAAATGATCGACGAAATGACAGAAAACCTGATTACAGCCACGGTAAGCTATGTGGGAAAAGCAAATTACCGGGAAGCGGAAAAATATATCCGTGATTTCAGGCAATGGACATACAGCACGGGGGGATCCATTCTGATGGAAATATCTGCTGTAAACGGCAAATTCACTCTCGACTTTATTCAGCCCTTTACAAACCCTCTGTTTGTCAATGCGTTTCTGAAGGAACTGGATGAGAATGGCATTACTTATGATCTCCAGGATGTAAGGAATCTTGAAATACCGGACGTAAAACTGCCGTGGAGAGAATAAAAGAAACGAAAAAAATCCCCCACAGAACTTCATACATTCTGTGGGAAAAACCCTTGCACCGCACCGCCGAACGTGGTATATTAAAGACAGAAAAAGGCAACCGCCCACAAGGTGGGTTGACCTCATAACATGGTTTATAGAATTACCACCCTGCTACCGGTCAAAGTTTTGGGGTGGTTTTTCTATGTAGCTTTACTTACAAAATGGAAACACGAAAGTAAGCAATGCCAGAAGAAATATGCCGAAAGTCAGCATATCTTTGAAATCGAAATGATTTCCCATAGGCATCACCCCCATTCTTTACAGAATAGAGGCCAGCCCACCCTGCAACACGGTTGTCCTTGCGTCTATCATATCAGATTGCGAACATATGTTCAATATCTATTGCGCAAAATTAAAAAAATTGCTTGTTTTAAAATATCTTTTGCTTATTCCCTGCAATGCTTCAATGTCAATATTATACCGGCCTGCGGCGTGGAGAAGCCCTTGCGCTGACAAAGGCAGACATAAATCTGAAGGAAAAGACCGTATCGGTCAATAAGGCTGTGGTATTTGACGTGAACAAAAGCATCGTAAAGGACGGCGCAAAGAGTGACGAGGGAAATCGCACAATCCCCTTGCCGGATGCGTTTATTGCCTTCCTGAAGCCGTTCCTGCGGTCACTGGATACATTTACCTGTTCCCCGGGAAAACGGCGGAAACATACTCAAAAACGCAATACGTCCACATGTGGAACAGCATTACAAAAAAGCTGAATAACGCCGTAACATCTGACAGAGAAAAGGCTATAGGAGCAGAACCGATACAAGGATTAACTGCACATATTTTCCGGCACAATTACTGCACTATGCTCTACTATTCCGGCATCAGCCAGAAGAAAGCGGTGGAGTTAATGGGACATTCTGACCTCAAAATGATAATGGAAGTATACGCCCATCTGGACGAACAGAAAGAAGCGGTGAGAGATAAAATAAATAACGCTATTGCGTTATGATATGCTATAATTCTGCTATAATGGCCTGGGGAAATTCCCCGTGTGCTATAAAAATGCTATAACAAAAACGGCTCAAAAAGCACTATCCGGCACAATAAAAAAATCCCGGAAATCCGTATAAATACGGGATTTTCCGGGAATGAAGCACGGGGGATTCGAACCCCCGACAACCTGATTAAAAGTCAGGTGCTCTACCGACTGAGCTAGTGCTCCATATAATATGCCGTGAAGCTGGGCTAGCTGGATTCGAACCAGCGCATACAGGAGTCAAAGTCCTGTGCCTTACCGCTTGGCGATAGCCCAGGAAGGTGGATACAGGGATTCGAACCCTGGGCCTCCAGAGCCACAATCTGGCGCGCTAACCAACTGCGCTATACCCACCATGAAGAAAAATCGGCGTCCGTCCGATCTTTCCAGCGTGCCCGAAGGGATTCGAACCCCCGACCCACGGCTTAGAAGGCCGTTGCTCTATCCAGCTGAGCTACGGACACATTGCGGCATATCACCTTACGGCAGGACTGTTTCCTGTAAAAACAACGGCGCCACAGGTGCCGCTTCCGACTGTCGCAGGGCATGTCCCGCGAAAAACACGGGATCCGTATGCACAGTCAAAGCAGGTGATGGGAATCGAACCCACGTATCCAGCTTGGAAGGCTGGTGTTCTACCATTGAACTACACCTGCATACAAACTCAATCGGGGTGACAGGATTCGAACCTGCGACCTCCTGGTCCCAAACCAGGCGCTCTAGCCAAGCTGAGCCACACCCCGGCTGCTTAACTTCCGTCCCTCGTCTGTGACGCAAGAATTATTATATATAATGAAACTCCTTCTGTCAATCTTTTTTTCGATTTTAACGTTCATTTTTTATGATCCAAAGGGTTCAAAGATAATTCAGGTGATAATGCGCCTTTCCCTCTCTGTCCAGTTCCATAAGGATATACGAAGGCCGGCGTCCCTCCTGACGGGGATACGTCAGGCTTCCGGGATTGATGGCGGTCACCTCTCCCTGCCTGCGCGCAATCTCGATTTTGGGCGCATGGGTATGGCCGTACATCACAATATCCACGCTGCGCCTCATGGCCTCTTCCTTTAAGAACCGGTTGCCGGAGGATACCATCTGACGATGGCCGTGGGTCAGCCAGACATGATAGGAACCGATGAGAAACTCTTCCTCCCGGGGCAGCATGGAAAAGAAATCGTTATTGCCCACCACCATATGAACCGGACAGCCGGCGAGCTGTCGGATATCGTCCTCGCTTCCTCCGATATCGCCGCAGTGCACCAGCAGATCCAGCGGCTTCATCTTGTTTAACAGAGTATATAAATTGCCGTCTCTTCCGTGCGTATCACTGACGATCAAAATCCGCATGTCAGCCGTTCCTTTCGTCCAGAATCTCTTTCATCCTGCGCAGCGCTCTGCCCCGATGGCTGATCCCGTTTTTTTCCTCCGGCAAAAGAGACGCGGTGGAGCGATCGTTCTCATACAGATAAAAAATGGGATCGTAGCCAAACCCGTTCTCTCCGCTTTCCTCCCAGCCGATGTAGCCTTCCACCACGCCTCTTGTGACCGCGTGGGTTTTGTCCGGAAAGACCGCCGCAATGGCGCAGACAAACCGGGCCGTCCTTTCCTCCTTGGGCACTCCTTCCAGACGGGCGATAAGGTTGGCGTTTTTCTCCCGGTAGGAAGTATCCCGCCCCATATATCTGGCGGAATAAATTCCCGGCTCGCCTCCCAGACGGTCGATCTCCAGTCCGGAATCATCCGCCAGCACAATGATCTCGGACGGCTCGCAGCCCGGCAGATCAAGCGCGCCGGATTTTTGGCACCAATCGGCGATCTGCGTCGCCTTTTGCAGCGCATTTTCCTCAAAACTGCTGCCGGTCTCCTCCACCTCAAGCGCAATTTTCGCATCTTTGAGAGAAAGGACGGACAGCGCCGGATCCTGCAGGATTTCCCGTACTTCCTTCATTTTCCCGTCGTTATGCGTCGCAAAAAGAATGGTCTTCATTTCCGTTCTCCTCTTTTCGTTTTTCCCGTTTCAGAGGTTTTGGGCCCTGAAACTGATAAAAATACGTTTTCATCATCCCGTTATAGATTTTCCGGTTTTTATCCGCTTTCCTGCCGATGTCCCGTTCCACGTCCTCATAAGAGGTGATTACGTACAGGGACCAGGTATCCAGGCGGGCGAACCGCTCCCCCAGCGCGCGATAGATCGCCGGCAGGTTTTTCTTTTCTTCCAGGCGTTCCCCGTAAGGCGGATTGGTCACCAAAAATCCGTACTTTTTGGGATGCGACAGTTCCGAAACGGGTCGCCTTTGAAAATGGATCAGCTGCCCCACGCCCGCCAGCCGGGCGTTTTCCCTGGCGATTTCCACCATCCTGTCGTCAATGTCGTATCCCTGTATATCCGCCGTGATCTCCATATCGATCATTTCCCGCGCCTCATCCACGCAGTCGTACCATTCCCGCTTTTCGATCAGATGATCCCAGTTTTCCGCTGTAAAGGAACGATTCATGCCGGGCGCGATCCGGGCGGCCATCATGGCCGCTTCAATGAGAAATGTGCCGCTACCGCAAAAAGGATCTACCAGAATACGATCCCTGCGCCAGGGCGTGAGCATCAAAAGGCCGGCCGCGAGATTTTCCGCAATGGGCGCCTTGGCCGTCAGCTTCCGATACCCCCGTTTATGTAAAGATTCTCCGGTGGTGTCCAGTCCCACCGTCACTTCGTCTTTCATGAAAAAGACCCGAAGCGGAAAAGAAGGGCCGTCCTCTGCAAACCAGCTCACCCCATATACCGTCCCCAGCCGCTCTACCATCGCCTTCTTCATGACGGATTGGATATCCGAGGGACTAAACAGTTTGCTTTTTACGCTTGCCGCCTTGGTCACCCAGAACTTCCCGTTGACGGGAATCCATTCCTCCCAGGCAATGGCCCGGGTCGCCTGAAACAGCTCCTCAAAGGTCGTCGCCCGGAACTGTCCCACCTTGATCAGGATGCGTTCCGCCGTCCGCAGAAACACGTTGGCGCGGCAGACCGCCTCCTCGTCGCCGATAAAAGTTACCCGCCCGTCCTCCACGCTGCTCACATCATAGCCCAGATCCACGATCTCCCTTTTGAGCACCGCCTCCAGCCCGAAATGGCAGGGCGCGATCAATTCCATTTTCCTCATACAGCCCTCTGCTTTCTGTTCTAACCGCACTAGCATCATTTTACGGGTATTTCTATCCCCCTGTCAAGAGAAAAGCCGAAGCGTAAGCTTCGGCCCTTCTCTCCTTATGCAGTTTAGTAATTCTTGCAGTTCTCAGAATCCTTGCTGGTGTTCTTGCTCTGATTCTTCTGCGCGTTCTCAGAACTGTTCTTGGACTTGTTGTCCTGGTTCTGATTATTGTTCTGGTTGTTCTGGTTGTAATCGTTTTTAGACATTTTGTATTCCTCCTGTCTTTTTCAAGTTACAGGAGTAGTATTTGAAAAAAAACGGTTTCTATACACGTTTTTTTATTTTTTTCACAAACCTCAATACCGGTCCATGCCGCGCCCGTCCTCCAGCCGTCTTATATAAACGTCCGGATCCTTCTTCAGTTTCGCCATCGCGTCAAAAGCGCGCAGCACCATATCCACCTTTTGACATTCCGCCGTATTTTTGCCGGTATCATGAAACAGATTGTACCGGTCCATCTGCCGCACAAACAGGTCCGTCAGCGTATATCCCCTGCAGGCTGCGCCTCCCTTGAGCGTATGATTTTTCATAAAAAACAGCAGTTCTTCATACAGCTGCTTATCTGCCGCAATCTCCTGCCAGAGCGCATCGCACCATTCCTGGGATTCGCCCGCCAGATTGCACAGCGCGCTCAGATTTTCATATACCTTGATCCTGCTGGAATCATAGATCACACCCGTCATCCGTATTTCCTCCGTTTTGGAAACCGCGTTTTGGCCGTTTCCTTTTTATCCGATAGTATGTCCCGTTTATGAGAAAAATTACCGTTCTTGTGAGAATAAAAAAGCCTACAGATTTCTCTATAGGCCATAGCGTGCGCGAGAAGATTCGAACTCCCGACCTTCTGATCCGTAGTCAGACGCTCTATCCAGCTGAGCTACGCGCACATTTTCTCCGGATATTCCCGGGAACGAAGTTTATTGTAGCCCCTTTCCCCCAAAATGTCAATAGTTTTTTCATTGCGATCCGATCTGTCCCATCCTGCGTCAAAAAAGCCGCCCGGCAATCCGGCCGGGCGGCGAAGCTTTGCGATCCAAAAGATCAATATCTGAACTCCTGTGCGAAATAATATGTATTGCCGTTCTTATAAATGGCGATGGCGCATCTGGTGAAGGTGGGATATAAAATGTTGGACGCATGGCTGGGAGAATTCATCCAAGCCGTTACCACCGACTGTGCGGAATTGTAACCGTAAGCCAGATTCTCACCGTGCATGATCTGCGGATTCACCGTATACCAGGCCGTCCCGTTGGGTCTGGTGTGGGAGAACGACTGTACCTGCTCCGCGGCTCTCACCGCCGCCGCAAGCTCCAGATCATTGTCCCAGGATAAAGCGGCAAGCCCCGCGGACGCGCGCTGCTGGTTCACCAGCTCCAACGTGGTCCTCGCCATATTCTGAAGCATCGCCTGCTCTTCGGGATCGGAATTGTTCACGGAAGAACCAAGCGGAACATCTTCATCCATGATCGTTACCGTGTCAAAATCAATGCTGTCATAATCTCTGACCGCCGCGTCATCCGTAATCGCGGCCACCTGATCTTCCTGCTTGCTACACCCTGTAAACACAGACGCCGTCACCAGCGATACAAGCAGTCCGCATACCAGTAATCTCTTTCTCATACCTGTCTCCTCATCTTTCCTGTCATACGCCCGATCCTGTCAGGATCTTTCTTTCTATCTATAATGTATCAGACAGAGATCCTTTTGTCAACATATTTTTTAAATTATTTAACTTTATTTAAAACCATCGTATTTCTTCTATATTTTTATCTTACGGGATAATCTTAAGAAAGTCAATCTTCTTCTGTCAAATATCCCGTCACACCCATTGCAGCTGCGCTGCCTTGCCGTGCCGGGTTTCCAGCCGGTCCACGATTCGGATGATAAACTCGGAATTTGTCGGCCGCCTGCCATCCCGGAAGGAATACCCGAAAATTTCTTCCTGCGTCTGCTCGTTTCCCATTTTCCAGGAGGCCTCAATCATATGGCGGATATCGTGCTCCACCTTCCCGGCGCTGGTTTTATGTCTTTTGGCAATGGAAGGATACAGCCGCTTTGTGATCCCGTCCAGTTCTTCCTTATCGTCCAGACAGATCCGAATGGCGGTCCGCAGATACAGACAGCCCTTCAGGTTGGGCCGGATGCCCAGTCTGGTCAAAAGATCGTAGATCTCTCCTTCCGTCACGCCTTCCGACAGATCGGTTTCCTCCTCTTTTACCTCAAAGGAGATCATGCCGGGATTCATGCTGCGTATCGCGCTTTCAATGAGTTCCCATGTTTTATTATCCTGCCGCTCTTCAAATACAATGCAATATTTCATGAAAATTACCTCATTTTAATTAAGTTATTAGTTTATTTATCATCTTAATATTATTTTATCAGATAATTTCTAAAATGGAAGTGCTTTCACGGCACGATTTAAAAATAATATGTGCCTTTTATGGCACATAAAGGAATAAATAATTAACTACAGCCATCATATGCGTCCTGCAGGCGGTACCGCAAAGGAGGAATTCCCTTGAGTAAAAAGAAACCTTCCCAGTTGGAAAATGAGCTTGTAACGGAAATTGTGATCCGCAACATCTGCGCCCAACTCTCCCAGAGAAACTGGTCCTTAAAAATGCTGTCCGATCGGGCGGATCTGCCCTATGAATCCGTCAAAAAACTGGTGAACGGAAAGATCGGCAAGCCGTCCTTTATCAGCATCTGGCAGATCGCTAACGCCCTGGACTGTTCCGTGGACGGTCTCGCCGGACGCAGTGCGCCCTCCGACGCCGTGCTAAAGCAAATATCGGAAAATGCAAATGAGATTCACCGTATCCTTTCCCAGATGAACGATTCCGGATACACAAAGTAAAAAGACGCATCCCGACGCAGCCCTGAACCTCTCATATTTTGTTTGAATAACGGAATAATATATGTTAGAATATAGAAATAATAGCAGATAAAGGAGGCTCTGTGCGGGCCGTCAGATCACTGCGTCGGAAAGGATACAAATTTACATGAGAAAAGCTCTGGTTATCGGTGCCGGACCCGCCGGTCTGACCGCCGCCTATGAATTACTGAAACAGACAAAGGACATCGAAGTCACCGTTTTGGAAGAGAGCGTACACATGGGCGGCATTTCCAGAACCGTTAACTATAAGGGCAACCGGATGGATATGGGCGGCCACCGCTTCTTTTCCAAGGTCCCCGAGGTCAATGAATGGTGGGAACAGATGCTGCCCCTGCAGGGAAGCCCCGCCTATGACGATATCAGGCTTGACAGAACGGTCCCCCTAAAGGAGGGCGGCCCGGATCCCGAAAAGGAAGACCGGGTTATGCTGCAGCGCAACCGGGTGTCCCGCATCTATTACGATAAAAAATTTTTCGATTACCCGATTACCTTAAAATGGGAGACCTTTGCCAATATGGGGCTGATTACGGATATCCAGGCAGGATTCAGCTACCTGGCCTCCATGCTCCACAAACGCAAAGAAAATTCCCTGGAGGATTTTTATATCAACCGTTTCGGCCGGAAGCTGTATTCCATGTTCTTTGAAAACTACACCGAAAATTTATGGGGACGCCATCCCAGCGAGATTGACCCCAGCTGGGGCGCGCAGCGCGCCAAGGGACTTTCCGTCATGGCGATCCTTAAGGATATGTTCGGCAAGCTCCTTCCCAACAAGGAGAACCGCCATGTGGAGACTTCCCTGATCGAATCTTTCCGTTACCCCAAACTGGGGCCGGGCGAATTGTGGGACGTGACCGCCGCCGAGATTGAAAAAATGGGCGGGAAGATCCTGCGGGAATGTCGCGTCGTTTCCTTTCAAAAAAACGCGGACAACCATATCGTCTCGCTGACCTACGAAAACAACGGCCGCATGATAGAGGCCAGGGCGGATCTCTTCCTCTCTTCCATGCCTCTTAAGGATCTGGTGGGCGGCATGAACGACGTCCCCGCCAGGGAGGCGGCCATCGCCGCCGGACTGCCTTACCGGGATTACCGTACGCTGGGCGTTCTCATTCCCCGGCTGAACCTGAAAAACAAGACGAACATCAAAACCATCGGCAATATCGTGCCGGATAACTGGATTTACGTCCATGACCGCAGCGTCAAGCTGGGACGTATGCAGATCTATAACAACTGGTCCCCCTATATGGTCGTGGATCTGGAAAATACCGTGTGGATCGGTCTGGAATATTTCTGCTCGGAGGGCGACGAGCTGTGGAACATGTCCGACGAAGAGTTCTCCCGGTTCGGCATATCGGAAATGGTCAAAATGGGGCTCATCGACAGCGCTGAGGATGTGATCGACACCCATTCCGAATCCGTGAAAAAAGCATACCCCGCCTATTTCGACACTTATTCCGAAATCGACACGCTGATCGCCTGGCTCAACACCATCGACAATCTTTACTGCGTGGGCCGGAACGGACAGCACCGCTATAACAATATCGACCACTCCATGTGCACTTCCTTCGAGGCGGTTCGCAATATTGTAAACGGAGTCTCGGACCGCTCCAACATCTGGAACGTCAACACGGAAAAAGAGTATCACGAGGCAAACGCATGATATTGTCAAAAAGGACGGTATGGCCAACACCATACCGTCCTTCTTATTTCCCGTCAGGATCGCGCGTTTTTCTTTAATACATCTTTTGCGATATCCGTCCTCAGTTTTGTATCAATAAAATCACAATGCTTGCAAAACGGCCAGTTCTGCCGACCGTCCCGCACCGCCTCGCGCAGTTTGCGGTACAATTCGCTGTTCCAGGCTTCTTTCAGGGAAATCTTGTTGAGATCGCCAAAATCCGTGACCTCAAGATTATCACAGCAGCAGATCCCCAGCTTTCCGTTGGGCGTGATCCACATATCCGTAAACGGCATCAGGCAGGTCTCTTTGATCACCTTCTTTGTGGCCTGTTTATTGGGCGCGCTGCCCGCGCGGTTGGTAAGCACTTCCTTTAAATAGCGCATCTGGATCAGGATATCCACGTCCTGAAACTCTTCCGGATGGGCCTTCACATAATCATAGATCACCTGAATGTTGTCGTGCAGCTTCATGTCCAGGCAGTAATTGTTAATGATCAGCTGATTCACGTAAGGGACAATGGATTTCACCTTGTCCACATCCAGCAAAAGCCCGTTGGTGGACATGAAAATGAAACAGTCCGGAAGCTGCTGCCTGGCGTATTGATGAAACTCCACAATGCGGGTATCCAGCCAGGGCTCGTTGTTGCCATACAAAGTCAGATGCCCTTTGTATCCCCAGTCCCGAAGCTGATCGATGATGCTGTAATACAGCTCCTCTTTCATCCTGGCGTAGGGACGCTTCTCCGCGTTTTTATTGGCCGTACAGAATTCACAGGTGGAATTGCACCGATTGATGGTCTCCAGATTCACCACGTGGGGATGCGGCACCTCGGGGCTGTTTAAAAAATAATGGATATAATCCCGCTGGATCTTTCCTCTGGTGAGAAACTGAAATTTCAGATAGCTTTCACTGGCCAGCCTCGGAAAGTATTTTCTTGCATTCCATCCGAATCTCCCCGCGAAATTCGTGATTCTGATCGGCATTGAAACATCCCCCTTATCCTTTTGGCTTCCGCCCTGATAGGGCGGCTTTTTTCTATGGAACATGATAACATTAACCCACCGGATTGTCAATTCCGGCCGCCTGTCTCATAGAGATAGACGGTATAGGGCGAGGAAGGATCCGCGTAAATTCCCCGGAGCAAAAAGCCCATCTTTTCCATATCCGAAAGCTCATAGCGGGAAAACAGATACCTGCCTCCCATCCGCCTGAACTGATCCGCGTCCAGGTAAAGATGCCGGTCCGTCAGCGTCTCTTCCCGGTAGGGATGATAAATGTTCTCCCCGCTTCCCGGGTACAGATAGGCTCTGGCTCCCCATCCTCCGTAATAGGTCCGCCATTCCTCCACCCGGTCATAGGCGGGCTTGATCAGCTTTGTAAATTCTTCTTTATAGCTTTGGGGATACAGACCCAGATAACCGTCCAGCGTGGCGACGCCGTTATAGGAGAGCACCGCCGGGTTTATGCCGTAGCCGGCCGCATATTCCCCGTCATAGGAAATGTCGGACAAAATCTTTGCCATCAGCTCTTCGCTGTAATATTCCCGGTAATTCAACAGGTTCACTTCCGTATGATATATGTTCCGGTAAGCCTGATGATAGCATGTCCAGTAAAATTCATTATACACCGCGGGCGTCAGCAGGATCACCGCCGCCGCTGCGCACGCCAGCAGATTGGCCAGGCGTTTTCCCCACAGTTTTTTCCGGTCATAGAGAAATCGGAGCGCCAGGAAAAAGGCGGCGTACCACAAAAAAGGATTGAAGAAAACCGTCCGGTTAAACTGGAAGCCCTTTAACGGCGGCAGCAGTGTCTCAAACAGCCTGCGAAAATCTCCCCAGAAATACATTCCATATACCAGACAGTTAAAGGCCAGCAGCAAAAATACCAGGACCAGCGGCTCTTTGAACAGATCCCGGAGCCTTTTTTTCCTGACCAGCCGCAGGATCTGCCAGACAAGGATCAGGACACAGACCGGCAGGACCAGCGGCAGATGGTCGCTGGCCGCATGAAACACGGGGGTAAAAAACGCCTCCGCGCCCCGGCGCAGCATTTCCATCAGGTTCAGATCCTCTTCTACCATGGTGGAACGGATGGATACGACATCCGAAAACAGCATTTGACCAAAGAGACGATATTCAAAACAAAGATAGCCCGCAGACAGCACTGCCAGCGCCAGCGCCAGCCTGCCGCAGAATTTTTTGTCCCTGACCGACAAAATCAGGACCGCGCAGGCCAGATAGGCCAGCAAAAAAAAGCCGAAATAGGAAAAATACGACAGAAGCGGATAGAAAAACAGCGCTGCGTACCAGCGTTTCCCCTCCCGGAAATAAATCCGGCGCAGGAGAAAGACCGCCAGCGGGATGGCGGCAAAGCAGATCCCATAGGCGGGAAACAAAGGCAGCATCCCGTAACACAGGCCGGCGGCCCAGGCGATCCCCCGGTATTGGGGGAAATTTTCCTTCTCCACATCCCATATCAGCAGGACAAAGAAACACATCCCCAGCAGAATCTTGAGAAAGGACCCGGTAAGATACGCCCAGAAGGGGGGAAGAAAAATAAAGAGCGCGTTGTACAGATTCCATTCGCTGCCCAGAAGATCCCGGTCGATCCCGCCCAGCATGGGCATGACCGCATGCTGCGCAAACCAGCCGTCCCAATGGCGCAGCACGCCAAAGTGGGCTACAAAAAGATCCAGATTATCCTGTACGGTCAGATAGCTTTCTTCGCGGAAAAACAAAAACACCGCCGCCTGCACGCCGATGCAGCCCAAGATCAAAAGCAGATACCAAAAACGGTCCAGCCGGGATAAAAATCGTTTCATCTGTTTTCTCCCCTTAAAGCGCGGTAAGCGCCGTGCATACCGCGCCGATCACGATTCCAAAATCCGCCAGGTTAAATACCACCCGGTCCAGCGCGCCGATGCCTGTGGAAAAGCTGAAGTAATCCACCACATATTTGCGAAACAGCCGGTCGTAGGAATTGGAAAATGCGCCTCCCAGCAGCAGGGAAAGCCCTGCTTTTGCCAGCCCGTTCCCTTTACGGGTGAGCGTGCAGACAAACAACGCCGCCGCGGCGGCCGTCACGCCGACGGAGAGAATCCGCACCAGTTGGCTCTTCTTTTCCCCCAGATTCAAAAACGCCCCGTAATTATGGGAACGGCGCAGGATCACCCGGCCCTTTAGGATCGGTTTTTTCTCCTGCCCTCCCATTGTTTTTTCAACCCGGTTTTTCATCCGCTGATCCAGAGCGAACAATCCCGCTGCCGACAGCGGATAAATCAGATCCTTCATATCTGCTCCTTTTGCAGTCTTTCCCCGTCCGTGCTTTATATTCCTGCGATCTCGTCAAATGTTTTTCGCAGATCCAGCCGGCCGTATCCCCAGCGCCGGCTGGGATAATCCTCTCCGGTCTCCTCTCTGGCGCCGCGGGTCAGATAGGTGCGGATCTCCCGTCCCGAAACAAAGGGCGCGTTTCTTTCCGCCACCGCCCACTGAAGAAGCTGCGCCACCGCGCCCGCGGTAAGGGCCGCCGCCATGGCGCCGCCGCTGTAGGGGCCCCTTATCGTACTGATCGAAACGCCCGGCGCGGCAAGATCCGGCTTGATCATCTTTCCCGTCCTGGAAAAACCCTGACCGGACAGAAAATAAAAACTGCCGTTTTGACTGTTATAGGTACTGACCGACACCGCGTCCGGTTCATAGGAGGGCATGGTCAGCGTCACCTCCGGCGACGGGGTCAGAAAGGATACTTCTCCGTCGATAAACTGCCGGGGTGAGAGCCAGAGATCGAAGATCGCGTTGGGCACCGTCCGTTCTCCCCGGACCAGGATGGTCCAGATCCCGGGGGTGGGATTGTCAAAGCGCAGGACGATGAGCTCGTCGCCGGTATTGCGCTCGTTTGGCACATAGTCCATCCGCAGCCGCGTCCTCTCATAGACAAAGGTATAATCCACGGCACGGGACAGACGGAAATCCACCTCGGAGATCATCTCTCCTCCCGGCGAGCGCACGCTGATGCGAAATTCGGCCGGCTGCATCCCCCACAGCTCCGCCATGAATCCCCGCGTGTTTTCTCCCACCCGGATCTCCACCGGCCGCATGGTGTCCTCCAGGATGGCGCGGAAATGCCCGGCGGAATTTCCTTCATTTCCGCCGCCCGTCACCACTACCCTGCCCAACCGCTGGGAAACGCTCTGGATATACTCCGAAAGCAGCGACGTGCCGTTATGACAGCCCAGGGAAGTCCCCACGCCCAGTAAAATGACCACCGGCTGAAAAAAACTGACCGCAAACGACTCCGCGAACTTGATGCCAAACATCAGATCATCGGTGCTGTAGGCGGGAACGTCGGGCTTTGTAAAATAGTAATCCCGCAGATATTGCTTGGCCTGCTTTAGCTTTACCACCACCAGCTCCGCATCCGGCGCGGCTCCCGTAAAGGTGACGCCGCCATCCAGACGGCTGCCGGCCGCGGCGCTGGCCAGCGCCGTGCCGTGCCCGATCTCGTCTCTTTGCGCCACGATCTGTCCCGGATCGGCGCTGGATAACGCTTCGTCGATCTGCTCTCTGGTATAGAGCGTCCCGTAGGCAAATCCCTCCGGCGGTTCTCCGCTCTGATCCGTCTGATCCCAGATGGCGCGGATCCTGGTGCTGCCGTCCGAATAACGGAAGGCCGGATCTTCATAATCAATGCCCGTATCGATCACCGCCAGAAGCACGCCCCGGCCGGTCAGAGAAAGCGGCGGCCGCTGCTGGGCCAGGATACCGGAAACCTCCAGCGGCTGCCTGTTAAACTCCCGGGAGCCTGCCGCAGGAAACGATTCCAGCCCGTACAGCTGCGGAATATATCGGTACAGATACTGGGAAGCCGACAGGGGCGGCTGCAGATCCCGGTTCACATAATAGACTCCCAGCGTTCCTTCTATCTGCTGATAACAAAATCCTTCCCCAAACAGGGGCAGGATCTGTTCCGGAAGCCGGAAGTCCAATATGATGCTGATAGAATCCTCGGAAACGATCTTTTCTCTGCAATCCATCTCAACCTCTGCGGCCGACAGAGAATCCCCGGCCGCAACATTTCCGTTTTAACTATTATATGAGGTTTCTTCGATGGCGTTCATCTTCTCCATATCGCCCAGAGAATAGCTGTTGCTCCTGATGTCGATGATCGGCCCGCCCGTGCCTTCGATGTATTCCCGTGTGATCGTCACGCGGCCGATATTCTCATCCTTTGGAATCTCATACATGATATCCAGCATGAATTCCTCTATGATGGAACGCAGCGCACGGGCCCCCGTGTCCTTTTGCATGGCCTTTTTGGCGATTGCCTCCAGCGCGCCGTCGGTGAAGTCCAGCTTCACCTCGTCTAACTCCAGCAGCTTCTGATATTGTTTTAAAATGGCGTTTTTGGGCTCTTTGAGGATGCGCACCAGCATATCCTGATTGAGCCCCTGCAGGGTGCAGATCACGGGCAGCCGGCCGATAAATTCCGGGATCATGCCAAAATTGCGGATATCTTCCACCGTCACGCGGGAAAGGATATCCTTTTCCTTATCCCACTTATCCCGCAGCTCCGCCGTAAACCCGATGGAGGTCTGCTTGCGCAGCCGCTGCCGGATGATCTCCTCCAGATCCGGGAAGGCCCCGCCGCAGATAAACAGAATATTCCTCGTATTCACGGTAGCCAGCGGCACCATGGCGTTTTTGGAATTGGCCCCCACGGGGACTTCCACCTCCGCTCCCTCCAGAAGCTTTAGCATCCCCTGCTGCACGGACTCTCCCGATACGTCCCGGGAGGTGGTGTTTTGCTTTTTGGCGATTTTATCGATCTCGTCGATGAAAATAATGCCCTGTTCCGCCCTCTCCACGTCGTTGTCCGCCGCCGCCAGCAGCTTGCTGACCACGCTCTCAATATCGTCGCCGATGTAGCCCGCCTCCGTCAGCGAGGTGGCGTCGGCAATGGCCAGCGGCACATCCAGAAGCCGCGCCAGCGTCTTGACCAGATAAGTCTTTCCGCTTCCCGTAGGGCCGATCATCAGAATATTGGATTTTTCGATCTCGATCTCGTCCATCGTACCGGTAAAGACCCGCTTATAATGGTTATAGACCGCTACCGAGATCACCTTTTTGGCGTATTCCTGCCCGATCACATACTGATCGAGCCTGGCCTTGATCTTATGGGGCGCCGGTATGCTGCGGATATCGAACGAGGCCTTCTCCTTTTCCTGCCCGCTCTTTTTCCGGATTTTCTGTTTGCGCGGGATCCCGTCCCCGGTCAGATCGGCCAGGTTGATGAAATTGATTTTGGGGAATCCCTGCGTTTCGTTCTCCTTCTCATCCTCATCCTTCTGTTTGTTTTTCTGATCGAACTGGGTATTGAGCATGTTCAATACCTCAGGATTATTCAACATCCCCTGATAATCGTACTGGCTGACCGCATCCATCGTCTTGTGCATACAGTCGTCGCAGACGCAGATATGATTGGGCAGATGAAACATCTTGCCCGCTTTGCTCTCAGGCCGGCGGCAGATAAAGCAGACGTCCTCGTACTCCTGCCCGTTTTCCTGTTTATCCGAATGATCCATTTCGCTCATGAGATACCTCCCGTGATTGCTCTGCCTATAGTATAAAACATCCGTCCGCGGGATACAAGTAAACTTTATCGAAATCCCGGCACAGCCTCATTTTGTGTCCATGCAGGGGCCAGGGCCGAATGTGAAACAGTCCGGCCCGCTGCCACAAACCCGCGGCAACGGCCGGACTGCACTTTTCTTTTCTGTCCCGTTCTCCCGATCAGGGCAGCTGGACGGCGCCCTGGGGCACAGGCTCTTCTTTCTCCTCGCTGGCCTTCTGGCTCCGGTTCATTTCCTCGTAGGAGGACAGCGTTACTTCTACGTTTTTGGCCTTATAGCCCGTAGGGCTGCCCTGCATGATGGTGATCTCCACCGTCTCTCCGGCCCCGTAAAAGCTCAGCTGACGGTTCAGCTCCTCCTGGCTGGTCACCGTAACGCCTTCCAGCGCCGTGATGATATCGCCCCGGACCAATCCCGCCCGGTCGGCGCCGGTCCCGCTGTACACCTGGGCTACAAAAGCGCCCTCCGGCAGATCAAAATACCCGGACAGATCGCTGGTGACGGTGATGCAGGAAATCCCCAGATAACCTCTCTCTTCGTCCTCCAGACGGGACCTGGTCTCTCTCTCCATCAACTCGTCAATGATCGGCCGCGCCGTGGAAATGGGAATCGCATAGCCCATTCCTTCAATGGCCGAACCGTACGTCTTACTGGAATTGATGCCGATGACCTCTCCCCGGATGTTCAGCAGCGCGCCGCCGGAATTGCCGGGATTGATGGCGGCGTCCGTCTGGATCATCTCCTCGCCGTCCTCGGCGCTCATGGCGCGTTTGGCGCTGATGACGCCGGTGGTCACGGACTGTCCGTATCCAAGCGCATTTCCGATGGCGATCGCCGGTTCGCCGATCTTTAAGTGATCCGAATCTCCCATCTTGGCCACCACGATGGTGTCTTTGGTGGCTTGCGGGATATCCGAAAGCTGAACCGCCACAATGGCCAGATCCAGATCGGGATCGGTGCCCTTGATCATCGCTTCCACGATCTCTCCGTCAATAAACTGCACCTGCAGGGAATCCGCGCTGTCCACCACATGATTGTTGGAAACAATCAGAAGCTCCGTTTCATTCTGCCCGATGATGATGCCCGATCCGCTGCCCTGAGCGTCCCGGGAATAGGTCTGGCCCCAGAAATCCTGCACCTTCTGTTTAAAGTTGTTGGTGATGGACACACAGGCGGGCATGACGTTTTCCACCACCTTTGTCACATCCGTGGCCACATAGGCGCCTTCCTCCGTCTGCTCCTGGAGGATCGATTCCTGCACCTTCTCGTCCTCCGGTACGGTTTCTACCGGCTCCGTCTCGCCCTCTGTCGTGCTTTCCTGCTCCAGAATCTCTGCCTCGGGCTGTTCCGACAGGCCGGGGAAACGGCCTTCCAGGGATCTGACCGCCAGCCAGCTGACAACGCCGCAAAATCCGATAAAGACCACGGTGAGCAATACGGCAAGCACCACCTTGCCCCGTCCTTTTTTCCTGGGTCGCACAGGATCCCGCCGATAGGGATCGCCGGCGCCGTTTGGCTCCTGCCGGTACCTTTCGCCATATCCGTCGTACTGTCCGTTGTACTGTCCGTCCTGCTGCTGCGACTGTTCGTTTCTTTCTTCTGAATCATACGGTTCATTTTCGTGATACATCTTTCAACCCTCTTCCTCTGTTTTCCTGTAACGGTATTCACAGTATAAAAACCTTTTGTGTTCATTCTGTGATAAAAATAATAAAAAAATATGAATCTCCAAAATACCGCTTACGGCCGACGTTCCTTTTCCCAATAGGGTTTCTGAAAACTGAGACGGGCCGTCAAAAAAAGAGGCAGCCTTTGATAACGCTTCCCCAGCCAATATCCGGTCAGCTTGGCCGCGCTTTGCAGACACAGCAGGGGCAACAAAAACGGATGCGTCTTAAGCAGATAGACGGCCGTCCGTTTCACCAGCTTCGCTCCTTCCCCTTCCGGCGGCACATCCGAGAAAATCTCCGGATACTGGGCATGGGACACGCCCAGATCAAAATTGCGGGAAAAGAGCTGCCGCAGGCTGTAATTGTGGGAATGGATCACCCGGGCGCCTGCCGCGTAGACCACCGCATGGCCCGCTTTGACGGCGCGGGCGGCATAGATCATATCCTCGTTAAAAATCGTGGGACTGGAAAATCCGCCCAGTTGTTCAAAAAAACTGCGCCTGTAAGCCGCGCAGACATTGGAACAGAAAAAGGTTTTGATCCCCAGCGCCGGAAGATCCGCCAGGGTCTTGACCCGGTCGTCTTGCGGATAATTGAACGTCCGGGTAAAGCGTTCGATGGGCGAGGCGTCCGCCTCGGGCAGCTGACGCGCATAGGCCACCGCCGCGTCTTCGCGCCCAAGCAGCGCCTCCGTCAGCCGTTCCACCAAAAAATTATCGGCCGGCAGCGCGTCCTGGGTCATGCAGATAAAAAATTCCGCGTCCGATTCCGCTGCGGCGGCCTGACGCGTTCCCCCGTGATCAAACGCTGCTTCCGAAACCCGAAAAAACCGCACAGAAGGATGCTCCCGCAAAAGATCGGGAACCCACGCCGGATCCGCTTCCTTTTCCGGCTGTGTATTAAAGACAATGATCCGGCCAATCTGCACCGTCTGCTGTTCCAGCCTTTCGATCAGCTCAAAAAAACGCTTCTGCGGGCGAAAGGACGGGATGATGACATCCACGCGCATAACAAATCTCCTTTGATAAAAAACGGCCGCGGCCGCTGCATGGGCAAAACGCAAACGGCAGCGGCCGGGCGGTTTTGCGGATGGAAACGGCGCGGCCGCGTCTGTCCGCGGATCAGAATCCATACGGAGCGGCATCGCTTTGAATCTTCTGGCTGTACTGCTTCACCTGATCCGACGGTTCATAATCGGATTCGTCAAATAAGAATTCATGCAGCATCCGCACGTTTTGGGTCAGATCCATCGGCACGATACAGGAGCCCTTCTTTCCCAGACGGCCGCTCTTTCGTACTTCCTCAAACGGCATACCGGTTTGATCCACGATCTGATACTTGGACGCCTCGGAAAGGATCTGCGTCATCTCGTCGAAATCGATGTTGGTCTGCACGTTTTCGATCTGATCGGAAAGAATCTTGAGCACGGTGGCGGGATTGCTCTGCTTTACTTTATCCATCACCGCCATCAGCACCTTCCTCTGACGCAGGGTACGGGCATAATCGTCTCCCACATAACGGATGCGGCAGTAGGCGGTGGCCTGCAGGCCGTTGAGCGTCTGAAGCCCCGGAGACGTCACCTCCACGATGTTGTTATTGATCTTGCTCGCGGGATCTCCCTCTTCCATGTACATGCTTCGCTGATAGTTGTTTAAGTGTTCGATCTCATTTTCCTGTACGTCGATTTCCACGCCGCCCAGTTCGTCAATGGCGCCGATGAGTCCGTCAAAGCCCACCGTTACATATTCCTTGATATTCATATCCAGGTTCCAGTTGAGCATATTGAGCGCCTGCTCCGCGCCGCCGTTGGCGTAGGCGCCGTTGGCTTTATTATAGGAATCGTTCCCGAGGTTTAAATAGGTGTCCCGGTATACGCTGCAAAGCTTTACATCCCCGGTGTCCATATTGATGGAGGCGATGATAATGGTATCGGTACGCTGCCCCTTGCCCAGCTTTCCTTTCCGGGAATCCACGCCAAACAGCGCAACGTTGCGATAGCCCTTAAGGACTTCGTTTTGCTCCACCTTTTCATTCAGCACGATATCTTCTTCGGAAAGATCGATCTTCTCCATCTTCTGAAGCGTTCCCACCGTGGCGATCGCACCCAAAAGCAGCAGCAGCGCGATAATTTCCACCGTAAATAAAATGATCCTCCTGCGGCGTTTTGCCTTTTTGCGCCGAAGCGCCGCCTTTTTCGATTCCGTACTTTTTCTCCCGTGATTCGAACTCTTCGCCATGTTTTCTCTCCTGTCAGTAGGCATTTTCATTGATAAATCCTTTAAAAATGGTCAGAAAAAGGATTTTGATATCAAATCCCATGCTCCAGTTTTCAATGTAAAAAATATCGTACTCGATCCGCTTTCGTATGGAAGTGTCGCCCCGATAGCCGTTGATCTGCGCCCATCCGGTCAGTCCCGGACGCACCTGGTGCTTGATCATGTAGCGGGGGATCTCCTCCCGGAACTTCTCCACATACTGCGGCCGCTCCGGTCTGGGGCCTACCAGGCTCATATTCCCGATGAGGATATTAAAAAGCTGCGGCAGCTCGTCGATGCTTGTCCGTCGGAGCACCCGGCCCACCTTTGTCACTCTGGGATCGTCCTTGGTGGTCCAGCCTTTCTTTTCCTCGGATACATCCTGCAGGTACATGGTGCGGAACTTATACATCCGAAAGACCTTGTTGTGCCGTCCCACCCGCTCCTGGGCGTAAATCACCGGCCCTTTGCTGGTGGCCTTGATGAGAATCGCCACGATGAGCAAAAGCGGCGATGTCAGCACCAGCCCAAACAGCGAACCCAAAATATCCACGGTACGCTTTGCCACGGCGTTGATGGTATTGCTCAGCGGCACATACCGGATATTGATAATGGGAAGACCGTTTAAGTCCTCCGTATAGGGTCTCCCGGAAATCAGGCTGTTATAATCGGGAATAAAGGACGTATGCACCCCGGATTTTTCGCACAGGCTCACAATCTCCTCCAGCCGGTCGTAATCGGAAAGAGACAGCGTCACCGCGATCTCGTCCAGCTTGTTTTCCGGCAGGATATAAAACAGATTGTCGATGGCCCCCAGCACCCTGACGCCCTTATAGACGGCGCCTCTGGGCACCGTATCGTCCAGAATCCCTCGCACCATATATCCCCACTGGGGGTTTGCCATGATCCGGTCGATATAGGCCTCCGCCGCCCGGGAATACCCCACCAGCAGGATATGCTTGAGATTATATCCTCTTTTCCGGAAAAAGTGAAGGACCTTCCGGATCAGCGTCCGAACCAGAATGGTAAAAACCGTATTGAAAACGGCAAACAAAGCCAGCATGGAACGGGAGAAGTCCTGGGTGTAATCCAACAGCGAGTTGGCCAAAAACAGCACCGCCAGAATCAGCGTAATACCCACCAGATTGGCTTTGCAGATATTCAAAATATCGTCTTCCGCCCGCTGCACCCGCTTGGGCGTATACAGCCGGAAAATATAATAGAGGATCAGATAGCCGGGCACAATAAAATACAGAGCAGAAAAATATATGCTCATGTGAAGAACACCTATGCTTTTATCCGCGAAGGCGCTTTCAAACATCAGCCACCAGGCCAGAATGTAGCATCCCGCGATCACCAGCGCATCCAATACCACATGCAGGCGATTAAAATACTTCTGGTTGTCCTTTATCATTCCCTTGCGACCTCATGAATCCATCCGGCGCGGTACAATCCCTTTCGAGATTATACTATATCTTCCCAAAAAGTACAAGTTTTTTACAGCCGCCAAAACAGGTTGCGCCACAGTTCCCACTGAATCCTTGCGTAATTTCCCGCGTTGCGCATACGAAACGGAACCTTTTTTCGCCGTCCTTTTTCGGAGGCGCACAACCTGACGCCTTCCCGCAATCCCCGGGCGTATACGCCCCCGAAGCCCCGGGCGGTAAAAAAGATCTGCTTGATCAAAAACCCGGCCAGCAAAAAAGGCAGGTTGAGCAGGATCTGGAAAACCGGCATGTTTTTATAGATCAGATACACATTATTCCTTGCGGAATGAGAGATCTTGAATTCATTGTAGCGGGAGCCGGAAAACGCGCTCCCGGCATGATAGACCACCGCCGACGGCTCCGTCACATTGCGGTAGCCCATGATCCGGGCCCGATACCCCAGATCCACGTCCTCCAGATACGCGAAATGAGTCTCGTCAAAAAGGCCCGTTTTTTCCAGATACGCCCTGCGGTACAGCGCCGCCCCCGCGCAGTTGGAAAACACGTCCCCGGGATTTTTTACGCGGTCTTTTGGCTTCCCTTTGCCCACGGCAAAGGCCCATCCCAAGGCGCAGTACAGATCGCCGGCGCCGTCGATACGATCCGGCGCGTACATACAAAGCATCCGGGCCCCCACGGAAAAGATCCTCAAATCCCGCTCCATGGCCGCCTCCAGCCTTTCCACGCAGTCTCGCTCCACCCGGGTGTCGTTGTTTAACAAAAAGACGTACGGCGTTTTGGCCGCCCGGATCCCGGCGTTGACCGCCTCGCAAAATCCCCTGTTTTCCGAAAAAGCGAGGAGGCGCGCCCCGGGATAATGGGCGCTTACCCATTCCCGGCTGCCGTCCTTGGATCCGTTATCCACCACCACCACGGAAAGTTCTACCGTGCTCTTTTCCAACGTTTCCAGACAGCCCTTCAAATATTCGATTCCGTTATAATTGGGAATGACCACCGTGGTTTTCAAGTCTGATTCCGTCCCTCTTTATGATATCCGGTCCTTTTGCGGGTCCCACAGGATCCGGTAGCCCTTTTGTCGAATCTCTCTGCAAAACCGGACGCTCTCGTCTACAAAATCGGCTTCTTCCTGTTTGCCCCGGCGGATTTGCTCCATCGCCCGGTCGTACAGCGGCTCCAGTTCTTTCCGTACCCGCATCCCGCGCAGATCCGCCGCCTCCACATCCTGCTGCAGCGCCGCCCGGTGCAGGGGCCCGGAAAATCCTTTTTTCAGCCCTGCAAACCGCATGGAACCGTCCGGCTCGTAAATCCCGCTGCGAAACTCTTTCTTTGCCGGCAGCGGGCCCGCCAAAGCGCCCACGTCGCCTCGCTGGGCAAACAGATCGCCCTTATAGTCTACCCGATAAAATCCCAAATGTTTCAGTCCGGACACTGCGACCTGCCATCCCGCCTCTTTGCAAAACGCTTCCACCGCGCGCTTCCCGGCCTCGTACGCGTAGGCCTTGCTCCTGGGATTCTGCGCCGTGGACGCCTCGTGACAGCGCCAGTGATAGAGCACCTTGGGGATATGGGAAAAAGGGGCTTTTTCTGCCATGGCGCGCAGCACCAGATCGTAATCCTGGGCGCCGTCAAAGTCCCTGCGCAGCCTCAGCCGCCGGATCAGCTCCCGGTCCATGACCAGGAAATGACAGATATAATTATTGGAAAGCAAAAGGTCCGGGTTAAAGCCGCATTTTAGATGGGGTTCGTAAAAACGCAGCCCCTTCTCATCGCATTTGTCCTCGTCGGAATACAGTACAAGCGGCCGCTTTCCCGCCGCCCTTCCTGCTTCCACTGCCGCCGCCGTCTCGTAAAGGGCGTCCGGCGTCAGCAGATCGTCATGATCCAGCAGGCCCACATACGCTCCCGACGCGCAGTCGATTCCGGCGTTGGTATTTTCCGAGATCCCTCTGTTTTCTTTTAACTTCCGGTATCTGACCGCCCCATCGATCCAGCCGGACGCCTCTCCTTTTTTTGCCTCGTCCCAGAAAAGCCCGTTCTTTGCCGCAAATTGCCGCGCCGTCCGATATACGGTATCCGTCCTTCCGGCATCCGCCAGGATCAGCTCCCAGTGGGGATAGGTCTGGTTTTGCAAGCTGGAAAGAAGCGCCGTAAGATGGGCCGGCAGCGTTTCAAAGGCGGGCACCACCACCGAAAGGCGGATCGTGCTCACAGCGGTTTCTCTCTGGGCGCGCAGGACCTCCTGCGCGGGAGGAGCATAAAAATAAGACGCCTGACGGCTTTCGCCGAGGCGTTCACACAGAGCGCGCCACGTCTCCTTTATCCCGTTTTTTTGCAGATAGAACCAAAGCTTTCTCAAATTGGAAAGGCATACGACCGCCATGATCCTGCTCCCGACCGCTTTTTATCGGAAAACTTTGGGCGGTAAAAAACCGCCCAAAGCAACCTGTCTTATAAAACCGCTTTTACCGCCTCCGTCAGGGCGTCCACCTTTTGCTGCGCGTCCGCAAGGCTTTCTCCTTTGACGCCCATATAGAACTTGATCTTGGGCTCCGTGCCGGAAGGACGGGCGCAGCACCAGTTCTGATCGGGCAGCTCGAAGTAGAGCACGTTGGACTTTGGCAGCCCGGTCGGAGCCGTCTGTCCTGTCTTTTGATCCGTGATCACGCCCTGTTCGTAATCGCGTACCCGCAGGACTTCCCACTGTCCGAAGTGCCTGGGCGGGTCATTGCGCAGCCGGTCCATGATCTGCGCGATCTGCGCCGCGCCGTCGATGCCCTTAAGCGTAATGGTATACTGCGTCTCTTTATAATATCCGTATTTCTCATACAGCGCGATCATCTGATCCCAGCAGGTCTTCTGATGCTTCTTGCACCATGCCGCCATCTCGCACAGACACATAACCGCCACAATGGCGTCCTTGTCTCTGGCGTGGGTGCCCGCCAGACAGCCGTAGGACTCCTCCAGTCCGAACACATAATGGCCCTTGCCCGCTTCTTCCATCCATTTGATCTGCTCGCCGATGTATTTAAACCCGGTGAGCACCTCGATAAACCGGACGTGATAATCCGCCGCGATGGCCGCCGCCATATTGGTGGTCACGATGGTGGAAACCATGGCCGGATCCTCCGGCATGGTGCCGGTGGCGGTGCGCTCCCGCAGGATATATTCCGCGATCAGCATCCCGGACATATTTCCGGTAAACGGGACATATTCTCCCGTCCCGGTATCCTTGGCGTAAATTCCCAGACGGTCCGCATCCGGGTCCGTGGCCAGCACAATATCCGCGTCCACTTTTCTGGCAAGCTTAAGCGCCAGTGCAAACGCCTTGGGATCCTCCGGATTGGGGTATTCCAGCGTGGTAAAGGCGGGATCCGGACGCTCCTGCTCGGGCACCACATAGACATGCCGAAATCCCAGCTCCGCCAGAATCCTTCTGACCGGCTTATTTCCGGTTCCGTGGAAAGGCGTGTACACGATTTTTAAGTCATCCGCCATCTCCCGGATGATTTCGGGATGAATGATCTGCTTTTTCAGCTCCGCCATATAGGCCACGTCGATCTCTTCCCCGATCATCCGATACAGCCCTGCCTCCATGGCGTCCTCTTTGCTCATGGTCTTGACGGTATGGTAATCGGTCACGTTTTTGACTTCCGTGATGATCTCTTTATCCTTTGGCGCGGTGACCTGGGCCCCGTCCTCCCAGTACACCTTATATCCGTTATACTCGGGCGGGTTATGGCTTGCCGTCACCACAATGCCGGAAATGCAGCCCAGCGTGCGCAGCGCAAAGGAAAGCTCCGGCGTGGGGCGAAGCTCGTCGAACACATACGCCCGGATGCCGTTTGCCGCCATGCAGCGGGCGGCCTCATCCGCAAATTCGGGAGAATAATAGCGGGAATCGTAGGCGATGGCCACGCCCTTTTCCTGTCCGCCCTGTTTGAGAATATAATTGGCCAGCCCCTGCGTCGCCTTGCGCACCGTATAGATGTTCATCCGGTTCGTCCCGGCGCCGATGACGCCCCGCAGGCCGCCGGTGCCAAACTCCAGCTCCTTATAAAACCGGTCCTCGATCTGCGCCGGATCGTCGGCAATCCCGCGCAGCTCCTCTCTGGTCTGTTCGTCAAAGTAAGGATCCTCCAGCCAGAACTTGTACTCTTCCATGTATCCCATCGCACATTCCCTCCATTTTATGTTGTCCCCGCTCTGTCCGAGCGGCTCTCTTTCCTTGTTCGCTCCTAGTATACACCAAAAATTCAGACCCGTAAAGAAAAGTCGGGCTTATCCAGGGAAAAATTGGGATTGAAATACGGATCGCCCGCTTCCAGCTGCGCCTTCCATTTTTCCCGAAAGCGCGCCGCCTCGTCGTTGTAGCGGAGCGCGTTTTCCCCCGTATCGTCCGCGCCCCGGGAAACGGATTCATAATGATACAGCTCCGCAAAAGGGGTAAAGACGTTTAAATACCCTGCCTCGCGCAGTTTCAGACAAAAATCCACATCGTTTAAGGAAACCGCAAAGGATTCATCCAGGCCGCCCACCTGTTCATACGCGCTTTTTTTCACCATCAGACAGGCGCCGGTCACCGCGGACATATTCTGGGCGTAACAAAGCCGCCCCATATACCCCAGGTTTTCCCGCTTTTGCAGGTAATGGACATGGCCGGCGGTCCGATGGGCCCCCAGTCCGATCACCACGCCCGCGTGCTGGATGGTCTTGTCCGCGTAATACAGCTTTGCGCCCACCGCGCCCACGTCCGGCCGCTGGGCATACATCAAAAGCTCCTCCATCCAGTTGACCGTGATCACCTGGGTATCGTTGTTCAAAAGAAGGAGATACTGTCCCCTGGCCTGCTGTACCGCAAAATTATTGACGGCGGAATAGTTAAAGTCTCCCTCCCAACGAAGGATCCGGATCCGGGGATTGTCGGCCAGCTCCTCATAATAGGACGCGATTTCCTTTGTGACGCTGTTGTTCTCCACCACCAGGATCTCATAGTTTTCCCAGGTGGACTTTTCGATGATGGAACGGATACAGCGGCGCAGATCCTCCACATGATCCCGGTTGGGGATCACAATGGAAATCAGCGGCTCCTGAAGGATTTCGTAGGTAATCTTAAAGATCGTCTCAAAGGCCCGGGTGCTGGTAATGGTAAAATGGGAAAACCCGTGCTGGCGCAAATGATCCGCCACCGCGCCCCGGGCCGATTCGATGGCATAGGGCTTTGCGTTGATATCGGCGGCCACGCTGCCCGCGTGACTGCGCCAGTAATATAAAAGCTTTGGCACATGCACGATCCGCTGCGCCCGGTCCGTCAGCCGCAGGATCATATCGTGATCCTGGCTGCCGTCAAACTGCGGACGAAACAGCAAAGTTCCCTCTAAAAGCGTTCGGGAAAATACGCTGAAATGGCAGATATAATTATTGGCCCTCAAATTATCAATGGCGTAATCCGGCTTAAAGTGCATGGTGATCATCTGGTTGATATCGCCGTTTTTAAAGGTGGCCTCATCACAGTACAGATAATCCGCGTCCTTTTCGTTGATGGCCTTCACATACTCATAAAGCGCGCAGGGATGCAGGATATCGTCGTGATCGAACAGGCCGATATACTCTCCGGTGGCCATCTGACAGCACGCGTTGGTATTGCCGGAAATCCCTTCGTTTTTTTCCAGGCGCCGGTAGCGGATCCGGGGGTCGTTTTGGGCATACGCGCGGCAGGTCGCCTCCACGTCGCTGTGCGCGTCATCGGAACCGTCCGCCAGACACAGCTCCCAGTTGCCATACGTCTGCCAGCGCACCGAATCCAGCATTTCTTTTAAATAGTCCCGGGGCGTATTGTATAAAGGGACCAGAATACTGATCTTTACCATCCGGTCAAAAACGGCCGCCTCCTGCTCCTGCCGCTCCTGTTCTTTCGGAAAGCTGGCCGTGCCGTAATGGACCATCGCCTTCCTTTCCCGGGATTTATACCGCAGCTTATCCACCACGCCCTTTATGCTCCCGCAGTTTTTCAACCGGTCCTTTTGCCGGATCAGAAAATGGATCCCTCTCCTGGCCGGACCGGTGGCTTTCCACAAAGGATTGTTTTTAATGCGGTTTAACCGAAACGTCAGATCGTCCACCTGATCCTCCAGGCTCGCCACTCTGCCCGCCAGATAAACCGCCTTATAATGCTCCTTTTCATAGGCGTCCCGGTAATCCTTCTGTTCGTTTTGTGCTTCCATGGAAAACCTCTCCGTTCTTTTATTCCACCGTCAGCGTCTCTGCGGAAAACCGGTACAGCTTCTGCCGGGAACAGGTGTCCTCCCACAGTACGCCGATCAGATAGTTTCCCGCCGGCAGGCTGTCCCGTCTGATGGCCACGCAGACGCCGCACAGCGCGGGATTGAGAATCCCGTTTAAATTCGCCTCGATGTCGGGGCGGTATTGCCGTTTACAGCGGATCTGATAGACCGGACCCCGGTCCTGCTCTCTGGCCCGGACGCTGGCACCGTCCGCCTGGTATCCTTCCGGCACGGGCTCCAACAGCAGACTGAACCGGTAGCGGCTGTTGTCCACCATGAGCGCCCAGGCCCATCCCTGAATCAGCCAGTCGCCGGATCCGGCCTTTCCGCCGTACCATTGATCCAGATCCCCCGCAAACTCCACGCCGATGCGCAGCACCTCGTTGTGCCACGCCGGATCCAGCGCGTTTTCCAACCGCACAGGCTCCGCCCGTTCCATGCGTTTGTCGAAATCGTACCGGTTGGCGGTATGATATTCCGCGTCCAGCACGTCCGAAACCAAATACCGGTGATAATAGGGATCTCTGCCGTACAGGGAGGGATGCAGTTCATACAGCATCTTCAGCTCCCGATGCAGCCGGCGCAGCTTTTCCGAGCTGTCGTCGGCGCCCCGGCTCAGGGACTCGTGGTGCAAAAGCGTCACGTCGTTTCGCACCACGTTTACATACCCCAGATCGTGAAGGTGGTAACAAAATTCCACATCGTTAAAGGCCACCCGCAGTTTTTCCTGAAATCCCCCGGCCTGCAGGTACACGCTTTTTTTCACCAAAAGACAGGCCCCGGTCACGCCCAGCACATCGTGGGCCATACGGTTTTTCCCATAATAATAGTCGCGCACATCGGGGCGAAACTGCAGCTTATGGGCCGGTCCCAGATGAATATTGGTGATCCCCGCATGCTGGATGATCTGGGTGCCCGGATAGATCAGCTTTGCGCCCACCGCTCCCACATGGGGCAGCACGGCCTTTTCCATCATCTTTTCCAGCCAGTCGTCGGAAATGACCTCAATGTCGTCGTTTAAAAGCAGGATATAATCCCCGGCGGCCAGCGACACGCCGATGTTGCACATCCGGGAAAAATTAAACTCCATCGGTTCATAATGATAGGTGAACCGGTGCTCCGGCATCAGCATCCGGTTGATCTGCTCCACCCGCTCCCGGTTTTTGGGACTGCTGCCGTTATCCACCACAATGATCTCCAGATCGGGGTAGGTGTTCCCCTCCAGCACGGAGTGGATACAGGTGGAAAGCACCCGGGGATTGTCCTTGCTGGGAATGATCACGGAAACCTTGCCCGCCGGCTTTTGCATCCAGCCGCGCCGCCGGTACGCCTCCTGTTTTAAGTCGGAAAACCGCTCTTCGTCCCCCCAGGTCCGAATCCGGCTGCGATGGAACAATACGCTGTCGATATGCTCCGCGCGCCCGGTGATTTCCACGGCCCTGAGCACAAAATCATACAGATTGCGCTGCCAGTCCGGCTCTCCCAGCCACGGAAGGCTTGCTGCCGCCTGCCTTCTTACGGCGAAAAAGCCGCCGAAATAAAAATAGGAAAGCAGCGTATCCGGAGACCAGTCCGGCTTGAGCCACGGGTTTTTGCGCACCCCGTTTTCGATCTCGTCCTCGTCCGCATAGACGATGACGGTATCCGGATTCCGGGCAAAGAAGTCTAACACCAGCGCAATCTCCCGCATGTCCGGCGTTCCGTCTGACGCATGGAAAATCAGGATATCTACGTCCTCCTTTTGCCCAGGCCAAAAATCGTTTCCGCACTCGTCGCAGCAAACCACCGCCGCCCGCAGTTCCTTTCCCTTTAAGGACAGTCCTTCCCGTTCCCTTTGTTCCTTTTCCCGGATCCATTCGTCATAGGGAATCGTCTGTTGACGGATCTGGTTTTCATACCAGAGATGCTGCTTTTTGATCAGATGATGCTGTATCCCTTCTTTTATTTTCGAAACCAAGAATGTTTCCTCCCTGTCATGAGCGCCCGCAGCCCCTGCTGCATCTCATCCGTCAGCCGAAGCAGATACGCTTCTACGGTGAGAACGCCCGGCGCCCTATCCTTTTCTTTTTGCAGGGCATCCAGACGCACCTCGATATTGGGATCCGACGTATCGAAAAACACACAGTCCGTGCCCGATCCCTGGAGCGTTGTCCCGTTTGTAAAAACGGCGTTTGCGATCTGCTGCCGGTTCAGTTCACAGTCCCCGATCCGGATCCTGCGAATCTGAAGCAGACAGGGCTGTTCCGCCGGGTCCAGACGGATCCTGCGGACCGTTTCCTCAAACGGAAGGACAGCGCGAAACAGATTCTCCGCCACATAGGCGTTGTGGATCCAGTAGGAATGTTGCGGACTGTAGCCCTCGCCATAATCCTCAAAGATTTCGATGCGCTTCCCGCGGATATGGGCGAAGGCCTCCTGAAACGGCAGCGCAAGATGACCGATCCGGTGGCGCATATCCGTCACCGCGATCCGCAGCTGCCCGTCCTCCTCCCGCATGACCATCCGCTGAAACGCCTGCTCTTTTTTCGCGCACTTTGCAAAAGCAGCGTCGTCCATCTTAAGGCGTTTGAGCGCCTCCTGCAGGATCGGGCTCTCCTTCCGCCGGGGATTTTCCAGCACATAGCAGTAAAACGCCCGCCGCGCCACCTGCATGGCGTCGATCTTCGCATCGGTCCATTCGTAATCGATCACCGTCCAGACGTCTCCCTGGATGCAGAGATTGGAAAAGATCAGATCCTGATCCTGCACTGTCACGGTCCTGTCGCCGCTTTGATCCGCAAGAATGGCAAAATACCGTTTTAACAGCGCGTCAAAACGCGGCGCATCCTCTTTTTGCAGGCAATCGTCCAACAGCTCTTCCAGCGTCACCGCGTCGTTTAAATATTCCAGTTCCACATAGGGCAGACCGTTTTCGTCCCGCTTTTCCTCCAGCCGGTTTACGCACAGCGCATGTCCCCCGTACCGGCGGGATAAAAGACTGCCGTTTTGCGAAATCGTCCGGATATGCCCCGCCGCCTCGGCCGACGCCGGGTATTTGCGCACGTATCTCGTCCCGTCCCCGCGCTGTCCGATATCGGTGCGGATCTGGAAACGCCGCGCCCGGTCATTGGAAAACCGGCTGTATATGGTCTCCGGCTCGCTTCCGGTAACCACCAGAAACGAATTGCTGTAAAGCGGGAACAGCTTCTCCCGGATCAGCATATCAAATACTCTTTTTTCATCGAATAAAAGCATCCGGTCCCGGTCGAAATTGCGCAGGTTGTTGGTCAGATCCCCCACCTTGGGCAGATACCGGTCCGAATAGATCATGGTCGTAAATTTGTAATCGGGATAGGGATAATAAAAATGATACGCCTCTTCCCCGCAGTCCTTCAGGATGCGCTCCAGCCCGCCCCGGGTAAACGTGCGCGCGGCGCCGCCGTCGGGATAGTCCTCCAGACCGGAAAAGAACGTGCCCAGATGATCCTCCCGGCATCCCGCCCAGTATTTGAGGCCCATTTTATTTTCTATGGCGATGACCACGCGGCCCCCCGGCTTCACATGGCGCTTTACGATGCGGTAAAAATCCTGAAAAGGCGTCCCTGTGCCGATATAGCTCTGTCCGTATTCGAAGACCCCGATCAGGAAGACATAATCGTAGTCGGCGGGCAGATCGGGCTCGATGTCCTGAAAATTCCCCACATGGATGGTCACGTTGGCGCAGTCCCTGTGGCGGTAGGCGTTGATGCGGCTGCGCATGCCGGACAGATCCACGCAGGTCACGCTGCCGGCCAGCCTGGCCAGACTTCCCGTAATGGCCCCGCAGCCGGACCCCACCTCCAGCACCTTCATGCCCTTCTCAAAAGGGAGCCACGATACGATATTCTCCCGCAGATCGGAAAAATGATAAAGCACTTCCCAGCTTTTTTTCTCCCGGATCACATGGTTGTAACGCTCGGGCGGCACGTTCTGCGCAATGGCAAGAAGCTCCTGTTCCACCGCGCCGTCGCAGTACAGATCCCTGCCCGGATAATGGGTGTAGTCCAGCGTCACCTCGCCGATTTTTTCTCTTCTGGCGTCTTGCATAGGTCAAATATCCTTTACTTCCACTTTGGATTCCATATCGAAATAGCCTACCGTATCCTTGTCCGAGACCACCGTAAGCTCCATCACGTCGTAAAGCCGATGATACACTTTAAACTCGTCCTTCTCATAGCCCGTCACGCCCAGGGAAATCAGATACTCCCCGCCCTGCAGCCGCATCTTCTGGGTAAAGGTGATCTCCTTTGTCTCCCCCGCCTTCACCCCGTCCAGAAACGCCTTTTCGAACATGGTATTGGTGCCGGTGATTTCCACGCCTTTGCTGTTTTTGATGGAAAGGGCGAAAATCGGCTCGGGCAGATCCTCCAGAATCTTCACCCGCATGTGCATGGTGAAAAGATCACCCTTTAGGATCGCCGACGAACGGACGCCCTTTTGATCCGTAATATAATAATCCGCAATCTTCGCCTGGCCGGTCCCGTACTCCAGCGTATTGGGGTTCACGCCGGCCTGCTGCCTTTTCTTTTTCTCCAGCGCCTCCCGCACCTGTTCGTCCGCCGTCAGATCCGGTACATTTGCCGCCTCCGGCAGCTCGTATTGTCCTACCAGCACCTGCTTGTAGGCGTCGATCATCTCCTTGGGGCTGCCTTCTCCCAGCTTTCTGCCCTGATTGAGCAAAACGGCTCTGTCACAGTATTTGCTGATGGCGCTTAAATCATGACTGACAAACAGGATCGTCTTCCCTTTTTCCTTAAACTCCTCAAATTTGCGGTAACATTTGGCCTGAAAAAACACGTCGCCCACGGAAAGCGCCTCGTCCACAATGAGGATCTCCGGATCGATGTTGATGGCCACCGCAAAAGCCAGCCGGACAAACATCCCGCTGGAATAGGTCTTGACCGGCTGATACACATAGTCCCCGATATCCGCAAAATCCAGGATATCCTGCAGCTTTTCATCGATCTCCTTTTCGGAAAAACCGATCATCATGCCGTTTAAATAGATGTTTTCTATTCCGTTATACTCCATGTTAAAGCCGGCGCCCAGCTCCAGCAGCGCCGAGATCCTGCCGTTCACCTGCACCGTGCCGCTGGTTTCGTGCAGCACGCCGGTGATGATCTTTAAAATCGTAGATTTTCCGGAGCCGTTGGTGCCGATAATGCCTACCGTCTCACCCCTGTAAATGTCCAGATCCACATCCCGCAGCGCGTAATGCTGCGTGGAACGCGGCTTTCTGGACAGCCCAAGAGATTCGATCAGGCGGTCGCGATTGCGGCTGTAAAGCTTGTATATTTTGTTCAGCCCCTCCACATGGATGGCGATTTCCCTGTTTTCCATATCCTGCTTTCCCCAATCCTGCCGGAATGTCACATGATGTCCGCAAAGTGTATCTTAAGCCGTTTGAAGATGACGGCGCCGAAAATAAACAGGACGACGGTGATGACCCAGAAGTAGACGGTGGAATAAAAATCCTCCCAGAACCACTGGTGGCCGTAGATGGCGCTGCGGTATCCTTCCACGATATAAACCAACGGATTGATCTTTAAAAACATCTGTATTTTGTCACGAAACTGGGCGATGGGCCACAGAATCGGCGTCGCCCACATGCCCACCTGCAAAAAGATATTGACGATGGACTGCAGATCCCGAAAGAAGATCACCACGGAACAGGTGGTATAGCTGATGGCCAGCACAAAAATAAACATGCAGGCGCTGTAGTAAAATACCTGCAGCGTATAAAGGCTGGGATAATAGCCATACAGACAGGCGATCAGAAGCGCCACCACCACAAAGAAGGCATGGATAAAAGTAGCCGCGATAATCTTAATGATGGGCAGGATACTGATCTTAAAGACCACCTTCTTGACCAGATAATTGTATTCCAGCAGCGCCGTCATGGCGCTGGTCAGCGCCTCGGAAAAATAAAACCACGGCACCAGCCCCGCCACAAGAAAGGGCACGAAGGGAACGTCCATCACCCCTCCGGACACGATCTGCTGCCGGTTGGGAAGCAGGATTTCAAATACCACATAATACAGCGCCACGGTCACCACCGGCTGTACCAGCGCCCAGAAAGCGCCCATATAGGAACCGGCATAGCGCTTCTTGAAATCGCTTCTGGCCAGCTTCCAGATCAGCCGCCGGTTCTGATACAGTTCCCAGGGCAGCACCGTAATCTTATCATATAAAACGATAAAAGCAACGATGGCCGCAACGATCAGAGCGCAGGCAATGGATTTTTTGAGCAGTTCGTCCGCCGGATCCGCCAGCGGGTTGTGGTAAATCACAATCATTGCGCCAAGAATCACCATCAGAGTCGTAAAGATGGTGATTCCCGTTTTTTTACTGATTTTCTTCATGTTATTTTCCCGTATATTCCCTCAGACCGCCCCACAGCCTGTCCTTTTCCGACTGGATCAGCTCCATGCCTTCCGGGATGGGCCACAAAATCCCGATATCGGGATCGTTCCAAAGCAGTCCCCCTTCGTCGTCGGGATGATAAAAGTCCGAACATTTATAAGCGAATTCCGCGTACTCGGAAAGCACCAGAAACCCGTGGGCGAAATTTTTGGGGATGAAAAACTGCTTTTTATTTTCCTCGGATAAGATCACCCCGTACCACTGGCCGAAAGTGGGCGAGCCTTTGCGCAGATCCACCGCCACGTCGAACACTTCGCCCCGCAGCACCCGCACCAGCTTGTCCTGGGGATAATGGATCTGGAAGTGCAGGCCGCGCAGCACGCCCTTACGGGAGGCGGACTGATTGTCCTGTACGAATACCGAATCGATCCCCGCCGCCGCGAAATCGTTGTACTGATAGGTCTCCATAAAGTATCCCCGATTGTCGCCGTGCACCTTTGGCGTGATCACCTTAAGCCCTTCAATATGACATGTTTCTACCGTAATTCTGCCCATTTTCACACCTCTTTTTTATTTTGTGCCGTCTTCCGTTCATAATCCGTTGGCCACGTCTACCAGATATTTCCCGTAATTGGTCTTCATCAGCGGCTCGGCCAGCTCAAGCAGCTGTTCTTTCCTGATAAATCCCCGCCGAAAAGCGATCTCCTCGATACAGGAAATGTACATTCCCTGCCTTTTTTGCACCGCCGCCACAAAATCCGACGCATCCAGCAGCGAATCGTGGTTGCCCGTATCCAGCCATGCAAACCCCCGTCCCAGCGTTTCCACCATCAGCGTGCCGCGCCGCAGATATTCGTTGTTGACGGAAGTGATCTCAATCTCGCCCCGGGGGGAGGGCTTCACATTGCGGGCGATCTGAATCACATCGTTATCGTAAAAATACAGGCCGGGCACCGCATAATTGCTCCTGGGATGTTCCGGCTTTTCCTCAATGGAAATGGCCCGTCCGGTCTCGTCAAATTCCACGACGCCGTATTCCCGGGGATCCCGGACAAAATAGCCAAAGATCGTCGCCCCTTCTTCCCGCTGCGACGCCCGCTGCAGCACCCGGGAAAAGCTCTGTCCATAGAAAATATTATCGCCCAGAACCAGCGCCACGCTGTCGTTTCCGATAAAATCCGCGCCGATCAAAAACGCGTCCGCCAGTCCCCTGGGATACTCCTGCTTCGCGTAGGAAAACGACAGTCCGAGCTGTTCTCCGGTACCGAACAGTTCTTCAAACACCGGCAGGTCCCGGGGCGTGGAAATGATCAGAATCTCCCGGATCCCCGCCAGCATCAGCGTAGACAGCGGATAATAGATCATGGGCTTATCATAGATGGGCATGATCTGTTTGGAAATCGCCTTGGTCAGCGGATAGAGCCGGGTGCCGGATCCTCCCGCAAGAATGATACCTTTCATACAAATCACTCTCCTGTCTGTGGATTGACATGGTACATCTCACTGTAGTATTTCTGATAATCGCCGCTTGTCACATTTTCCATCCAGTCCCCATGGTCAAAATACCAGGCGATGGTCTTTTTGATCCCCTCCCGGAACATGGTCTCCGGATACCAGCCGATCTGCTCCCGGATTTTATCCGGCGCGATGGCGTATCTTCTGTCATGCCCTTTGCGGTCCTGCACATACGTGATCAGATCGTCTGTCACCAGCGCCTTTCTGGGATCGGAATCGGGCAGCATCTCCCGCAGCGTGTCCAGGATAATATGAATGATCTCAATATTCTGCTTTTCGTTGTGGCCGCCCACATTGTAGGTTTCAAACAGCTTTCCCTGCTCCTGCACCATATCGATGGCCTTGGCGTGATCCTCCACATACAGCCAGTCCCGGACATTTTTACCGTCTCCGTACACCGGCAGCTTCTTGCCGTGAAGCGCATTGTTGATGATCAGCGGGATGAGCTTTTCCGGGAACTGATACGGCCCGTAATTGTTGGAACAGTTGGTAATGTTGGCCGGAAAGTGGTACGTGTCCATATAGGCCTTTACCAGCATATCGGAACCGGCTTTGCTGGCGGAGTAGGGACTGTGGGGCGCATAGGGCGTCGTCTCATAAAAATAACCGCCGTCTTCCGTCAGGGAACCGTAAACCTCGTCCGTGGAAACATGCAAAAACTTCTTGTCCGGCTGAAAGCTGCCGTCGGGAAGCTCCCACGCCTCCTTGGCGCAGTTTAACATTACCGCCGTGCCCAGCACATTGGTCTGCACAAACACCTCCGGCGTACGGATGCTTCTGTCCACATGGCTCTCCGCCGCAAAATGCACCACCCGGTCGATCTCGTTGTGTGCAAAGATCTTCGAAATGGCTTCCTTATCGCAGATATCCGCCTTGATAAAGGTATAATTGGGAAGGTTTTCCACGTCTTTTAGGTTTTCCAGGTTCCCGGCGTACGTCAGCGCGTCCACATTGATGATGCGAATGGCGTCCCCGTACTTTCGGAACATATAGTGGATATAATTGGAGCCAATAAAACCGGCCCCTCCCGTCACAAGATAGGTCCTCATGCTTTTGAATCCTCCTGACCGCATAATCTAGCCATTATCTAGCGACATTGTACCATAATTCTCCTTGTTTTCCAACTATAAATTTTGCCCGGTCTGACAACAGGAATCCCAAAAACAGGGAGAGGCGGGCCCTGTCCGGGCCTGTCTCTCCCTGTCTGAAAAACCGTTTTCATTCTGACGGTTCCTGCGCTTATTTATTCCCCGGTATCCTCAAAACGTTTTTTCCGGTTCCCAAGGGCAAACACCCCGGCCAGCGCCAGCAGCGCTGCCGCGAACAGGGCGGCCCATTTTGCCACCGGGGCTTCGTCACCCGTACGCGCGCCCAGCACGCCCTGCGTCTGTTCCGGAATCGTCTGGGTCTCCACTCTTTCTCCCAACACGCCCTGTGCCGTCGGTACCGTTATCACGGACGTAGACGTCGGAGTCGGGGTAGGAGTCGGAGTGGGCGTCGGAGTGGGGGTCGGGGTAGGCGTGGGATTGGGACCCGGATCGGTTCCGCCTCCCCGCCTTCTCCATACCGCATAAATCGTAGTGATGTTATACTTCTCGTTCGTACCCTCCAGCCGAATGGTTCCGCCCGGCTGATACTGCGCTGCGGAAGCGTTGGCCGTATCTGCCCAGCCCAGGAAATCATAGCCGCTGCGGACAGGCCGCTGTTCGGAAATCTTTACCGTGATCCCGTCTTTTTTCGTGGTAAAATATCCGTCGGCCAGATTGGAGGAATCCGGAGTGGAAATGGTTCCGGGCGCTCCTGTTCCGCCGTTGGGATCATAGGCCAGATAATACGTATAAATCCATGCGACCGCCGCGTTTCCGCCCTGCCAGCCTTCTTCCTTCGGCCTTTCGGTCACATCGTTCCCTTCTCCCGGCGTCCATACGGCGTAACAGGTTTCCGTATGGCCTCCCGCCTCGTCGAATTTCGTAAAGGCCACCGTATCCTTGGGATAAAACAGAACGCTGTCGGCGTAGGGTGAAAGCGCCCAGCCGGCGAAGGAATATCCTGCCTTAGTAGGATAGGATTCCGGGACATCGAAGAATACGCACAGCTTCTCCGACATTTGGGATCCTTCCGCCCAGATTTTTTCGGGTGCGTTCTCGCCGCCGTTGGCATCAAAATTCAGCCAGTAGGCATCCTGAGACGCCTCTTCCGGTTTCCAGACCGCATACAGGGTCACCGTTTTTTCGCTCTTTGGCAGCGGTACGCTGACGGTTTCTCCGGGCTGATATTCCGCTATTGGCGCTTTCGGATCCAGCGCCCAGCCCTGGAAGACATATTTTTTGCGGACAGGTTTGGCCGCGGGAATTTTTGCGGAAATTTCATCCTTCCCCTGACTCAGATTCGCCAGCTGATTTCCGGGGGCTCCCGTTCCGCCGTTGGCATCAAAACGGAACTGATACTGTTCTTCCCAAACGGCATAAAGGGTAAGGGTATAGGTCGTCGTATTGCCCTCTGTGGTTTTGACGGCGCCAAACAGAGTGGGGTTGAAGGATCCTCCAAACGAGGGATCCTTCTGACCGGATGTTTGATCCGTCGTCCATCCGAGGAACCGATAGCCCTCCCGTACCGGCGTTCTCATATCGCCGGAGCCAAATGTAACATTTGTGGAAACGCCGGACTTTTTCGCCTCATAGACGGGACTGCCCCCCGCCGCTTTAAACGTTCCCCCATTTCCGTTTAAAATCACTATGAAGTCATATTTTGTTTTCCACACGGCATACAGGGTAATCGTGTTGCCGTCTGCGGGAACCGGTATCGAAACCGTCTCCCCCGCCTTTCCCAGCGGATCTGCGGCATCCTTGGTAAGCGCCCAGCCCAGCAGCGTGTTGCCGCTGGCGGAGGCGGAAAAGGAGGGCAGCGTGACCTGCAGCGTCTGATCGGACGCCTTTGCTTCTATCGTGGCTGCCGCAGGCGACCTTCCGTTCATGCCGTTTAAATCATATTTTACCGTATAGCTCACGGCCGGCGCGGGCTCCGCCCAACCCAGCACCGCGTACAGGGTAATCTCATACTGGGCCGAAAAGGCCGAAGCCGGCAGCGTAATGGGGTCTCCCGCTTTCCATTCCGGCGTCACGGCCTGAGGATTTCTTGCCCATCCAAGAAAAGCCCTGCCCCCAATTCCCTGGCTCTTGTATTCTTCCGGAAGCGCAGGATTGGCCGACGGCGCGTTCTCGCTTACCACATTGCCCGAGTCGTCCTTTTTCAGTCCTGTTATGGCCTCCGGAACGGTAGATTGCGCCAGATCCACATATCCGGTGGAATCCTCCATTGCAAAGCGGATCGTATACTCCGTTTCCTCCTGCTCCCCCTTTTTCTCCCAGACAGGATACAGATTGACCCGCGTGCTGGTTGTCCCGTCAAAACGGATGGTAAAGCTCCCGTTGAGCGGATAGGCGGGATCCGGATCGGCCGCGCCCTCCTGGGTGGCCCAGCCTGCCAGAACATACTCACCCAAAGAGTCCGTAAGATCGGACTTCACGGAAATCTCTGCGGTCTGGGCAGTCGTCTTTCCGCTCTCAAGTTTCAATCCATCAGAAGTGCCGTCGTCCCATAAAAACTCTGTTGCATCTCTTCCCGCAGGCACGCGAAGAAAATAATAAATCTCATACGTATTGCTGGGCGCCTGAATCTCCTCCCATTTGGCGTACCAGGTCACCTCATAGGTGCCCGCCGGGAACTTTGTCCTTGTCCCCCATCCGCACATACTTTCATCCAGGCACACCGGACCGTCCGGACTTTCCGACCAGCCCACAAACTTAAATCCCTCGCGGGTGGGAATTTTGCCGGGTGAGGTAAACGAAATACTTAGACCATTTTTATTTTCCGTGCTGCTTGTTTTTACGGTCATCGGGGCCGGCACACTGTCAGGATCCCCTCCGTTGGCGTCAAAAGACACCACGTATGTATAACTCGCAGAAGCGCCCTGCGGCAGGTCGTCCAGCATCATCATGGATAATTCCGGCGCCGCGGACTGTTCGCCATCCTGCGAAACCGGAAGCGCCTCCCCCTCGGGAGCAGCGGGCTGCGAATCAAAAAGCGCCTCCCCTTCGGAAGCAGCAGGCTGCGAATCGGGAAGCGATTCCCCCTCGGGCTCTGCTTTTGTCTCCTCTTCCTCCGGCGCCGTCGTTTCTTCCGTCGACTGCTGCTGCGTCACCGCAGGCTCCTTGCCTTCCGACGCCGCTTCTTCCGCCGAAACCCGGAACGCCGTGCCGGAAAGAATCATGGAAAGCGCCAGTACCAGCACCAATGCTCTTTTTGCGATCTTCATCAACTTCTCCTTTCTCCTTTTTGGATCTCACTGCAAAATTCATTCAAAATTCACAATACAGTCCCTCTGTTTTGAAGTCCGTACGCAAAAATCGTATAAATTCGCCCCTTCTATAGTAGTGTTATCATAACAGAATTGTCTCGCGTTGTAAAGGGAAGATTCCCAAATAATACCGTAATTTAATTCTTTTTTTTACTACAATTGCGTCCTCTTCCATTTGATGTGTGGCAGGAAAGGATCGGGACTAAGAAAAAAGGATAAAATTTGAAGAAATAGCTGACTTGCAATCCGAAATTCCAGTGAAAAAGTAAATTCCACCGCCCTTTAAAATTTGGCGAATTTTATATATT
>CANQUI010000007.1 GCA_947626995.1 uncultured Eisenbergiella sp. | reverse complement strand
CAAAAAAAGCAAGGAAAACCTTGCAAAATAAGGAAAAAAATTTAATTGAGATCAACTGACAAGTGGCAAACTCGGGAGGTGCGCCATACGCTGGATCTGCCTGCAGACGGCAAAGAGATCCGGGACTGGCTGACGGGTTTAACCATGCCGTTTTCCGGCGGGAAGGGCTGGTATCTGATCACCACGGACGGGTATGGCATCGGCTGGGGCAAACAGGCCGGAGGGCAGATGAAAAACCATTATCCCCGGGGACTGCGGAAAAAAATCTGAATCCGCATTTTCATTCGATCCGAAGTATGCTATAATAGAATGACCGCAGGCTTACAGACGCACGTTTTGGAGCCGTTTGAAAAAACATTCAGAGGGATTTTGAGGTGTTTGGCAATATGAAAAGAAACAGGATCGCCGGCGTTGTTTGCGCCTGTTTTGCCGCAGCGATGACGGCAGGGTGCGCGTCGGTGGAAAATGAAAATATCATACAGGGGATCCAGCAGATTCAGCAGATGGATTACGAGGGCGCGCTTGCCAGCTTTGAAACCGCCGTGGTAAACGACGAGGACCGGCAGATGATCTATCGGGGGCGGGGGCTGGCCTGTATGGGACAGACGGATTACGAAAACGCCATCACCAATCTAAAGGCCGCGCTTGCCTTAAGCGGCCCGGTTCCCGACGATCTGGATTATGATATCAATTATTATCTGGCTACCGCTTATTACAGGAACGGTCAGCTCGCAGAAGCGGTGGAGGTGTACGATGCGATCACCGCGCTGCGGCCGCAGGAAAAGGACGCCTGGTTTTTAAAGGGGACCATCGAACTGGAGCAGGAAAAGCCCGAGCAGGCAAAAGCGGATTTTGATCGCGCGGTGGCGGTGGACCGGACGGATTTTGACCAGTATGTGAACATTTACCAAAGCTGCAGCCGCTTCGGACAGGAAGAAATGGGCAAGGCGTATCTGGAAGCGGTGCTTGCGGACGAGAGCCTGCGTCTGAGCGACTATGATAAGGGACGGATGTATTTTTATCTGGAGGATTATGAACAGGCCAGGCTGGCTTTGGAGAGCGCCAAGGATTCTGCGGGTGCCCAGGCCACCTCGCTTCTGGGACAGACGTACGAGCGTCTGGGAGATTACAATTACGCGGCCAGCGTGTACAACAATTATCTGGAGACCAAGCAGCCGGATGCCGGTATCTACAATCAGCTGGGCATTTGCAAAATGAAAGCGGGAGATTATGAGGCGGCGCTTAGCGCGTTTCAGTCCGGGCTGGCGATTGACGGCAACAACGTGATGCAGTCTTTGCAGTTCAATCAGATCGTAGCCTACGAGCACCTGGGGCAGTTCGATAATGCCAAGGCCGCCATGCGCCAGTATCTGTCGCTGTATCCGGATGACGAAAAGGCGCAGCGGGAAAATGAGTTTCTGCAGACCAGATGAACGGCGCAATCCGGCGTCTGAGGGCAGAGCCAAAAAAGGAAGGATACAGGGGCTGCCGGCAGATCAGGCGGCCTCTGCTGTTAAAAAAGAACAGGATATGCGTACAGAACGCAAAACCGGGTGAAAGAAGGAGAACAGAGGATGATGGATCGGCTGATTGACAGAATCAAAAAAAAGAACGCGCCCATCGTCGTGGGACTGGATCCCGTGATGAAGTTTGTGCCGGAGCATATCCGGCAGGAGGCGTTTGCCCAATACGGGGAAACCCTGCAGGGGGCGGCGGAGGCGATCTTTGCCTACAACAAGGGGATCGTGGACGCGGTCTGCGATCTGGTTCCCGCGGTCAAGCCGCAGATCGCCATGTATGAGCAGTTTGGCACGCCGGGCCTGATCGCCTATCAAAAGACGGTGGATTACTGCAAACAGAAGGATCTTTTGGTGATTGCGGATGTGAAACGGGGCGATATCGGATCCACATCCGAAGCATACGCTGTAGCGCATCTTGGAAAGGTTACGGTGGGGACGAAATCCTACGCCCCCTTTGACGCGGATTTTGCCACGGTCAATCCTTATCTGGGATCGGACGGCATAACGCCTTTTTTAAATGTCTGCCGGGAACAAAAAAAGGGTATCTTTGTACTGGTCAAAACTTCCAATCCCAGCAGCGGGGAATTTCAGGACCGTCTGGTGGAGGGAAGGCCTTTGTATGAACTGGTCGGAGAAAAGGTGGCGCAGTGGGGAGAAACGTGTATGGGAGAGCAGTACAGCTGCGTCGGCGCAGTGGTAGGCGCGACCTATCCCGAACAGGGGAAGATCCTGCGCAGGCTCATGCCCAAAACCTTCATCCTGGTGCCGGGCTATGGCGCGCAGGGCGGAAAAGGGGCGGATCTGGTGCATTTTTTCAACGAGGACGGACTGGGCGCGATCATCAATTCGTCCCGGGGCATCATCGCGGCATATCAGCAGGAAAAATACGCCCGGTTCGGGGCAAAACATTACGCGGACGCGGCCCGTCAGGCGGTACTGGATATGAAAGAGGATATTGCCCGGGCGCTGGAAAACCGATAAACGAAACACACCGGCAAAGGCCGGACGGGAGGAAAAATGGAAGCGTATAAGAAAGAATTTATTGAATTTATGCTGGACAGCGACGTCTTGAAATTTGGGAGCTTTACCCTCAAAAGCGGCCGGAAGTCCCCCTTTTTTATGAACGCGGGCGCCTATGTGACCGGCGCGGAACTGACCAGACTGGGCGAGTATTACGCCAGGGCCATCCACGACCGCTACGGGCTGGATTTCGATGTGCTGTTCGGACCGGCGTATAAGGGGATCCCTCTGGCCGTGGCGACGACAATGGCGTTAAGCCGGCTGTACCAAAAGGAGGTGCGTTACTGTTCCAACCGCAAAGAGGCCAAGGATCACGGGGACACGGGTATCTTGCTGGGCAGCAGGCTAAAGGACAACGACCGGGTGGTGATCATTGAGGACGTGACCACCTCCGGCAAATCCATCGCGGAGACCTTCCCGATCCTCACAGCCCAGGCGAACGTACAGATCAAGGGGCTGATGGTTTCCCTAAACCGTATGGAGCGGGGGCTTACGACAACAAAGAGCGCGCTGGACGAGATCAGCGAAACCTATGGATTTCCCGCGCAGGCCATCGTAAGCATGCAGGAAGTGATCGAATATCTGTATGAACATCCTTATCGGGGCAAAGTTTATATCGACGCGTCCGTCAAGGCTGATCTGGACGCATACTATGCACTCTATGGCGCGAAGTGATCCGGATTGGGGAAAGGAGCAAATAATGGAAGAAAAAACGTATAAGGTCATGGGCGGCTGCGGCGCCCTCAATATTGCGGTGGGTGTCACCGTGCTGGTGCTGGGGATTGTCAGCGGCGTCTTGCTGATTGTGGGAGGCGCCAGACTTTTGGCGCGCAGAAGCAAGATTTTGTTCTAAGCTTTGCAGGGAGCCTGCAAAGCGGCAGAAAGGACGCATCATGGCTCGAAGAGGGTATATTTTTACCGATAAATCGGAATCCGGGAAAGGCATTTTGTCCGCGTTTTTCGGCGCCCTGTCGCTGGTGGGGCTGATTCTGGCGGTTTATCTGACGTTTTTGAATCAGGGGGACGCTTATGTGAAATATGGCGTCGCAGGGCTTTTGTGCCTGCTTTTTTCCGTGGCGGGACTGATTCTGGGCGTGCTGGCAAAGCTGGAGGAGGACCGGTTTTATCTGTTTGCGTGGATTGGAATTGTGTTGAATCTGCTGGCGCTTGTGGGCGTCGGCTTTATTGTGTATGCGGGGGTGCGCGGCTTATGACGGTGATAGAAGAACGATATGATTTGGCGCTGGGCCGGATCGGGCAGATCGCAGGGCAGCAGGAAACGGAAAAGCGGTTCCGGCCTTTTTTTGCGGAAAGCGCGGCGTATCTTACCGTCATGGCGGAGGAATACGAATGGATTGCCTCCGGGGCGCTTAAAAAAGCGGATCTGTCCACGCTTACGCGCCACAATGAGGCCTGTTTCATCGATCTGGTGGGAAAAAACTATGAAACAAGCTATGCCAATCCCACGTTTGCCGTGCAAAAGTTGGGGCGCGATTACGGCCGGATCCTGTGCGCGCTGAGCGCGGAGCTGCACAGCCTTCCCGCGTTTGTCTACGAGCAGGATCTGGAAGCGGTGACCATCCGCATGGAACTGTTTCTGGAGATTTACGGCGCTTTTTGCAGCGCCTTTACAGAGGAAGGCGGCGTTCCCGCGTGGGAAACCGTCAGGAAGATTTATTACTGGTTCGCCAGCGATTATATGGAACCGATCATGGAACGGGCGGTCGCCGACAGTGTGGACTGGGAACGAAATTTCGCGCTCCGGATTTTGGAGGAGAGCGATCTGTCCGATATTCGTTATCTGTTTTATTACGGCGAATATATTACGGACGATCAGTGGAAGACGGCGGAACATCTCAACGCGCTGCCTGAGGAAACGATCCGGCGCATCGCGGACGCGTATACCGGAGGATTTCAAAGGGGGTTTGAGCTGGCCAAAAAGCGGCTGGACCGGAAATGTTCCGTAAATCTGCGTTATCCGCTGGGATTTGAAAGGATCGTCCGGGAGGCGGTAAAGAATTTCCGGAAGATGGGGCTACAGCCGGTGATCTACCGGGCGCCCTCCAGTTTCCTGGCGGGCAGAAGCGTTTCGAAGAACGGCTTTTTCGGAGGCTGGGTGAACCGGCAGTTTGAATATGACCATGAACACGATCAGGCCCTCTATCTGGACCGGCAATTTGTGAATCACAAGCTGGAGTGCCGCAAAAACGCCTGGGAGAAATACCGAAGGAAGGCGACCTCGCAGGCGGGGCCGGCGGTGATCGAAAGCTTCGGAGAGGTTCCCTTTGAGCCGGAGAGAAAGAAGGAAAGGCTGACGCTGTCGAAAAGACAGGAGAAGCTGTCGGTGGAATACCAGAACCGGGCGGACATGCAGGCCAACGACTATATGGATCCCTGGGAGCGCAGCTTTACGATTATTGCCTTCCCGATACCCCAGATCGGGGAGGAGTATCCGGCGATCTTTGACGCGATTGCGGCGGTCAATACGCTGGATACTAGACGATATGAGATCATGCAGCAAACGCTCATCGACGCGTTGGATCAGGCGGCCTGGGTAGAGGTGAAGGGAAAAAATCAAAACCGGACGGACTTAAAGATCATGCTGCATAAGTTAAAGGACCCGCAGCAAGAGACGAACTTTGAAAACTGTCTGGCGGATGTGAATATCCCGGTGGGGGAAGTGTTTACCTCGCCGCAGCTTGCGGGCACGCAGGGGCTTTTGCATGTGCCTTGCGTGTATTTAAACGGCATCCGCTATCTGGATCTGGAGCTTACCTTCCGGGACGGGATGATCGCAGATTACGGATGCGCGAATTTTGAACGTCCCCAGGAGGGAAAGAAGCTGCTGGAGGACAAGGTGCTGCATCATCATAAAACGCTCCCGCTGGGGGAATTTGCCATCGGGACCAATACCGCCGCCTTTATGACCGCAAAACGATACGGGATCCTGGACCGGATGCCGATTCTGATTGCGGAAAAGATGGGCCCCCATTTTGCGGTGGGGGACACCTGTTACAGCCATGAGGAGGAACGGATGACCTATAATCCGAACGGAAAAGCCCTCGTGGCCAGGGAGAACGAGGTCTCCGCGCTGCGCTGCAAGGACTTTGAGAAAGCGTATTTCAACTGCCATACGGACATTACCATTCCCTATGAGGAGTTGGGAGAGGTGACGGCGGTGAAGGCGGACGGGACGCGGATCGATCTGATCCGGGACGGCCGGTTTGTGCTGGAGGGGACGCAGGAGCTGAATCTGCCGTTTTACAGCGGATAATTTTCCCTTGCAATGCCGGACAAATTTTAGTACACTGTATCATGTATCAAAGTGTTTTCAGACAGCAGGGAGGAGATAAGATATGGCGCAGGTCAGTATTGTGATGGGCAGCGACTCCGATATGCCGGTGATGGCAAAGGCCGCGGATATTCTGGACCAGTTCGGTATTTCCTATGAAATGCGCATCATTTCCGCACACCGGATGCCGGAGACGTTTTTCGAATACGCCAGGACCGCGGAATCGCGCGGGATCAAGGTGATCATCGCGGGCGCGGGTATGGCGGCGCATCTGCCGGGCATGTGCGCGGCTCTGTTTCCGATGCCTGTCATCGGGATTCCCATGCACACCACATCCCTGGGCGGGAGAGATTCCCTGTATTCCATTGTACAGATGCCCTCCGGGATTCCGGTGGCCACCGTGGCGATCAACGGCGGCGCCAATGCGGGCCTTCTGGCGGCGAGGATTCTTTCGGTTTCCGATCCGCAGCTTCTTTCCAAATTAAAAGAGTACGGCCGGAGCATGAAGGAAGGCGTGGAGAAGAAGGATGAACGGCTGCAGGAGAGCGGCTGGAAAACCTATGCAAAATAAAGCGGACGGATGACGAATACACAGCGGAGGTAGGTATGGATTATAAGAGTTCGGGCGTGGATATTGAAGCCGGCTATCGCTCGGTGGAACTGATGAAACAATATGTGAAAAACACCATGCGTCCGGAAGTATTGGGCGGCATCGGCGGTTTTTCCGGTGCCTTTTCCATGGAACGCTTCAAAAAGATGGAAAAACCCACTCTGGTTTCCGGAACGGACGGCGTGGGTACGAAATTAAAGCTGGCGTTTCTGATGGACAGGCACGATACGGTGGGCATTGATTGTGTGGCCATGTGCGTCAACGATATTGCCTGCGCGGGCGGCGAGCCGCTGTTTTTCCTGGATTATATCGCCTGCGGCAAAAACCGTCCGGAGAAAATCGCCACCATCGTCAAGGGCGTGGCGGACGGATGCTTACAGGCGGGCGCGGCCCTGATCGGCGGCGAGACGGCGGAAATGCCCGGTTTTTACCCGGAAGAGGAATACGATCTGGCGGGCTTTGCGGTGGGCGTGGTGGATGAAAAGGATCTGATCACCGGCGCCGATCTGCAGCCCGGAGATGTGCTGATCGGGATCGCCAGTTCCGGTGTACATTCCAACGGGTTTTCCCTTGTGCGCAGCGTGTTTGAAATGACGCCAAAGAGCCTGGGAACCTATTACGACGAATTGGGAAGTACCCTGGGGGAGACGCTGCTTGCTCCGACCAGGATTTATGTAAAAGCGCTGAAGGCCGTAAAGGACGCCGGCGTGAGGATACAGGCGTGCAGCCATATTACGGGCGGGGGATTTTATGAGAATGTGCCCCGCATGCTCCGGGAAGGCACGCGCGCGATTATCCAAAAGGACAGCTATGAAGTGCCGTCCATTTTCCGGCTTTTGGAAAGACAGGGTAAGATCGAGGAGCGGATCATGTACAATACCTACAATATGGGGATCGGCATGGTCGTCGCCGTGCGTCCGGACGATGCCGGGCGGACGATACAGGCTCTTTTGGAGGCAGGCGAGCGCGCCTGTGTGATCGGATCCGTTGAGGCGGGAGAAAAGGGAGTCGATTTATGTTAAAGGTGCTTGTGTGCGTTTCCGGCGGCGGTACGAATCTTCAGGCGATTTTGGACGCCATCGATACCGGGAGGATCACCAACGCAAAGGTGGAGTGGGTCATCAGCAACAACGCAGGCGCGTACGCCCTGCAGCGGGCCAAAGATCGGGGAATCTGCTCTATGTGCCTCTCCCCCGGCTCGTTTGACAAACGGGAGGCGTTTTATGAGGCGTTTACCCAGACGGTCAGGCAGCTTGCTCCGGATCTGATTGTCCTGGCGGGCTTTCTGGTGGCGATTCCCCCGGCTTTGGTGGAGGCGTTTCCAAACCGCATCATCAACATTCATCCGTCGCTGATCCCGTCCTTTTGCGGCGTGGGATATTACGGCCTGCGGGTTCACGAGGCGGTGCTGGCCCGCGGCGTCAAGGTGACGGGGGCCACCGTTCACTTTGTGGACGCCGGGATGGATACGGGGCCCATCCTTTTGCAAAAGGCGGTGGAGGTGCATCCGGAGGATACGGCCAAATCGCTGCAGCAAAGGGTGATGGAAGAAGCGGAATGGCAGATTCTGCCTCAGGCGATTGATCTGATCGCAAACGGCAGGGTTACGGTAGAGGAAAGAAGGGTTAAGATCAGATGAAGGTATTGATCGTTGGAAGCGGCGGAAGGGAACATGCCATCGCGGCTGCCGTGGCAAAGAGCAAAAAGGTGGAGGAGATCTATTGCGCGCCCGGAAATGCGGGGATCGCGCAGATCGCCGGCTGCGTGCCCATCGGCGCCATGGAATTTGACCGGATCGTGGCGTTTGCAAAGGAAAAGGCCATAGATCTGGTGATCGTCGGGATGGACGATCCGCTGGTGGGCGGTCTTGTGGACGCGCTGGAGGAGGCCGGAATCCGGGCTTTCGGGCCGCGCAAAAATGCGGCGGTGCTGGAAGGCAGCAAGGCGTTTGCCAAGGAACTGATGAAAAAGTATCATATTCCCACCGCGGCCTACGAGATCTTTTCCGATGCGCAGGAAGCGCTGGAATATCTGCATACGAAGGCAAAATTCCCGGTGGTGTTAAAGGCGGACGGCCTGGCGCTGGGCAAGGGCGTGCTGATCTGTTCTACGCTGCAGGAGGCGGAAGAAGGCGTCTGCAGTATTATGACGGAGCAAAAATTCGGTTCCGCCGGCAACCGGATGGTCATTGAGGAATTCCTGACCGGACGGGAGGTCTCGGTGCTGTCGTTTGTGGATGGCAAAACCATCCGCATCATGTCCTCGGCGCAGGATCATAAACGGGCCCTGGACGGGGATCAGGGACCGAATACGGGAGGGATGGGAAATTTCTCCCCTTCTCCTTTTTACACAAAGGAAGTGGACGAATATTGCCGGAAGTATATTTATCAGGCGACGGTGGACGCCATGGCGGCGGAGGGCAGACCGTTTCAGGGTGTGATTTTCTTCGGCCTGATGCTGACGCCGGACGGTCCCAGGGTGCTGGAATATAACGCCCGGTTCGGGGATCCGGAGGCACAGGTGGTGCTGCCCCGGATGAAAAACGATATCATTGATGTCTGCAACGCCTGTATTGACGGCACGTTGGACCGGCTGGAGCTGGAGTTTGAGGACAACGCCGCGGTCTGTGTGGTGCTTGCGTCCGAAGGGTATCCCGTGAAGTATGAAAAGGGATTTCCCATCACCGGGCTGGAGCGGTTTGACGGCAAACAGGACTACTTCTGCTTTCATGCGGGGACCAAACTGGACGCCGACAAAAAGACGATCCTTACAAACGGCGGACGGGTGCTTGGCATAACGGCGTTGGGCGCCACGCTGTCCGAAGCGCGCAAAAAAGCTTATGAAGCCACCGAATGGGTGGATTTTAAGAATAAATACATGAGACACGATATCGGAAAAGCCATAGAGGAAGCCTAATCTTTGATGGGCTGCGATGCCGTCGTTCCGGCGGCGGAATGAGAGGAAAAATGAAACAAAAAGAACAGGAGCGGAATATGAAAAAGAATTTACGAAAGACGGTCAGGCCTCTGTGCGGTCTTCTGGCAGCGCTGTATCTCTTCTTTGCCTGCCCGGTTTTGGTAAACGCGGTGCCCTTGAGCAGTAATCCCGGCGGGACCTCGCTGCCCACCGGAGGCGGAGAGGCGCAGGAAGGCGAAGGGGAAAATGTGGAACAGCCCCAGGACGCACCGGAAGCACAACAGCCCGCAGAGGAAGGCGACGCGGGCGGCGCGGCAGCCTATGCCGTCACCAGCGCCACCGTAACGGAGGACAGCGTGAACGTACGCAGCGATGCCGGAACCGGCGCGGGGAAGGTCGGCCGGGTTACCCGGGGGACGGAACTGACTGTGACCGGTGAAAAGCAGGATGACAGCGGCGCGACCTGGTATGAGGTGAGTTATGAAAGCGACGGCAGTACGGTGACCGGTTTTGTCCGTTCCGATATGGTAGAAGCCCATGAGACCGAGGTGGCTCCTGTGGAGGCAGAAGAGCCCCAGCCGGAGGAAACGGTTCCGGAAGTTCCCGTGCCCGAAACCCCTGCGGACGAATTTTATGTGGCTTATGAGACCGACGATAACGGCGGCAGCGGATGGTTTCTGCATGACAATACAATGGGAACCCGATACAGCGTCCCGGATCTGATCCAACAGAACCAGGCCGGTCAGGGGGATTCGGATCTGCTGGAAGAACAGACCGGCCGGCTTTGTCTGGTCATCCTTGTGATGGCGGCCGTCATTCTTGTACTGATCGTTGTAATGACCATTCTCATCATCAAGTTAAAGGGCGCTTACAGCGACGAGGATGAGGAGTATGAGGACGACGAGGACGAGGATGAGGACGACGACGAGGAGGACGACGATGAGGACGACGACGAGGACGAGCATCCCAGAAGAAGACGTCTCTTTTCCAGAAGATCCTCCCGTGACGACGAGGACGATGACGAGGATGAGGATGAAGACGACGAAGACGATGAGGATGACGAGGATGACGAGGACGACGACGAGGAAGAGGTCAGACGTTCCCGCCGGTCGGCCAAAAAATCCGTAAAGAAAAAACAGTCCTCCCGGCGCGCCCGGTATGAAGAGGACGAGGATGAGGACGACGACGAGGAAGACGACGAGCCTGTGCGCCGCAGCAAAAAAACATCCAAATCTCAGGGAGAGAAGAACTGGCAGTCCAAGAATTTTCTGGATGACGACGATCTGGAATTTGAATTTCTGGATCTGAAATAAAGCCGGATCATAAGAAGACAAGGGAGAAAAAGACCGGATCGTGCCGTCACGCAGGAGCCGGTCTTTTGAATCGGTAAGACATACGGGCAGAGCTTGTTTTTCCTTGACGGATGGGTGATGTTCTGTTATATTATTTATAGAACAAACTGCAAAAGAAGGAGAGAGATTGAAAAATGAGCCGGGTCGCTTTTTTTCAATCGGCCATTTGTGACGCTCCGGAATGGAGGAAAGTATGTTGATCGAGATCGATTTTAACAGTGACCAGGCGCTCTATATTCAGCTGCGCAATCGGATCATCATGGGGATTGCCTCCAACGAACTGCAGGAGGGCGACGTTTTGCCCAGTGTGCGCCAGCTGGCGGAATCCATCGGCATCAATATGCATACGGTGAATAAAGCCTATTCGGTATTAAAACAGGAGGGCTTTGTCAAGGTGGACAGGCGGCGGGGCGCGGTGATTGCCATCGACGCAGCGCGGTTGGAGAATCTGGAGGAAATGCGCGGGGAGCTGAAGGTGATTTTGGCCAAAGCCAGCTGCAGGAATATTTCCAGACAGGAAGTGCATGCTCTCATAGATGAGATTTATGAAGGTTATGGAGGAGTTTGATACATGCAGTCACAGTTTACAGATAAGGCCAGGACCGCGCTGCTTTTGGCGGGCAGAGCGGCCAGAAGCCTGCATCAGGGATATACCGGGACGGAACATATCCTGTATGGTCTGATTCGGGAAGGAACGGGCGTGGCGGCCAGGGTGCTTGCGGGAAACGGAGCCGTGGAGGAGACGGTCCGGGAAATGATCCGCGATCTGATCGCGCCGGAAGGGGAGACGCTGATTCTGGAGCGGGACGGCTATTCGCCCAGAGCCCAGGAGGTGCTCAATGAAAGCCACAGACAGGCGCGCCGGATGGGGAGCGTTCTGACCGGCACCGAACATATCCTGCTGGCGCTGATTTTGGACGGGGACAATGTGGCGGTCCGGATCATGAATACGCTGTCGCTGTCGATCCAGAAGATATACACCGATACGCTGCTGGCCATTGGCCAGGACCCGGCGGCCCATAAAGAGGACGGAAAGAAGGTCAAGAAAAAGGGCGGTACGGCCACGCTGGAGCTTTACAGCCGGGATCTGACCAAGCTGGCGTCCGAGGGGAAGCTGGATCCGGTCATCGGCCGTCAGGAGGAGATTCAGCGCGTGATCCAGATCCTGAGCCGCCGGACAAAGAATAACCCCTGTCTGGTGGGTGAGCCGGGCGTGGGAAAGACCGCCATCGTGGAAGGGTTGTCCGCGCGCATTGTGGCGGGGGACGTGCCGGAAACCGTAAAGAACAAGCGCGTGCTCATGCTGGACCTGTCCGGGATGATCGCCGGAAGCAAATACCGGGGCGAATTTGAGGAACGGATCAAGAAAGTGATCCGGGAGGTCATTGAGGACGGGAACATCCTTTTGTTTTTGGATGAAATCCACACCCTCATCGGCGCGGGCGGCGCGGAAGGGGCCATCGACGCCTCCAATATTTTAAAACCCTCTCTGGCGCGGGGAGAAATCCAGCTTATCGGCGCCACCACCATTGAGGAATACCGAAAATATGTGGAACGGGACGCGGCCCTTGAGAGACGGTTTCAGCCGGTCAGCGTGGAGGAGCCTTCCGAGGCGGAAGCGGTGGAAATCCTCAAAGGGATCGCCCACAAATACGAGGAGCACCACCATGTGACCATCCGTCCGGAGGCGCTGGAGGCGGCGGTGAAGCTGTCGAACCGTTACATTAACGACAGGAAGCTGCCGGATAAGGCCATCGACCTGATGGATGAGGCGGGCGCGGCGGTCCGTTTGAAGAAAATGCAGACGCCCCAGGAAGCGGGAGAGCTGCTGGCGCAGATTGAAAAACTGGACGTCCAGATCGAGCGCTCCATCCGTATGGAGGTGTTCTCCCAGGCCGGGGAATTGAAAAAGAAACAGGATGAACTGCTGGCGCGCTACCAAAAGCTTTTGCAGCGGCAGGAGAGAAGACAGCAGACCGCCGGGCTGTGCGTGACGGAGGACGATATTGCGGAAGTGGTTTCCGTTTGGACCAAGATCCCGCTTTCCAAGCTGACGGAAAAAGAGGGGGAGCGGCTGATGAAGCTGGAATCCGTTCTCCATAAGCGGGTCGTAGGGCAAAATGAGGCGGTGACGGCGGTAGCCAAGGCGATGCGCCGCGGCAGGGTCGGCCTGCAGGATCCCGGAAGGCCCATTGGCTCATTTCTCTTTCTGGGGCCCACCGGCGTGGGCAAGACAGAGCTGTCCAAGGCGTTGGCGGAGGCGATGTTCGGATCGGAAAACGCGCTGATCCGCGTGGATATGTCCGAATATATGGAGGGACATTCCGTATCCAAGATGATCGGGTCCCCGCCCGGTTACGTGGGATTTGACGATGGCGGGCAGCTTTCGGAGAAGGTCCGGCGCAACCCGTATTCCGTGGTGCTTTTCGATGAAGTGGAAAAAGCGCATCCGGACGTGTTCAACATTTTGCTGCAGGTATTGGATGACGGGCATATTACCGATTCCAAGGGCCGCCGGGTGAATTTTAAAAACACGGTCATTATCATGACTTCAAACGCGGGGGCGCAGCGGATCGTAGCGCCCAAGAACCTGGGGTTTGCCGCAAAAGAGGACGAGCAGAAAAATTACGAAAAGATGAAAAGCGGCGTCATGGAAGAAGTGAAACGGTTGTTTAAACCGGAGTTTTTAAACCGGATCGACGAGATCATGGTCTTCCATCCGCTCACCAGGGAGGATATGAAGCAGATCATTACGCTGCTTTCCGAGAGCCTCATCAAACGGTGCAGGGAACAGATGAACATCCACCTGACGCTGACGCCGGCGCTGAAGGACGATCTTGTGGAAAAGCACAGCGATCTGAAAATGGGAGCCCGTCCGCTCAAACGCGCGATTCAGACGATGGTGGAGGATGCGTTGGCGGAAGAAATCCTTTCGGGACGGGTGAAATCCGGCGACAGCGTAAGCGTGGGATGCCGGGAAGGGAAGATCACCTTTAAAGTAAAATAACAGAGGACGGAATCCAAAAAAGATGGCGAAAGAAAAGACGGTATTTTTTTGTCAGACATGCGGGTACGAATCCGCAAAGTGGATGGGACAGTGCCCGGCCTGTCACGCCTGGAATTCCTTTGTGGAGGAGAAAATCTCCGCGGAAAAGGGGAAAAAGAACGAAAGGGCAAAACGGGGAGACACCATAAGCCGTCCGTATGCGCTTCAGGAAATTGCCATGGAGGAGGAGCTTCGGATCCGTACCGGCATCGCCGAGCTGGACAGAGTGCTGGGCGGAGGGATTGTAAACGGCTCCTTAAGTCTGGTGGGAGGGGATCCCGGGATCGGGAAATCCACGCTGCTGTTGCAGATGTGCCGCAATCTGGCAAATCAGGGACGCCGGATTCTCTATATTTCCGGGGAAGAGTCCCTGCGGCAGATCAAAATGCGCGCGCAGCGGATCGGCAGTTTTTCGGATACGCTGTACTTTTACTGCGAAACCAATCTGGATGAGATCGAAAAAACCATTGAGAAGGAAAAGCCGGAGGCGGTGATCATTGATTCCATTCAGACGATGTTCTGTGAAGACGTCAGCGCCGCGCCGGGAAGCGTATCCCAGGTGCGGGAGGCCACCGGGGTGCTGCTGCGCCTGGCCAAGGGACTGGGCATTTCCATATTTATCGTGGGACATGTGACCAAAGAGGGGACCGTGGCGGGCCCCCGGGTCCTGGAGCATATGGTGGACACGGTGCTTTATTTTGAAGGAGACCGTTACGCGTCTTACCGGATCCTTCGCAGCGTGAAAAACCGGTTTGGCTCCACCAATGAAATCGGCGTATTTGAAATGCGAAAGGAAGGGTTGATCGAAGTCAAAAACCCTTCGGAATATATGCTCAACGGACGGCCCAGGGGCGTCAGCGGATCGGTGGTTTCCTGTTCCATGGAGGGGACCCGGCCGATCCTGACGGAAATCCAGGCCCTGGTCTGTCACAGCAATTTCGGAATCCCCCGCCGGCAGACGGCGGGAACGGATCTTAACCGCGTCAATTTGCTGATGGCGGTTTTGGAAAAAAGGCTCGGCCTGCATATCGGAGACTGCGATGCCTATGTCAATCTGGCGGGCGGCATCCGGATTACGGAGCCGGCCATTGATCTGGGAATCGTGACGGCGATTCTGTCCGGTTTCCGGAATCAACCGGTGGCCGACGATGTGCTGATCTTTGGAGAAGTCGGGCTTGCCGGGGAGGTCCGGGCGGTGAGCATGGCGCAGATGCGTGTGCAGGAGGCCAAAAAGCTCGGTTTTACCACCTGTATTCTGCCGGAGGTGTGCAAAAAAAACCTGCCCGCCCAGACGGGGATCCGGCTGATCGGCGTAGAAAGCGTCCGCGATGTGATGCGGTTTTTGCAGACGTCGGACGCAGCGTCCGGTGAGAGACACTAAAGAAAAACAGAGGCTTTTGCCGCAGAAGAAATCTGTGTGCAAAAGCCTCTGTTCGCGGTTTAGCCGATGGAAGGGCCGCCGGGGAAACCGGGGAAATAGGCGGGCGGGATTGCGCCGGGGAAATAGATATCCATGCCATCTTCCGGCCCGTTTTTGGTCTCTTCGCCCTCCTCGTCTTTGGCGACGGGATTGACGCCGTCTGCGGACATTACGGTATCGTCCGCCATATCCGCAGGCTTTTCGATCTTATTTTCCATAAGAACCTCCTTTTGGACAATCGGTGTTTGGGTACAGACATTATTTTTTGCAAAAAAAGAGAAATTATGTGCAGGAAAACAAGGCGCGCCCTTGTCGGACCATGCAAAATCCGTTATACTGTTTTTAACGAAATCAGAAAAAAAGGAGGGGCGTTTATGCAGAAGCAATTGATCATTACCATCGGCAGAAGCTTCGGAAGCGGGGGAAGAGAGATCGGGGAGCGGCTGTCGGAATCTCTTGGGATCGGGTTTTATGACAGAAACCTCATTGATATGTCGGCCAAAAAGAGCGGTCTGGAACGTTCCCTGGTGGGCAACGCGGACGAAAAGCTGATCGGACGGTTTTTGGAGCTTGCCCCCAACATTGATCTGATTCAGGAGAATACCAACGAAAAAATCTACCGGGCGCAGGCGGAGGTGATCCGTTCCATCGTAAAACGTGGAGAATCCTGCGTGATTGTGGGACGGGGAGCCGACTATGTGCTGCGCAACCGCAATGAAGTGCTGAAGGTATTCATCTACGCGCCCTTTGAGCGGCGGGTGGAAACGGTGATGGAGCGCTACGGCTTCCGGGAGGAGGAGGCGCAGAAGGTGATCCGTCACATGGATAAGACCAGAAGGAATTATTATGAATATTTTACGGATCGCAACTGGGATCAGAAGGAAGGAAAGGATCTGCTGCTGGACAGCAGCGAATTCGGGATCCAGGGCTGTGTGACGCTCATTCAGATGGCTGCGAAAATAAAACTGGAGCGGGATTGGGACGTATGAACAAAGAAGTGCTTGACCAAAATCAGAATTGTCGGATCGCCTGTTTTTCGGAAGAAGATTTTTCCAAACAGATGCACGATGTGGTGGAACCGTTTTTAGAAAAAATCTGCCGGGACGGAAGGATGAGGACCGAGCGGCTGTCGCCGGGCGAGGCCGAGGGGATGAAGGAGACGCCCCATGAGGGCCTCTATTACGAGCTGTACCCGCAGCAGGGGGCGAAGGGGACCATTGTGATCAGCTACGGGTTTACGGAATCCTGCCTCAAATATCATGAGCTGATCTGGTATTTTTACGGGCAGGGATATCAGGTGGCGGTGATGGATCACAGGGGGCATGGAAGGTCCGTCCGGGATGTGGAGGACGTTACCATCGTCTACATTGATCTGTTCTCCCGATACGTAAAGGATCTGCATCGTTTTGTGCAGACGGTGGTAAAGCCCATGGCGCAGGATAAGCCGCTGTATCTGTTCGCTCATTCCATGGGAGGCTGTATCGGCGCGTTCTATCTGGAGCAGTATCCGGATGATTTTTCCAAAGCGGTGCTCAGTTCCCCCATGCTGGAACTGAATCTGGGCGCGTGTCCGCCCTGGGCCGCGCGGATCCTGTGCGATCTTAAGGTGGCAAAGGGAGAGGGGAAAGAGCGGTTGTTTACGCAGTCGCCCTTTGACCCGGAAGAATCCTTTGCGGAAAGCTCTGCCTCCTCCCGGGCGAGGCATGAATATTATCATCAGCTCCGCCGGGACAACGCAGCCTATCAGACCTCCAGCGCCAGTTATTACTGGGGGAAGGAGGCGATCAACGCGGGAAAGTTCGTGATCAGTACGGCGCAGGCCAAAAAGATCAGGACGCCGGTGCTTTTGTTCCAGGCGCAGCTTGACACTCTGGTAAAGCCGTCGGCGCAGGAGAAATTCATTTCCCGCATCGCCTGCGGCAGGATCGTATTGGTGGAGAACGCCCGGCATGAGATCTATCGCTCCCCGCGGGAAGTGCTGGAACCGTATCTGGAAGAAATCCTTTCGTTCTATGAAGAAAAAGCGTCCGCGCCGGATGCCGCCGCAAACGGAACATAAAAAAAATGCCCATCGGTACGGTGGGCATTTTGAGACTTTAAAACAGGGGCAGTAGGAATCGAACCCACATCGACGGTTTTGGAGACCGCTGTTCTACCTTTGAACTATGCCCCTATCTTCTGGTTATGCTGAACCAGCGAAAATTATTATAGCACACTACTTCTGTTTATTTCAAGACTTATTTTATTTTTTTCGTTTTTTGAAAGAACGAGAGAGGGAAAGGGGCGAAAAAATGGTTTTTCGGCCGATAAATCCTCCGATACGGGTAACGTAGATGCCAATCAGGATGCCGATGCTGTCGACGGCGACGTCCCGCAGAGAAGCGGAGCGCCCGGGGACAAAGGACTGGTGGTATTCGTCCAGAAGGGCGAAGGCGACGCAAAATACGCCCGCGGTCAGGACCAGCCACAGGCCGCGGATGCGGTAAACGTACAGCGGCAGGGCGACGGAGGCCGCCAGCAGGAAATATTCCGTCACATGGGCGAGCTTGCGCACATAAAACTGGAGTTCTCCGGCAAGGGCGGCCAGCCGCGCCGGATCCGATTCAAAATGAAGGATCCGGTTCAAAAAGGAAAGCAGCCGCAGGCCGGCGTCCAGACTGGTCTGGGACGACTGTCCGCCGGGCTGCCCCGAAAAGGAAAAAATGAGATACATCATGCACAGGGCCGGCAGAAAGGACAGCGGCTTTAAAAGATAGCGCAGCATTTTTTTTATGGTCAGAAGAAAATATTTCATCGGTCTGTTCTCCTATCGAACATTTTTGTGAAACGGACGGGATATGGGTGGAACTTCTAATCATATTAGCCCATCCGGCCGCTTTTGACAAGGCAAAAGGCGCTAGATGTCCAAAAGAAGCGCAGGATCTGATAAAAAAAATAGAATTAAGGTGTTCCGGAAGGCTTTTTTATGATAGAATGTTCACGAAAGCACTGCGGCAGGGGAGTCCTCTGCTGCGGCAGGTTTCCAATGAGGACGAGGAAATGAGCGAAAAAACCGAGCAGAAAAGGCAGAAGATCGTTTCGGCCGCGCGAAGCATCTTTGCGCAGAAGGGCTATAAGAATGTCACCATGAAGGATATCGTGGAAGCATGCCAGATCAGCAGGGGCGGTCTGTATCTGTATTTCGGAAGCGTGCGGGAAGTTTTCGAGGCGGTGCTGTCGGCGGATGAGGCGGAAGCGGACGACGTATTTGCCCGGGCGCTCCGGGCGGACGCTACCATTGCCGACGTGCTGATGATTTTCCTGAAGGAACAAAAAAAGGAGATCCTCGAAAAAAAGGACGATCTGGCGGTGGCCACCTATGAATATCATTTTGCCAACGCATTGTCGGCGCAGGAAAATCCTCATCGGAAAAAATTTGAAGACGCCTTAAAAGCCCTGACCCGGCTTTTGGAGGCGGGAATGGAAAACGGAGAGTTTTATGAAATGGACGCCAGGGCGGCGGCCGGGAACATTATGTATGCGCTGGAGGGACTGCGGATCTGCGCACGTACCATGAACCTTACGGAGGAAATGGTCGACGAGGAAATGTTCGCTCTGGCAAGCAGCATTGTGGCGGAATGAGACCCCAGCATACGCGGTTCGAATCGTTTGGGAGAAAAGGAGAATTATGGGAAACGTAAAACGGATCTATGTGGAGAAAAAACCGGAATTTGCGGGAAAGGCGCAGGAATTAAAGGAGGATCTGATCAATTATCTGGATATGCGGCAGATTGAAGAGGTGCGCCTGTTTATCCGCTACGATGTGGAAAATCTCGACGACGATGTTTTTGAGCAGGCGTGCACCACGGTCTTTTCGGAGCCGCCTGTGGATATCCTGTATCGGGAGACCATCGAGATTCCCCAAAACGGACATGTTTTTAGCGTGGAATATCTGCCGGGACAGTTTGACCAGAGGGCGGATTCCGCGGTACAGTGCGTACAGTTCCTCAGCGCCGATGCGCAGCCGGTCATTAAGACCGCCGTAACCTATCTGATCGTCGGGGGGTTGTCCGAAGAACAGCTTGACCGGATCAAGGCATACTGCATCAATCCGGTGGATTCCCGTCAGACCGGCATGGAAAAACCCGATACGCTTTTGACAAATTTTGAGGAACCGGCGGATGTGAAGATCTTTACCGGTTTTATCGGGCTGGACAAAGAGGCGCTTGAGACGCTTTACAATTCCCTGGGTCTGGCCATGACCTTCCGGGATTTTCTGCATATTCAGCATTATTTCAAAGAAGAAGAAAAGCGCGATCCTTCCATGACGGAGATCCGCGTATTGGATACGTACTGGTCGGACCATTGCCGTCACACCACCTTTTCCACGGAGTTAAAAAACGTGGAGTTTGCGGACGGTTATTACCGGACGCCCATCGAGACCACATATCAGAGTTATCTGGATACCAGGGCCGATCTTTATGCCGGCCGGTCGGACCGGTTCGTCTGTCTGATGGATCTGGCGCTGATGGCCATGCGCAAGCTCAAAAGCGAAGGAAAGCTGGAGGATATGGAGCAGTCGGATGAGATCAACGCCTGTTCCATTGTGGTGCCGGTGGAGGTGGATTACGGCGAAGGCCCCGTGACGGAAGAGTGGCTGGTATTCTTTAAAAATGAGACGCACAACCATCCCACCGAGATTGAACCCTTCGGCGGCGCGGCCACCTGTCTGGGCGGCGCCATCCGCGATCCTCTTTCCGGCCGGGGATATGTGTATCAGGCCATGCGCGTCACGGGCGCCGCGGATCCTACGGTGCCGGTGGCGGATACCCTAAAGGGAAAGCTTTCCCAGAAAAAGCTGGTCCGCGGCGCGGCCAGCGGCTATTCCTCCTACGGAAATCAGATCGGTCTGGCTACCGGTTATGTAAAGGAAATTTACCATCCCGACTATGTGGCCAAGCGGATGGAGATCGGCGCCGTCATGGGCGCGGCGCCGCGTAAGAATGTGATCCGCAAGACCTCCGATCCGGACGATGTCATTATCCTGCTGGGCGGACGCACCGGACGGGACGGCTGCGGCGGCGCCACCGGTTCTTCCAAGGTGCATACGGAAAAGAGCATCGAGACCTGCGGCGCGGAGGTGCAAAAGGGCAACGCCCCCACGGAGCGCAAGATCCAGCGCCTGTTCCGGCGCGCGGAGGTCTCCCGGCTGATTAAAAAGTGCAATGATTTCGGAGCCGGCGGCGTTTCCGTTGCCATCGGCGAACTGGCGGACGGGCTTGTGGTGGATCTGGACAAGGTGCCCAAGAAATACGCGGGTCTGGACGGCACGGAGCTGGCCATTTCCGAATCCCAGGAGCGGATGGCCGTGGTGGTATCGCCGGAGAAGGTGGAGGAATTTTTAGAGTATGCCTCGCAGGAAAACCTGGAAGCCGTGCCGGTGGCGGTGGTGACCAAAGAGCCCAGACTGGTGTTAAAGTGGAGAGGGAAAAAGATCGTGGACATCGCCCGCGCCTTTTTGGATACCAACGGCGCGCATCAGGAAACGGACGTCTATGTGGAAATCCCTTCCCGGGAAGACAACTATCTGGAACGCGTTGCCATTCCGGCGGTGGACGAAGCGCTTAAGGCAGGGGATGTGAAGAAGGCCTGGCTGACGACGCTGGCCGATCTGAACGTATGCTCTCAAAAAGGTCTGGTGGAGATGTTTGATTCTTCCATCGGGGCGGCCAGCGTGCTCATGCCCTACGGCGGAAAATATCAGCTCACCGAGACCCAGATTATGGCGGCCAAGATCCCGGTGCTGCAGGGCACCACGGACGCGGTGACGATGATGTCCTACGGGTTTGACCCTTATCTGTCCTCCTGGAGCCCCTATCATGGAGCCATTTATGCGGTGACGCAGTCCATGGCCAAGATCGTGGCCGGCGGCGGGGATTATAAAAAGATCCGTTTTACGTTTCAGGAGTATTTCCGGCGCATGTCGCAGGAGCCGGGACGGTGGAGCCAGCCGTTTGCCGCGCTGTTGGGCGCGTACGATGCGCAGCTGGGCTTCGGACTGCCATCCATTGGCGGGAAGGATTCCATGTCCGGCACCTTCAACCAGATCGACGTGCCGCCGACGCTGGTGTCCTTTGCAGTGGACGTGGCCAGACAGGAAGACATCGTTACGCCGCAGTTAAAGCAGGCGGGCAACCGGCTGATCCGGTTTTCCATCGAAAAGGATGATTATGATGTGCCAGTCTACCAGCAGGTGATGGCGCTGTATGATACGATCGGCCGGCTGATCCGGGAGAAGGTGATCGTTTCCGCCTACGCGCTGGACAGCTACGGGGTGGCCGCGGCCGTTTCCAAAATGTCGTTTGGCAACGGGCTGGGCGTTTCCTTTGCAGACGGACTGGATGAAAAGACCCTGTTTGAAAACGGAATGGGAGATATTATCGCGGAAGTGAAGGCGGATCGTCTTGCCGAAGTGGATGTAGAATATCAAATGCTGGGCGAAGTGACCCAAACCCCTGCGTTCATGCTGGGAGGTACGGTTCTTCCTCTTGCAGAGGCGCAAAACGCATGGACGAAAACGCTGGAGAAGGTATTCCCCACCCGCTCCTGCGATACGAAGGATCCGGTGGATACGGGTCTTTATCACGCGGACCGCATTTATCTGTGCAAACATAAGGTCGCCAGGCCCAACGTATTCATCCCGGTCTTTCCGGGGACCAACTGCGAATATGACAGCGCCCGGGCGTTTTCCAGGGCCGGCGCGCAGGTGGTTACGCGGGTGTTTCGCAACCTGAGCGCGGAGGAGATCCGCGCGTCGGTGGAGGTGTTTGTAAAAGAGATTGAAAACGCGCAGATCATCATGTTTCCCGGCGGCTTTTCCGCGGGCGACGAACCGGACGGTTCCGCCAAGTTCTTTGCCACCGCGTTTCGCAATGAAAAGATCAAAGAGGCGGTCATGAAGCTGGTGGGGCAGCGGGACGGTCTGTGTCTGGGAATCTGCAACGGATTTCAGGCGCTGATCAAACTGGGGCTGGTGCCCTATGGGGAGATTACAGGACAGCAGGAGGATTCTCCGACGCTGACCTTTAACACCATCAACCGTCATATTTCCAAGATGGTCTATACAAAGGTGGTTTCCAATCAATCTCCCTGGCTGGCCGGTGCAAAGGTGGGAGAAACCTACGTCAATCCGGCGTCGCACGGAGAAGGGCGTTTTGTGGCGAAAAAAGAGTGGATCGACAGGCTGTTTGCAAACGGCCAGGTGGCGACCCAGTACGCGGATCCGGAAGGAAGGGTTTCCATGGATGAGGAGTGGAATATCAACGGTTCCTACGCGGCCATCGAGGGGATCACGTCCCCGGACGGCAGGATCCTTGGGAAAATGGCCCATTCCGAACGGAGAGATACGTCCGTGGCCGTGAATATTTACGGGGAACAGGATCTGAAGCTTTTTGAGTCAGGAGTTGCATATTTCCAATAAGATGAACCGAAATTATCAAAAGGAACTGGAAAAAGAACTGGCGGCGCTGCCGGATTGCAGGCAGAGGCTTCTGATGCACAGCTGCTGTGCGCCCTGCAGCAGCTATTGCCTGGAATATCTGCGACAGTATTTTTCGATCACGGTTTTTTATTACAACCCCAATATCTCTCTGCCAATGGAGTACCGGCATCGGGTGGAGGAGCAAAAACGGCTGATCGGCGAACTGAACCAACGGCCGGAGGGGGCGCCTGTCTCTTTTTTGGAAGGGCCCTATGAGCCAGAACGGTATCTGGAGGCAGTAAAAGGGTGGGAGGGCTGTCCCGAAGGCGGAAAACGGTGCCATATCTGCTATGAACTGCGGCTGCGGGAAGCGGCGCGTCTGGCGAAAGAAGGCGGGTTCGATTATTTTGTGACCACGCTGTCCATCAGCCCCCTGAAGGATGCAAAAAAACTCAATGAGATCGGAGAGAGGCTCTCGCAGGAGTACGGCGTGCGCTATCTGCCTTCCGATTTTAAAAAGAAGGGCGGTTATCAGCGTTCCGTGGAGATGAGCCGGGAATACGGACTTTACCGGCAGGATTTCTGCGGCTGCGCCTTCTCCAAAGCGCAGCGCGACGCAGAGAAGAATCGACAGCAAAACAAAACAAAAGCGCAGGGAGTTAAGGTATGAAAAAATTTTTGGATCTCATTTCCGAAGAGATGCGGGAGGGCTTTTATGCGGCCGGTTATGAGAGAGAGCTGGGCCGGGTGACGGTTTCCAACCGCCCGGATCTTTGTGAGTTTCAGTGCAACGGCGCCATGGCGGGGGCGAAGCAATATCATAAGGCGCCCCTTTCCATTGCCAACGAGGTGGCGTCCCATCTGCAGGACAGCCGGGTCTTTTCCGAGGTAACGGCCCTTGCGCCGGGATTTTTAAATCTGAAATTAAAAGAGAGCTTTGTGAGCGAATATGTGGACGAGATGCTTCGCACAGAAAAGTTTGGCTTAGAAGAGCCGGACGCCGTCAGGACCATCGTGGTGGATTACGGCGGCGCCAATGTGGCGAAACCGCTGCATGTAGGGCATCTGCGCCCGGCGATCATCGGGGAGAGCATAAAGCGCATCAGCCGTTATTGCGGGCATCATGTCATCGGCGATGTCCATCTGGGAGACTGGGGGCTGCAGATGGGCCTGATCTGCATGGAATTAAAACGCCGAAATCCCGGACTGCCCTATTTTGACGAAACCTATACCGGCGCGTATCCAAAGGAGGCCCCGTTTACGCTTTCCGACCTGAGCGAACTATATCCGGCGGCCAGCCAGCGCGCAAAGGAGGACCCTGCATTTAAGCAGGAGGCGCTTTTGGCCACCGTCAAAATACAACAGGGCGTGCGGGGGTATCAGGCGCTCTGGGAGCATATTATGGCGGTTTCCCTGCCTGACTTAAAGCGCAATTACGCCAGTCTGAACGTATCCTTCGATCTGTGGAAGGGAGAATCCGACGCAAAGCCTTATATCCCGGATCTGGTGGCGCATTTGAAGGCGTCGGGGCTTGCGTATGAGAGCGAGGGCGCTCTGGTGGTGGACGTAAAGGAAGAAACCGACACCCGCGAGATCCCGCCCTGCATCGTCCTGAAATCGGACGGGGCGGCGCTGTATGCCACCACGGACCTTGCCACGATCTGGGACCGCATGAAAAACCTGCATGCGGATACCATCATTTATCTGGCGGATAAACGGCAGGAGATGCACTTTTTGCAGGTGTTCCGTGTGGCGAAAAAAGCGGGGATTGTCCGTGAGGAAACCAAGCTTTTGCACATCCCCTTTGGGACCATGAACGGAAAGGACGGGAAACCGTTTAAGACCCGGGACGGGGGCGTCATGCGTCTGGAGGATCTGGTGCATGAGATCAACGAGGAAATGTATCATAAGATCGTAGAGAGCCGCCATGAGATCGATGAAACCCAGGCGCGGGAAACGGCGCGGGTAGTGGGCCTTTCCGCCATCAAATACGGCGATCTGTCCAATCAGGCCGCAAAGGATTATATTTTTGACGTGGATCGGTTTACCTCCTTTGAAGGAGACACGGGGCCGTATCTTCTTTATACGATCGTCAGGATCAAATCCATTTTGGGGCGGTACCGTGAGATGGGAAATCAGGTGCAAAAATCCGCGATTCGGCCGGCCGGAAACGGTCTGGAAAAGGAGCTGATGATACAGCTTGCCGGATTTAACGCAATGATGGAGAGCGCCTGCGAGGAAAGCGCGCCTCACAAGGTATGTGCATATCTGTATGACCTTGCCAATGCGTTCAACAAGTTCTATCATGAAACGAAGATTCTTTCGGAGGAGGACAAAGAGAGACGGGACAGCCTGCTTTCCCTTCTGATGCTGACCCTGGGCGTCCTGGAAACTTGTATCGATGTGCTGGGCTTTTCCGCCCCGGATCGGATGTAGGGACATCTCAAAAAAATTCGGCCGGTCGGGACGATCATTCCCAACCGGCCGTTTTTTGAGGCCGGCGCAGCGCTTCGCTCCACCGGTCCTTTTGCGTTTCATATTGCTCGTTTAACCAGGCGACTGCCGCATCCTTCCCTTCTGTGGTCAGGGGAAACTGCCGGAGCTGTTTTTGCGCTTCCGGCGTTTTGGAAAAACAGAACGGTTCCGGCCAGATGGTGACGTCCATACAGTCTTCTTCGCCGTTGGTTCCTCTTTGAAGCTGATACCGCATCCCCAGATGGCTGCCGGTCTGGGGTTCTTTTTTTATGAAATTAAGCTGGATCGTATGCGGATCGATCATCTTTTTCTCCTTAGGCAAAGACGTCCGGCGCGGCAGGCCGTCTTTGCTTTTTGCTTTTTTTAAAGAAACAGCGGGACGCCGGAAAGTCCCATATAACCTGCGGATAAAATCCCGGCCAGCAGCAGGAGCGCCTGATAAAAAGGAGACTGCAAAAGCCGCGGCCTTTTGGACGCCAGATAGGCGGCGATCAGAACCAGCGGCAGCAGGTAACGGCCCTGTGCCTGGGAGTCGATCAGATAGGAATTGACAATGGAGGCGATGACGCCGCCTGCCATAAGCAGCGTGCCGACCGCCCATTCCAGCCGGTCCCAGCACGAGGTGCGATAGAGGGCGCAAAACGAAATACCGCCAAAGAGCGTAGCGTACAAAATGCCCATGACAATATCATACCATATTCCCGTCTCGTTGTCCTGCAGCAGGCCGCAGAAGCTTTTATAGCTCATAAAAAACCATTCGGGATTTTCCGCAAAAAAGTCGGACAGAGAGGCGCCCTTGCTTCTCATGTGATAAGAAGGGCTCTGCTGCTCCAACGGGGTGGAAGGGTTTTTATCGTAATCCGAATACCGGATGGACATTTCCTCCTTCACGGCAGCCCTGTCCGTGCCGTAATAGGCCAGATCGAAGCCTGCGCGCAAAAACCATACCAAACACGCGGCGCACAGGACGGCAGCGTATTGTAACAGGAGGCGCCGCTTCTGCGGTTTGTTTTTCTGCCGGATCAGCCGGAAGAGAAGGACAAAAAAGGTAAGCGCCAAAACAGAGTAATAATTGGGCTTGCCCAAAAGGATCATGCCGTATAACAGTCCCAGCAAAAGGATGCCCGGGTTTTTTTTGCGGGAAAATCCGGTGCCGTCCGTTACGGCAAATAAGAGGCTGTCGGAATCGGCCAGCTGGCAGATCGCCAGAAACGCCCATACAAAGTCCAGCGCGTCCGCCGTGGTATAGGCGAAAATGTACCATGCCTGGGCGCAGATCCCAAAGGCCACCATGATCCATTTTTTCTTCCGGATGTTTCGCAGAAAGTAAAAAGTCATGAATAGGAAAAGAAGAAGATTGGGGATTCTATAATAGGGCAGCGTATAAAACATGCTGCGGCAGATCAGGGCCACTTTCCCCGCCAGGAAAAAGTACCAGGTGTAATTTTCCAGTTTGGTATAGCCGTAGCCGCTGTAGGTATAGGCCACGGCAGGATCCCGCATATCGGGAGGCAGAAAATGGGTCATGCCGTAATCCAGACAGGCTTTGACATCCCATTCGTCGGGGTGCATGCCCAGCGCCGAAAATAAGCTGATGGCGGTTACGGAGAGCAGGGCCGCGCCGATGACGGCGCAGGCGGCGGGAGAAAACCAGTCGAAACGTCCCGACGCTTCTTTTTTAAAAAAAGAAGAAAAGAACCCGGCCAGAGACTTCCGAAAAGAAAAGGCCGCCGTCAGCGCCGCGCACAGCAGCAGCGTCAGAAAGAAACGTTCCCGAAGGACGCCCGCCTTCCGTCTGGCAAACGCGCCCAGGGCCGCCTGGTGCAGCGCCTGGCTGTCGATCAAAAGGCCGCTGTCGGCGTTTTGCGGCGTGACAAGCAGCTCCTCTTTCAATTGCGCAAAGGAGGCGTTGACCGAAAACGCATTTTCGGCGATGTCCGCCGCGGACAGGGAAAAGAAAGCTTCGTCATTCAGAAAAAAAGTGATGTCATAAATACGGTAGGGCTCCGTGGTATTGGAAGGATCGATCCGCAGCATTTGAAGACGGTCCGCCGGCTGAGGCAGCAAAAAAGAAACGGTATCTTCCTCCTGGACTCCGTCGACGCAGTTTTGCGCCGAAAGCGCGCCGTCTTCGCCCCAGAAAAGCTGGGAGAGGATGCCCTCCGGAGCCTGTCCGAACGACATCCTTACGGTCAGTTCCTGCGGGATCGGGGCAGACAAAACCCGGTACAGGGAGAAAAAAAATAACAACAGAATACACAAATATCCCGCGAAACTCTTTTTTGGTTTGTGCGTCGGTTCCATGGCCCTTCCTTCTCCCCCACCAATTTGCTTTATTATGTATTAGTATACAACGAAATCGTTTTTTTTCAACCATATTTCCGCCGGCTTCTTGCGTCTCTAAAAAAGGGGGAGTATACTAAAAAAAACGGCGGGCGATGCGTTTATGGCCCGGCGTGGAAATCGGATCCTGAAACAAAACGGGAGGCCCTCCTATGAAAAGATTCTTATGCGGCGTCATGGCGCTTTTGCTTTTGGGGATGCCCATGCAGGCAAAGGCGGCTGCGCCGCCTTACGGAAGCATGAGCCGTAAGGACAGCGGCCCCATGCAGCTGGAACAGGTGCGGCAGCAGACAGAGACGCTGCAGCCGCTCATTGCGCAGGCGGCGCAGGGCACGGCGGCCCACAATGTGAAGGTGTACAACTACAGCGACGCGGACGATAACGGGATGTATTATCTCAGCGAAAGCAGCGGCGTCATTTTTGCCATGGACGGCCATATGGTCTATATCGTCACCGCGGCCCATTGCCTGAAACGGATCCATACGGCGGTGCAGCTTGCGGACGGTTCCTGGCATGACGGATCCGTGGGATATCTCAATCCCGAGAAGGATGTGGCGTTTTTGCTGCTCCCGTATCAGGATCTGACGGCGGAAACGCGATTGGCCATCATGCCCGCGGCGGGCGCGGACGCGGCTGCCCTGGGCAAGCAGCCGGGAGATCTGCTGTTTGCGGTCAGCTCCGCCCAGGCGCCCAACGCACTGGTGGCGGCAGGGATTCTGGACAGCTGCAGCGTGGTCTATCCCAACAATCCGAACCAGCGCGTGCTTCAGTTTTATTCCACGGTCTCCTACGGTTCCAGCGGCGGGGGGCTGTACAGTCAGGAGGGCGTCCTTTTAGGGATTGTATCCGGCGGGGATACCTATGGGATCTGCTGGGCGGTGCCTTATGGGGATATTCTGACGGAGTTTCAGGGATGGCTGGCGTCCCTTACGATCCTGGCGGCATAAAATTAAAAATATGGCTTGACTTTTTATGGCGTTTTTTGTATACTAATCAAGCAGCCGTAAATCGGCGGCATCTGATACGGGGTCTTAGCTCAGCTGGGAGAGCATCTGCCTTACAAGCAGAGGGTCACAGGTTCGAGCCCTGTAGGCCCCATATCACCTTTGGCGAGATAGCTCAGCTGGCTAGAGCACGCGGTTCATACCCGCGGTGTCGAGGGTTCAAGTCCCCCTCTCGCTACGATAGGAGCGGAAGGCCTGTGCAGACAGCGCTTTCCATCACGTAAGGACGTCACGCTGTGCGGGGCGTCCCTCGTTTTTTTCATGGCAGACAGGACGGAAGATACCTTTGAAAAGGGAGGGAGCAGGATGAGGATCGGAATGGGATATGATGTCCATCGGCTGTCGGAGGGAAGAGAGCTCATTTTGGGCGGCGTCCGGATTCCGTACGAAAAGGGCCTGCTGGGCCATTCGGACGCGGACGTGCTGCTGCATGCCATCATGGACGCGCTGTTGGGCGCCGCGGCCCTGGGGGATATCGGGAAGCACTTCCCGGATACGGATCCCGCCTATGAAGGGATTTCCTCCCTGAAGCTGTTGGAACGCGTGGGAGAATTGCTGGAGGAACATTGTTTTCTGATCGAGAATATCGACGCCACCATTATCGCCCAGGAGCCCAGGATGCGGCCCTATATAGACGCCATGCGGGAAAAGATTGCGGCCGCGCTGAAAATTACGACGGCGCAGGTCAGCGTGAAGGCCACGACGGAAGAGGGACTGGGCTTTACCGGGAAAAAGGAGGGCATCTCCTCCCAGGCGATCTGCCTGCTGACCAGCCCCATGGAGCTGCATGACAGGGACGTGTCCGTCTCAGGGTGCGCAGGCTGTAACGGGTGTCCAAAAGCATGAGCCGGGACAATAAGCCGGCGCCCGACGGGACAGTGCTGCGTGATCTGACGGGAGATGAGTGCCTGGAGGCGCAGGGACTTTGGCGCGAGGTGTTTTCAGAAGACAGCCCGGTTTTTACCGCGTATTATTTTGCCAGAAAGGCGAGACAAAATCGGGGCCTGGTTTTAAAGGGCCCGGACGGGATCCGTTCCATGCTCTATCTGACGCCGGAGAAGATGTCCGTTCTGGGACGGCCTGTGGATTCTGTCTATCTGGTGGGAGTCGCCACCAAAGAAAAATACCGTCGCCGCGGATACATGGCGTTTTTGCTCAAGGAGGCGCTGGGGCTTTTGTACCGGGAAGGGATCCCGTTCCTTTTTTTGATGCCCGCTTCCCCCGCCATCTACCGGCCCTTTGATTTTACCTATATCTATGAAAAACCGGTGTGGGATCCGGCGCGCTTAAAAAAGGAAAAGCTTCGTATTATGGGAGAACCGGACGCGAAGCGGCTTTCCGCTTTTGCCTCCTCCTTTCTCCAAACGCACAAGGGCGTTTACGTTCTGCACGATACGGCATATTATATACAGCAGGCGGCGGAGCTGGCGGCGCAAAACGGCTGTATTTACGGCTATGAGGAAAACGGAAAGCTGAAAGGGATCTGTCTGTATACCTGTGAAGACCACAGTCCGCAGATTCAGGAGGTGCTGGCAGAGGAAGAGACGGAAAAACGCTTCATCCAGCGCACCGGCGCGCATCAGCCCGTCATTATGGCGCGGATCGTACACGCGCGGCAGATGCTTTCCTGCCTGCATCTTCGGGAAGGGGAGGCGTTCGCCCTCTCCTTGCAGGATCCGCTGCTTTTGGAAAACAACGGCGTCTTTCTCTGCCGTCCGGGACGGTCGGAAACGCAGGTCACGTTCCAAAACGAAACGCCGGAGCACAGGGAAGGGATGCGGCCCGCCCTTTGGCACGCAGACGGAGAAGACTTCCCTTTGTTTTATGCGGATATTGCCTCTCTGACGGCGGCTTTGTTTGGCTCCAAACGGGCCGCAGAAAAGATCGGCTTTCCGATTCGCCCTCTGGCGCCGGTGTGGATCAATGAAATCGTCTAAACCGGTTGACAAAATCGTTTTTTTTCTCTATCCTTTATGCTGAAATCGCGTACTTAACGGGGGTAGTAACGTGAGATTGATCAGATATATCAAAGAGGAAATCCGGGTCATCCGGGAACGGGATCCGGCCATCCATTCGCCCTGGGAGGTCTTTTTGTATCCCAGCTTCCGGGTGATGATGCACTATCGGATCGCGCACCGGCTCTATTTGTCCGGGCACTATTTCTGGGCGCGCTATGTTTCCCAGAGGGGCGCGCGCAAGACCGGGATTGAGATCCATCCGGGCGCCAGGATCGGAAGCGGGTTTTTTATCGACCACGGCAACGGCGTGATCATCGGGGAGACCACGGTGATCGGCAATAATGTGACGCTCTATCAGGGCGTGACGCTGGGAGGGACCGGAAAAGAGCAGGGAAAACGCCATCCGACCATTGAAGATAATGTGATGATCAGCGCGGGCGCCAAGGTATTAGGGTCCTTTACGGTAGGGGAAAACTCCAAGATCGGGGCAGGAAGCGTGGTGCTTTCCGCCATTCCGCCCAACTCCACCGTGGTGGGCGTTCCGGGCCGCGTGGTACGAAGAGACAATCAGCCTCTCCCCAGAGAGACAATGGACCAAAATCTTCCGGATCCTGTCAAGGAGGATATTTCCAATCTCCAGAAGGCAAACAGCGAGCTGATAAACCGGGTGCTGGAGCTGGAGAAACGGGTACGGACGCTGCAAAAAGAAGGGAGACAGCATGAAAATCTATAATACGCTGACCAAGAGAAAAGAAGAATTTGTTCCCATAGAGCCGGGAAAAGTGCGCATGTATGTCTGTGGCCCCACGGTATATAATCTGATCCATATCGGCAACGCGCGGCCGATGATCGTTTTCGATACGGTCCGCCGCTATATGGAGCATAAGGGATATGAAGTCAATTATGTGAGCAATTTCACGGACGTGGACGATAAGATCATCAAAAAAGCCCTTGAGGAGGGCGTGGATTCCGCCGTGATCTCCAAGCGGTATATCGAGGAATGTAAAAAGGATATGAAATCCTTAAATGTGCGGCCCGCCACGACGCATCCGCTGGCCACGCAGGAAATCGACGGAATGAAGGAAATGATCGCTTCCCTGATCGAAAAAGGACATGCCTATGCCGGGGCGGACGGGACGGTTTATTACCGCGTCAGCAGTTTCCCGGAATACGGAAAGCTGTCCCATAAAAATCTGGATGAGCTGGAGGGAGGCAAACGGTCCCTTTTGGTCTCCGGCGGGGATCAGAAGGAGGATCCTCTGGATTTCGTGCTCTGGAAACCCAAAAAGGAAGGAGAGCCTTTCTGGGAATCCCCCTGGTGCGACGGCAGACCGGGCTGGCATATCGAATGTTCGGTCATGAGCAAACGGTATCTGGGCGACGAAATTGATATCCATGCGGGAGGGGAGGATCTGATTTTCCCCCATCATGAAAACGAGATCGCGCAGTCCGAGGCAGCCAACGGAAAGCCTTTTGCGCGGTACTGGATGCACAATGCCTTTTTGAATATTGATAACCGCAAGATGAGCAAATCCGCCGGGAACTTTTTTACGGTGCGGGATATTCTAAAGCAGTATGATCCGATGGTGCTTCGGTTCTTCATGCTGTCCGCGCATTACAGAAGCCCCTTAAATTTCAGCGCGGATCTCATGGAGGCGGCCAAGAACGGGCTTGCGCGGATTTGTACGGCGGTGTCCAATCTGCATTTTATGCTGTCCAATGCCAACGACGGCCCGCTGACAGAGCAGGAAGAAACCCTGCTGGAGCAGGCAGAGAAGTACGAGGCCGGATTCGACGAAGCGATGGATGACGATTTTAATACGGCGGATGCCATTGCCTCCATTTTTGAACTGGTAAAATTTGTCAATACCCATGCAAACGCCGGATGCAGCAAAACCTGCCTGCAGGCCCTTCTTGAGCGGATATTGGCGCTTACGGATATCTGCGGACTGACGGTAGAGCAGGAAGAAGAGCTGCTGGATGAGGAGATCGAGGCGCTCATCGAAAAACGACAGGCCGCCAGAAAAGCGAAGGATTTTGCGCTGGCCGACGAAATTCGCCAGACCCTGCAGGAAAAGGGAATCCTGTTAGAGGATACCCGGGAAGGCGTAAAATGGAAACGGGCGTAAGTCTGTTGGGATCGATCCGCCGGGAATTTGGCTGCGGCGATGTGGACGTAAGGACGTACTCGCCCCTGACCCTCGCGTTTATCGGGGACTGCGTCTATGATCTGCTGATCCGTACCGTGGTGGTGGAACGGGGCAACGCGTCGCCGGGATCGCTCCATAGAAGAAAGAGCGCCGTGGTGTGCGCCTCCGCACAGGCGGCCTGCGCCGAGGCGCTGCAGTGCGAACTGACGCCCGAGGAAATGGCGATTTACAAAAGAGGTCGCAACGCCCATTCCCATACCGTAGCCAAAAACGCTTCCGTGGCCGATTACCGGAAAGCGACGGGGCTGGAGGCGCTGTATGGATTTTTGTATCTGACGGATCGGATGGACAGACTGTTCGAACTGATCAAAAAAAGCTTGCAGCAGACGAATCTGACGATATGAGAGGGTATGGCCATGCGGTACCAGGAGTTTACGATAGAAGGGCGCAACGCCGTCCTGGAGGCTTATCGGGCGGGCCGTCCCGTGGATAAACTGTTTTTGCTCCACGGCTGTCAGGACGGGCCCATTCTGACGATCCAGCGGGAAGCGAAAAAAAAGAATACGCCGGTGAGATATGTGACAAAGGAAAGACTGGATCAGCTTTCCGAAACCGGGAAGCACCAGGGCGTTTTAGCGTACGTCGCGGCGTATGAATATGCCGAAGTGGAGGATATGCTCAAAGACGCCCAAGAAAAAGGGGAGCCGCCGTTTTTGTTCCTACTGGACAACATCGAGGATCCCCATAATCTGGGAGCCATCATCCGAACCGCAAACCAGGCGGGAGCGCACGGCGTGATCATTCCCAAAAACAGGGCCTGCGGGCTGACGGCGGCAGTGGCCAAAACCTCTGCGGGAGCGCTGAATTATACGCCGGTGGCCAGGGTGGCAAATCTGGCCCAGACCATTGAAAAGCTCAAAAAGGAAGGCATTTGGTTTGTGTGCGCGGATATGGACGGCACGAGAATGTACGATCTGAATTTGAGCGGGCCGATCGGTCTTGTGATCGGCAGCGAGGGAGACGGCGTGGGACGCCTGATAAAAGAGAAATGCGATCTGGTCGCTTCCGTCCCCATGAAGGGACAGATTGATTCCCTAAACGCTTCGGTGGCGGCCGGCGTATTGGCATATGAAATCGTACGGCAGAGGCTTGGCGTCTAAGATGCCAGGTCTCTGCCGTTTTAAAAAGCATGTCCGAAATCAGGCGGCGCAGCGTTTACAGGGTTCTTTCCCCATATCCAGCGCCTCCTGAAGGGAGATCGCGGTGGCGTCCTCCATGCCGCTGCAGTCTGAGCGGGTGTGGTATTTTTTCCCGGATCCGGAGATCCATACGGTGGTGGAAGCATCCGTAGCAGCGCCGGGAAGGGTTTCCGCCGTCTGCACCACGGAAGAAACGGTTTTTTCCGCCGCAGAATGGTCGGCCATGTAGCCTGCCAGGAGATTTTTGAGAGAAAAGGCCACGCAGACGATTACGGCGATGGCAACCACGATCCCGATCCATTTTTGAATCGAACTTTTCTTCTTTTTTTTCTTTCCGCCAAAGGAGGTGGAATAGGAAAGGCCGGTGCCGGGCAATCCCACGCTGGCCGTTTTCCTTCCGCTGGTATTTATGGTATAATGGGCGCCTCTGGTGCCAAAGGTAATGCCCGCACTCTTTTTATTCAGATTTATCTTGACGCCGGGCAGCAGCTTAAAGCTTTTTCGGAATCTCAGTCCCATATCCTGTATCCTTTCTTTTGTGCTCCGTTTCGGTTTCGATGGTATGATCTCATATTTTGCGAGGGGATGCAAGCGCGCTGCAGGCAAAGAAAAAGAAGAGATTCCGTTTGCGAAAGCGCTCTTCTTTTTCTTTGCCTGCGATTTGTCAGTTGTTTAAGAAATCCAGGATTTCCTCCGGGGACTTCCCGGAATTTTCGATGGCCTTTAACAGCTTTGCCTTGTTTTCCCGCATCGCTTTCTGGGCGGCCTCGGCGGCTTCCTTCTGCGCTTTTTTCGCGGCGGCTTTTTCGGCTTTCAGCTGTTCTTTGTACGCCGCTTTGAGTTCTTCTTTTGCGGCGGCCAGCTCTGCCTGCAGCTTCAGTACCTTTTCCTGAACCTTCGCGGCTTTTCCGGTGTAATTTATTTCTTTTTTGGGTCCTCTTGGCATGAAAACATCCTCCTTTATATGATAAATTAAGCGTATCATTGTTTTTCAAATTTGTAAACCCAAATTTGAAAGCAATGTGCCTGCCGAGAGCGATTGGGTATCAAAAAAGCCTGATTCGATCAGGCTTTTTTGAAGCTGCCGACGGGAATCGGACCCGTGACCTCCGCATTACCAATGCGACGCTCTACCGACTGAGCCACGGCAGCGTATGTTCGGTTGTTTCGCAACCGAACTTTATCATAACATAGGGGCATTTGGTTGTCAATAATTATTTTACCGGATCTTCAACCCTCTCCACCGGTATCGGAAGCGGGGGGTTCCTGGGCGGCCTGAGACGCAATGGCCGCGTTCTGGGCCTCCTGCAGCTGCGCGATCTGGGCGTTCAGGCTGTCAATGAGCATCTGGGCCGAGGCAGAATCGGTCTGCGCCTGCGCCCGCTGCGTTTCGTCCGTGGCGCTAAGGAGCCGGTTATCCGCTTCGGTTTTGGCTGCGACCGCATCCTGGAGCTGCTGCTGCAGCTGTGCGAAACGGAATTCGAAGGACGACTGATTGTTGCGCAGTTCCAGTTCCAGCCGCTGCTGTTCAATCACGGCGTCGATGCCCGGCTGCGCCATAAATTCGGGCGTGTGGATACAGACATTGGAAACGGCGCCCGCTTCGTTGACGACCGCCTGCCCGGTGAGGATCCGTTCGTTTTCGGGCTGCATTTCCAGGATACCGGGAATCGCAAAGGGACATCCTTCCGCCGCCGGCAGAGAGCTGTATGCGCAGACGGTACCCTGATAATGGACGTCGCAGGTTTCCGTGGGAACGGTATCCGGCGTAAAGTATTCGATTTTCAGGGTACTCTGACACAGTTCGTTTGGCAGTTTGCCGGATTTTGCGCAGACCGTCTCCGTGACGATATCGGCGGGCTTGGTAAACGGAACGTTGTCCAGCCCCTCATGAACGCGGGACATCACGGCCTTCCAGAGCGTTTTTGCCAGGTTGCGTTCCGCGCCGCTGCGAAGCTTGGTGTTGTTGTCATAGCCTGTCCAGACGGAACAGGTATAGTAAGGAGAGTAGCCGGAAAACCATACGTCGTTATAATCGGAGGTGGTTCCCGTCTTACCGGCAAGGGACATGCCGCCGAAATTCACGGAGGCGCCGGTTCCGGTGGTGACCACGTCCACCATGGCGTCGGTGAGCAGAAAAGCGGTGGAGGGCTTGATGACCTGTCGGCTTTCCGTGCCCGTGTTGTCCAGAATGACGTTGCCGTCGTGATCCTTTACAATGCTGTAAAGCTTGGGCTTGATATATTGCCCGCTGTTGGCGACGGTGGCGTAGGCGGCGTTAAGCTCCATGTTGGTCACGCCGTTGGTAATGCCGCCCAGCGCCAGAGACTGGGAAATGTCCGTATAGACCTTTCCGTTGCGCTCCACGCCGTCCACCAGAGTGGTGAAGCCAAAATTGAGCAGGTATTCGTATCCGAGACGGGGCGTAATCTGGGTCAGCGCCTTGACCGTAACGATATTTAAGGAATCCCGGATTCCGTCCCGGAAAGAGCAGATCCCCCGGTATCCGGTGCTGTACCAGTTGGATACCGGCCGGCCGCTTTCATAATTGAAAGGACCGTCGACCTCCACGTCGGCCAGCGTCATGCCGGCGCTGTCCAGCGCGGGCGCGTAGGTGGAAAGTATTTTAAAGGTGGAACCCGGCTGTCTTACGGTGTCGGTTGCCCTGTTTAAGGTCCGGTTGCCCTCCTTGACGCCGCGTCCGCCTACCATGGCAACGACGTAGCCGGTACTCTGGTCCTCGATCACAAGAGAGATCTGAGGCTGCGGGGTCAGGGAAACCGATTCGCCGATGATCTTGGCGTTTGCAGGAAGCGTAGCCTGCTTATACGCCTCGATGGCCGCGTAGGCATCCTCCTGGGAGGCGTAGAGCAGATTGAAATTGGGATTCCCGTTTTCCTGCTGGTAGAGCTTGAACATTTCGGAACTGATATTGACAATGTCGTTATCCGACTGGGCGTTCTCGTCCTGATAGGTGAGACGGTAGTTGAGCAGCCATTGTACGTCTCCGGGATAATTTTCTTCATTGGAACAGATCTCATCGCAGATTTTCTGAATCTGCGGATCCTGCGCCGCAAAAATGCTCAGGCCGCCGGAATAGACCATGACGTATGCCTGGGTTTCGCTGTAGCCTGCCGCGATCAGATCCTCAATGACCACTTCCTTGACCGCGTCGGCATAATAGGAGTCGATGGAGGTTTCCTCCACTTCCGCGTTTGCCGTCCGGATGCGGTCGTACAGGGCCTGGGTGTCGCTCATGGCCTCGTCGTATTCGGCCTGGGTGATGTATCCTTGCTCCTTCATATCGTTCAGCACTTTTTCCCGGCGGTCCTGGTTATTATCCGGGTGGCTGATGGGATTGTATCGGGAGGGATTCTGCGTGATGCCCGCAATGGCCGCACATTCGGACAGCGTAAGATCCCATACGTTTTTGTTGAAGTAGCGTTTGGCGGCCGCCTGAACGCCAAGGGTATTCTGCCCTAAGTTGATGGTGTTCATATACTGCTCCAGGATCTTGGACTTGTCCTGGGCGTTTCGTTCGAGCTGGATTGCCAGATACTGCTCCTGTACTTTTCGTTTTACCCGTTCCGGCAGCGTTTTTTCCTGCGTCCAGGTGGTGAGCACGGTATTTTTGATCAGCTGCTGGGTGATGGTGCTGGCGCCCTCCTGCCGTTTAAAGCCGGTGGTGACGGCCATATAGGCGGCGCGCATAATGCCCTGGATATCGATGCCGTTGTGCTCATAAAAACGGGAATCTTCAATGGCGACAAAGGCGTCGGCCAGATTCTGAGGGATCTGGTCCATGGTGACCGGCACGCGGTTGGAATCTTCCGCCACAAGCTTGGCGATCTGATTGCCCTGGGAATCGTATATAAAGGAAGAAAACCGGCTGGGCGCCGCGTCCTCCAGGTTGATGGTGGGTGCGGAATCTATAATGCCTTTAAAAATGCCGATGGCACCGCAGATGCCGATGATGCCGACGGCAAGCATGAAGAGAAGCAGCGCCTTGGCGGCGGTGAGCAAAAATTTCCGTCCCCAGCGTCTGGAAGAAGACTGGAGCGCCTTTTGCTTCTCCTTCACATTTTTTTTGCCATAATTCATGCAAATATGCCTCCTTAATCGTTATGTGAAACGGGATCGATCCTGCCCGTTTTGACACATTACTTTTATGATTATAGCAAAATACTTGGAAAGAATAAAGGATTTTCTTCCATATTAAGATATTGTTCACAAAAAATGCAGAAATATCCTCTCTTTACGGGAAAAAAGAGAGATGGTAAGATAATGGCATAACATGCGAAATCGGGGAGGGAAACGGGATGACAAATCAGGAATCGGGCGCGCATCCGGCTTATCGGGTCGTCCTGGAAGGCGGACAGGCAGAGCTGGTGGAGAAAAAGTCCCGTTTTATCGCTACGATCCGGCCGGTGAAGACGGAACGGGAGGCCGTTTTGTTTGTGGAGGAAATGAAGAAAAAGTATTGGGACGCCCGGCATAACTGCTCCGCCTTTGTGATTGGCAGCCGGTCCGAACTGACCCGGTGCAGCGACGACGGGGAACCCGCCGGAACGGCGGGGCGTCCGATGCTGGAAGCGCTGCTGCAGGAGGAGATCTGCAACACAGCGGTGGTGGTGACCCGTTATTTCGGAGGGATCCTGCTTGGAACGGGCGGTTTGGCGCGGGCCTATTCGGGAGCGGTCCGGGAAGGGCTTGGCGCGTGCAAAGTGGGGATTATGCGCTATGGGATACGCCTTTTTGTCGACATAGATTATACCGATCTGGGACGGCTTTTGTATCTGATGGAACAAAAGCAGCTCTCTCCGGAGCATGTGGATTACACGGATACGGTGCGCATCACCCTGGTTGTTGCGCTGGAAAAGGCGCCGTCGTTTTTGAAACAGGCCGCCGATGTCACCGGCGCCAGGGCCCGGTTTACCAAAGGGGAAACTTTCTATTTTGTTGACAAGAACTGATGCCTGCCGTATAGTAATATTTGTGGGCAAACGCAAGGATTGCGATTCTTTTCAAAGGAGGTGGTTTTATGATAGGAAGCGACAGTACGGTACCCCGACGATATTATAAAACCATCTTTTTAAGAGGAGGATTGCGATGGAAGAAATCAGGGAAACCGAGCGGCTGAAGAAGCTGTTGGACAGCAAGCAGTATACCCGTTTGCGTCAGGCGCTGGAGGAAGAACTGGAGGCGGATATTGCGGCCACGCTGGAGGAGATGGAAGAGGAGGATATGCGTAAGATCTTCCGAATTCTTCCCAAAAGCCAGGCGGCGGAGGTGTTTTCCTATCTGGACGTGAAGGCGCAGCAGTCTATCATCACGTCCCTGTCGGATAAGGATGCGGGCCTGATCATGGACAACCTGATGGCGGACGACGCCGCCGATCTGATGGATGAAATGCCCGCCAATGTGGTCAAACGGATCCTGGCAAACGCGAGCCCGGAGACCAGGCGCGACATCAACCATCTGCTGCGTTATCCGGAGGATTCCGCCGGCAGCATCATGACGGTGGAATACGTGGATCTGAAGGAAAACCTGACGGTGCAGGAGGCGATCGAGCGGATCCGGAAGGTGGGGCTGGACAGCGAAACGGTCAATATCTGTTATGTGCTGGACAGCGGGCGCAGGCTCATCGGCACCGTGTCCTTGCGCTATCTGCTTTTGCATGAAAGCGATGAAGTGATCGGCGCGTTCATGAATGAAAACGTGGTTTCCATCAACACCATGATGGACCAGGAGGATGTCGCCGAACTGTTCAAAAAATATGATTTTACGGCAATGCCCGTGGTGGATAATGAGAACCGTCTGGTGGGGATCATAACGGTCGACGATATCATGGATATCATGGAAGAGGAAGCCACGGAAGATATTGAAAAAATGAACGCCATCCTGCCCGGAGATAAACCCTATATGCGTACCGGCGTGCTGGAGACGTGGAAAAACCGGATCCCGTGGCTGCTTTTGCTGATGATTTCCGCCACCTTTACCGGAGGCATCATCACTTCTTTTGAGGACGCGCTGCAAAGTTATGTGGTGCTCACCGCGTTTATTCCCATGCTGATGGACACGGGGGGAAATGCCGGCGGACAGGCCAGCGCCACGATTATCCGCGGGCTTTCGCTCAACGACATTGCGTTCTCCGATGTGTTTCGGGTCATCTGGAAGGAGATCCGTGTGGCGGTGCTGTGCGGGATGACGCTGGCGGCCTGCAATTTTGTGAAGCTGATGCTTTTTGACAAAGTCAGCCTGACGGTGGCTGCGGTGGTCTGTCTGACCCTGTTGGTCGTGGTGGTGATTGCCAAAACGGTGGGCTGTACCCTGCCTATGGCGGCCAAGCGGCTGGGCTTTGATCCCGCCGTGATGGCGAGCCCTTTTATCACCACCATCGTAGACGCCCTGTCGCTGATGATCTATTTTCGAATCGCCAGCAGCCTTTTGCATATAGGCTGAATTTGGCGCGGCAAAAAAAGCCGGGCGCCATCCGACAGAGAAGGGGGAATTGCCCATGAAACTGATTTCCTGGAATGTCAACGGCCTGCGGGCCTGCCTGACAAAAGGATTTCTGGATTTTTTTCACGAAGCGGACGCGGATTTCTTCTGCCTGCAGGAAACCAAGCTGCAGCCGGGGCAGATTAGTCTGGAGCTGCCGGGCTATGAGCAGTATTGGAACAGCGCGGAAAAGAAAGGATATTCCGGCACCGCCGTCTTTACCAGGAAAAAGCCTCTGTCCGTATCCTACGGGCTCGGCATTGCACAGCACGACCATGAGGGCCGCGTGATCACCCTGGAATATGAGGATTTTTTTCTGGTTACGGTTTATACGCCCAACTCCCAGGAAGGGCTGGCGCGCCTGGATTACAGGATGTGCTGGGAGACGGACTTTCTGGCCTATTTAAAAGGGCTTGAGGCGCGCAGACCGGTGATTGTGTGCGGCGATCTGAATGTGGCCCATCAGGAGATCGATCTGAAAAATCCGAAAACGAACCGGAAAAATGCGGGATTTACGGACGAGGAACGCGGTAAAATGTCAACGCTTTTGGCCAGCGGATTTGTGGATACCTTCCGGTATTTTTATCCGGACCAAACCGGGATCTATTCCTGGTGGTCCTATCGGTTTCAGGCGCGCGCAAAGAACGCGGGATGGCGGATCGACTATTTCCTGGTTTCAGAATGTCTTAAGGAAAGATTGCTGGACGCGGGAATTGATACGCAGGTCATGGGGTCGGATCACTGCCCCGTGGAGTTAATATTGAAATAAAGGGGAATCAAAATGAAAAAGAGTATTTGGACGGTCCTGCTTTTGACCTGCCTGTTGACGGCGGCCTGCCGGGGAGGCGAAACGACGCCGGAAACGGAAAAAGAAACGGTCACAAAGACCGATGCTGCACAAGAAACCGCCGTGACAGCGACGGTCGCCGATCAGGAGGAGGAAAGCGAGGACGTCCCCGCCGACGGTTCTTATGAGGGAATCGTGATAGATGCGGCGATGCACAGCCTCACCCTGTATACTGCGGACGCAAAGATGATAATGGCAGGTCTTCCGGAAGAAGGAGTACAGTTAAAAGACGGGCTTCTTTTGGGGATTCCCGTTAAGGTGGTCTTTCAGGACGGGGAAGTGACGGAGGTGACGGACGGTACGGCCAAACCTCTTGCCTCCCGGGAAGCGCTGTCCTTTGCCGGAAGCGTGCTTTACGCCATGCAGTATCAGGATCTGGATACGCTGGCCGCGCTGGCGGCCTATCCCGTCTATGTGAATGAAGACGGCGGCGTCACGGCAGAGGATGCAGAAGCCTTCCTGGCGATGGATCCGGATGCGATCTTCAAACCGGAAAGGGTAAAAGCGGTGCTGGCCGTCAATCTCTACGAGCTGAAGGAATTGGACGGCGGCAAGTATGTGATGGGAGACGGTACGCCGAATGTGACCTTCCAGGCGGATGAGGGAAACGACAGAGGCTTTTCCATAACGGGAATTAACTGACTCAGACAAAAAGGCATGCGGCCCTTCAGGGCGCATGCCTTTTAAAATGGGTTCAGGACTGGGAGCCGCCGGTCTGCATGGCGGCGCGCTTGCGCATGGTGTGATCCAGTATTTTCTTGCGCATCCGCAGGGAAGTGGGCGTCACCTCCAGCAGTTCGTCCGTGTCGATAAAGTCCAGCGCCTGCTCCAGACTCAAAATCCGGGGCGGGATCAGACGCAGCGCTTCATCGGCGCTGGAGGAGCGGGTATTGGTCAGCTTTTTGGTCTTGCAGACGTTGACCTCAATGTCCTCGCTGCGGCCGGTCTGGCCGATGATCATGCCGGCGTACACCTTTTCGCCGGGGCCGATAAAGAGGGTTCCCCGTTCCTGGGCGTTGTAGAGTCCGTAGGTGATGGCTTCCCCCGCTTCGAAAGCGATCAGGGAGCCTAAGGAGCGGTACTGGATATCGCCCTTATACGGGCCATAGCTGTCGAATACGGCGTTCATGACCCCGTTGCCCCGGGTATCGGTGAGAAATTCACCGCGATAGCCGATCAGGCCGCGGGAGGGGATCATAAACTCCAGACGGGTGGTGCCGCTGTTTGACGGCGTCATATTGACAAGCTCGCCCTTTCTGCGTCCCAGCTTTTCAATGACATTGCCGGCATATTCCTCCGGGACGTCAATATAGACCTGTTCCATGGGCTCCAGAAGATGTCCCTTTTCATCATGACGGTACAAAACCTCCGCCTTGCTGACCGCGAACTCATAACCTTCCCGGCGCATGTTTTCAATCAGGACGGAAAGATGCAGCTCGCCCCGGCCGGACACCTTAAAGCTGTCGGTGGAATCCGTTTCCTCCACCCGCAGGGAGACATCGGTATTGAGTTCCCGAAAAAGCCTGTCGCGCAGATGTCGGCTGGTAACAAATTTTCCTTCCTTGCCCGCCAGCGGAGAATCGTTTACCATAAAGTGCATGGCGATGGTGGGCTCGGAAATTTTCTGGAAGGGGATCGGGATCGGATTTTCCGGAGAGCAGAGGGTATCGCCGATGTGCAGATCCGAAATACCGGAAATGGCCACGATGGAACCGATGCCGGCCTCCTTTACCTCCACCTTGTTGAGCCCGTCGAACTCATACAGCTTGCTGATTTTGACTTTTTTCTGCTTTTGGGGATCGTGGTGATTGACGATGACCACTTCCTGATTCACGGCCACCTTCCCGTTATCCACTTTGCCTACGCCGATGCGTCCCACATATTCGTTGTAGTCGATGGTGCTGATCAAAAGCTGCGTTCCGGCGTCGGGATCGCCCTCCGGCGCGGGGATGGCCTGCAGAATCGTATCAAACAGCGGTTTCATATCCTTGTTTTTAACGGTGATATTGGTCGTTGCGCTGCCGGTCTTTGCGGAAGCAAACACAAAGGGGCAGTCCAGCTGCTCGTCGCTTGCGTCCAGATCCAGAAACAACTCCAGAACTTCCTCCACCACGTCCAGCGGCCGCGCCTCGGGCCGGTCGATCTTATTGATGCAAACGATCACCGGAAGCTTTAATTCCAGCGCCTTTTTGAGCACGAAACGGGTCTGGGGCATGGGGCCTTCAAAGGCGTCCACCACCAGAATGACGCCGTTGACCATTTTGAGCACCCGTTCCACTTCTCCGCCAAAATCCGCGTGTCCAGGCGTATCCACGATATTGATCTTTACGCCGTTGTAGGTGACGGCGGTATTTTTGGAAAGGATGGTAATGCCGCGCTCCCGCTCGATGGCATTGGAATCCATGACGCGTTCCGCCACTTCCTGATTGCTCCGAAATACGCCGCTTTGTTTTAAAAGTTCATCCACCAGGGTGGTCTTGCCGTGATCCACGTGGGCGATGATCGCAATATTTCTGATGTCTTCCCGTTTCTGATTCATATTCAAACACTCCTCATTTCTTTCCTGCGCGTAAAAACCGGCGTTTTCGCCGGTACAAGTATAGCACCGCCGTCCGGGATATGCAACAAAAATCGGGCAGCGGGCGTTTTCTGTCGAAACGCGCGTTTCCTTACAGGTCTATTTTTCCGGGTTTTCCATAAAATGTAAGTATATGACAGGGGATAGAGGGCAAAGCACTATTTCCGGAAAAAATTCTTGTATCAAGAAGGGAGAACTTCAAAATGACAGATAAGGTTATTGAGAACAATCAGGTAGTGGTGATGGGCAAGATCGTAAGCGGCTTTACGTTCAGCCATGAGATTTTCGGGGAAGGATTCTATATGGTGGATGTGGAAGTGGCCCGCCTGAGCGAATCCTATGATATCATTCCCATTATGGTTTCCGAGCGTCTCATGGATGTGGAGGAGGATTATCTGGGCGCCTATGTGAGTGTTTCCGGGCAGTTCCGCTCCTACAACCGCCACGAGGAACGCAAAAACAAACTGATCCTTTCGGTGTTTGCCCGGGAAATCTCCTTTGTGGACGAACTGGAGGAAAGCTCCAGGACCAACCAGATTTATCTGGACGGATTTATCTGCAAGGAGCCGGTTTATCGCAAAACGCCCCTGGGAAGGGAGATTGCAGACGTGCTGCTGGCCGTGAACCGGCCCTATGGGAAATCGGATTATATCCCCTGTATCTGCTGGGGGCGCAACGCCCGGTACGCGGGAAGCTTCGAGGTGGGAAGTCACTGCGCCGTATGGGGCCGCATCCAGAGCCGGGAATATATGAAAAAGCTTTCCGACGATCAGCTGGAAAAACGCGTCGCATACGAGGTGTCCGTCAGCAAACTGGATCTTCTGGAGGAGTAGGCAGGCAAAGGTTTGCAGGGCATATTTTTATTTCTTGCAGGAAAATTAAAAATGTGTTAATATAAAATTAAATTTCATATATTTACCACATTACAGCATCGAAGTGACAGGCTTGAATTCTTACAGAGATAAAATAGAGGAAGGAACTCTTTATGGGTACAATTCAGATCTTTGCAGGGAAAGGGCAGGGTAAATCCTCTGCGGCCCTGGGGAAAGCGATCCTTGCGGCAGCAGCCGAAAAACGGGTGGTGATCATTCAGTTTTTAAAGGGAAACGGGCTGAGAGAATCGCAGTTAAAGCGTCGTCTGGAACCGGAGATCAAGATTTTCAGCTTCGAAAAATCCGACTGTAACTTTCAGGATCTTCCGGAAGAAAAGCGGGCAGAGGAAGCCCGGAACATACGAAACGGATTTCATTTTGCGAGAAAAGTGCTGGCAACGGGAGAGTGCGACCTTCTGATTCTGGACGAGGTGCTGGGTCTGGTGGAAAACGGGATCGTTGAGGAAGGGGAGCTGAAAAGTATTCTGGAAGCCCGCAGCCCGCATACGGACATCATTCTCACCGGCACCGCGCTCTGCGAGGGAATCGCGCAGATGGCAGATTCCGTTTCCAATGTGGAGAGGATCCGCTGACGGATTCCGATTGCGCCTTTTTTAGGAGGAGCGGTTCGGCATGGCCCGGCAACATCACCGGCCATGCCGATTTTTATATAGGGAAATCCGCGTTGACAGCGTTCCTGTGTGGTGATATGATGTTTTTGATTAGGAAACGACAAGGCAGCTGTGACAGGCAGCGACGAGGAGGTAAATATGGCAATTTTTAAGGGCGCCGGGGTGGCGATCGTCACTCCCTTTCAGAAGGACGGATCGGTAGATTATGAGAGCTTCGGAAAGCTGATTGAGTTTCAGATTGCCAATCAGACGGATGCGATTATCGTATGCGGAACCACCGGGGAGTCCTCCACCTTATCCCATGAGGAGCATCTGGCCGTGATTCAGTATTGCGTGGAAAAGGTCGCCCACAGGATTCCTGTGGTGGCGGGGACCGGTTCCAACTCTACCCAGACGGCCATCTATCTTTCCCGCGAGGCGGAGAAGCTGGGAGTGGACGGACTGCTGCTTGTGACGCCTTATTACAATAAGGGGACGCAGAACGGTCTGTATCAGCATTTCAAGACGATTGCGGATGCGGTGAAGCTTCCGATTATCCTGTATAATATCCCGGGACGGACGGGCGTGACGCTGGCGCCGGAGACCATTGTGCGCCTTTGCTGGGATGTGGAAAACATTGTGGGCGTCAAGGACGCCACCGGCAATATCAGCCAGACCGCGCATCTGATGCACCTGGCGGGAGGCTGCCTGGATCTGTATTCCGGCGAGGACGCCATTATTACGCCGATCCTTTCTCTGGGAGGCAGCGGCGTCATTTCGGTCCTTTCCAATATTGCCCCCAAACAGACGCATGAGATCTGCAGCGCCTTTTTCGAGGGAGACGCGGCGGCAAGCTGCCAAAAGCAGCTGGCGGCGATTCCTCTGGTGGACGCGCTCTTTAGCGAGGTCAATCCGATCCCGGTCAAGAAGGCGCTGGAACGGATGGGAATGTGCGGCGGTACCTTGCGGATGCCGCTGACCGAGATGGAACCGGCGCATGCGGCGGTACTGGAAAAGGAAATGAAAGCGTACGGATTGCTGTAAGAAAAGATCAGGCGGGCCGGGAGAGATCCCGGCCTGCTTTCCATCAGGCATTTGAATCAGCGGACGGAAAGAGGGAGAAAAAATGGTAAAAGTAATTTTGCACGGTTGTAACGGACGGATGGGACAGGTGGTCACACAGCTGGCGGCCCAGGACGGCGAGATTGCAATTGTAGCGGGGGTGGACGTAAACACTTTGGCCCAAAACGGATACCCGGTCTATGCCAGTCTGGCAGACTGCCGGGAGGATGCGGACGTGGTGGTGGATTTTGCATCCGCGACGGCGGTGGATGCGCTGCTGGACGCCTGCGTTTCCAAAAAGCTGCCCTGCGTGCTGTGCACCACGGGATTGTCTGACCGGCAGACGGCCCATGTGCAGGAGGTGGCAAAGAAGGTGGCGATCCTGCGTTCGGCCAATATGTCCCTGGGCGTCAACCTGCTCATGAAGCTTTTAAAGGAAGCGGCGCCGATTTTGGCGGAGGCGGGATTTGATATTGAGGTGGTGGAAAAGCACCACAATCAGAAGCTGGACGCCCCCAGCGGCACAGCGGTGGCGCTGGCGGACGCCGTGAACCAGGCGTTTCCGGAAAACGACCGGTATGAATATGTGTATGACAGGAGCACCCGGCGGCAGAAACGCCCGCAAAAGGAAATCGGCATTTCCGCAGTGCGGGGCGGCACCATTGTGGGCTGTCACGATGTGGTTTTCGCGGGGGCCGACGAGGTCATTACGTTTTCCCATACCGCCTATTCCAGGGCGCTGTTTGGCAAGGGCGCGCTGCAGGCGGCGAAATTTTTGGCGGGAAAGCCTGCGGGAAGCTACAGCATGGCGGATGTCATCGAAAACAAATAACGAAAAAACAGGAGATCTTTCCTTTTGTCGGAAAGGTCTCCTGTTTTTATGGGAGAGATTATTTCCCCATATCCTTCACGCCGTTTCCGACTTCGTCGGCGATGTGGTCCGCGGCGCTGCCCGCGTCATCTATGGCGTTTCCTACTGCGTCGCCCACGTCCTGTGCAGCGTTTCTGATCCCATCGGTCAGGTCGCTGTTCGTGCGGTTGCCGTCCGATGCGTCTCCGGCAGGATCCGTCACGGAGTTATTCAGAGGGTTATTTGAATTCCCTTCGTCCCCGATGATGGAGTTGTTGACCCCGTCCTCCGCTTCCGGAGCGCCCGTCATGTTGTCGCCGTTGTTGTTTCCGGTATTCCCAACGGTATTTCCGTTGGTATTTCCGTTGGTGTTTCCGACGGTATTTCCGTTGGTATTTCCGACGGTGTTGCCGTTGGGATTCCCGCTCTGGTTTCCGGTATCCGCCTGATCCTGCGTGGCAGTGTTGCCTGCCATGTCATTTTGGCTGTTGCCGTTTTGTGTATTTCCGCAGCCCGTAGCAAACACCATCATACAGAGCAGAAGATAGAAAGAAAGAGTCTTTCCAAGCTTTTTCATATTCTCCTCGCTTTCTGCCGCCTGGCGGCGTTGATTGATAACTGTCCAAGCAAATGCCCGCGCTCAAACAGTTCCTGACATAGTATGCGGGTTTTCATTGCATAACATACCTGTTTTGTGTAAAATGGATGGAAAAGGAAACAAAAAGGAGAGACCATGGAATTACGGCCGTGTATTGATATCCATAACGGGAAAGTAAAGCAGCTGGTGGGCGAAAGCGTCCGGGATCAGGGCGATGCCGCGCTGGAAAATTTTGTGGCGGGACAGGACGCGGCGTGGTTTGCCCGTTGTTTTGCGGATCATCATTTAAAAAACGGGCATGTTATTTTATTGAACCATAAGGACAGCCCCTTTTATGAGGAAACAAAACGCCAGGCCCTTTGCGCGCTGTCTGCCTATCCGGGCGGTCTGCAGGTGGGCGGCGGCATTACGGCGGAGAACGCGGCGCAATATCTGGACGCCGGCGCCTCCCATGTCATCGTGACGTCCTATGTGTTTCAAAACGGAACGATTTCTTTTGAAAATTTGTATCGCCTGGTGGAAGCGGTAGGACGAAAACGTCTGGTACTGGATTTAAGCTGCCGCAAAAAAGACGGCCTTTATTATATCGTTACCGACAGATGGCAAAACTATACGAAGGTGGCGCTTTCCGAGGATATTTTGACGATGCTGGCATCTTTTTGCGATGAATTTTTGATCCATGGGGTAGATGTGGAAGGAAAACAAAACGGAATCGAAGAAGACCTGATCGAGCTTCTGGGCAGCTGGAACCAGATTCCCATCACCTACGCGGGCGGGATCCGATCTTTTTCGGACATTGATCAGATCCGAAAAGCGGGGAAGAACCGGATCCATATCACGGTGGGAAGCGCGCTGGATCTCTACGGCGGCCCGCTGGCGCTGGAGGATGTGGCGCGGTACGTGGCAGAGACGTAAGGGGCCGCAGCGCCCGTTGGCGGTTTTTTGAAAACATATGAGACATTGTCGGAAAAATCGAGACTTCTTTAGAAGCCTCGATTTTTCCATTTACGGTATTGTAAAAACCTATAACTGCCTAAAGGAAAAAGGAATTATGCAAAAACTGTTTTTACTGGTACGGTATAAGAGGTCAGGGACCTTGCAGCAATCAATTTGAAAAAGGAGAAGGATAATGAATCGTATTAAACATTCCATTGAAGAAGTGATCGGCCACACGCCGATTTTGGAACTGGACGGGTTGGAAAAGCAGGAAAATTTAGAGGCTCATATTTTAGTAAAGCTGGAAAGCCTGAATCCTTTTGGCTCGTTAAAGGACCGCATTGCAATGGCAATGATTGAGGCATTAGAGCGTGATACGGATATTCAGCCGGGAGATACCATTGTGGAATTTTCCAGCGGCAATACGGCGATTGCTTTGGCAGCCATTGCCTTAAAGTGCGGTTACAGGATGCTTGCTTATGTCGTTCAGGCGACGGAAGAGAGAGTGAAACTGTTAGAAGCCTATGGAGCGACTGTGCGGGATATGACGCAGGACGAGGGCGTGATGGAAGTGATGTCTTCCCTTCCGGAAGACGGGGATTCCGCTCAGGCATTGGTGGAGTTATTCAAAAAACGCAGCGAGGAAGAAGGGATTCGTTATTTTCTCACGGTCCAGTCCGCAAATGAAGCAAACCGTGAGATTCAGTACCGTACTACCGGACAGGAAATCCTTGCGGATGTGGATCATGTGGATGTGTTTCTTGCGGGAGTCGGCTCCGGCGGATCCATCACGGGCGTAAGCGAAGCGCTGCGGGAGAAATTTCCCGATCTGGAAGTCATTGCTTTTGAGCCGACGGATGATGACGTTGATTCTTTGGTGGGCGTTCACAGCATCAGCCTCACGCCGAGGAATAGTTTTCCTCAGATTATTCTTCGCAGGGACAGAGTGCCTTATGACAGAGTCATCAAGGTGGATAAAGAAGATGCGTACAGAATGTCAAATAAAGTGGCGCAGACAGACGGCATTTTCCTGGGGATCACGGCAGGAGCTGCGATGTATCTGGCGGCGGAGTTGGCCAAAAAACCGGAATACAGGGGAAAAACATTTGTTATGTTCGGGTATGACGATGTATTAAAGTATCTTTCTTCCCCGTTGACAGATCGGAAATATAAAAACCGGAAGGAGACAGTGTAGTGAAAATCCAGCCAAAATATCCGTTTTCCATTGGCGGTTTACATAATCGTAAAAAGGTGGAAAATATAGAAGAATATATTGAAATTGCCAAAAAGGCACACGCGTATTTAGAATCGCTGCGCATTGAGGAAAAAGACGGGATTTATTGGGCGCATCCGGGAAAAGAAGATGGCAATGGCGCGATTTATACCGGATCGGCAGGCGTGATATACTTTTATATGGAACTCTACAATTTGACAAAAGAGGAGGAATATCTCGAAATCAACAATAGGGCTGCGGATTATATCGATGTCAATTGGAGAAAAGCAGGGGAAGCGGGGATCGCGATGCTGCAGGAATATGGAATTTTTGATGATTTGGGCATCAGATACAATTATTATTCCGGCGCAGCCAGTACGGGAGAAGGATTGATCACGGTTTACGGTCTGACAAAGAGACAGAAGGAGAAAGACGCTGTTCGGGAGATTACGGATTTTATCCTCGCAAATGCAAAAGAAGATCAGGACGGTCTTTCCTGGGGGGCGGACTGCACGATGTTTCATGATGCCGGGACGATGATTTATCTGTATCACGCCGCTGATTTTTTGCAGGACGACAAGGTGAAAGAAGCTGCGGATCGTGTTGCCGACCGCATTGTGGCCAATGCGATTGCCGATCCCCGCGGCGGGTATGCCTGGCACAGCACTCTGCATGGCGATGTTGACCGTATCCCAAACTTTGAAGGGGGAACGGCAGGAACGGGATATGCCTTAACGGTGGCATATCGGTACTCTAAAAAAGAAACCTATAAACAGGCGGCGATCGAAGCGGCAAACCATCTGAAAGCCATTGCAGTAAAACAGGGAGAGGGGTTTCTGATTCCGTGGCATGATGTTCCCGGGGAAGAGCCGATTTTTTATCTTGCCAACTGCCACGGCCCGGCCGGAACAAGCAGGCTGTTTTACGGGCTGTATCAGATTACGAAGGAAGAACGGTATTTAAATGATATAAAAGGTTTATTTTATGGTATGCGCCATTTGGGGGCGCCGGAAAAAATGTCGGCGGGTTATTGGAATTCCGTATGCGTATGCTGCGGTACTGCGGGCATACTGCAATTTTTGCTCAACTGCGGCATTGTGTTTCATGGAACCGATTTTGGCAGAAAAGCCTCCGATGTGGCCGAGATTGCGGCTGAGATTTTAGTGGGGGAGCAGGAGGAAAAAATCGGCGGACGCATCGGCGTATGGCCGATTGCATACGAACGGATAAAACCGGAAAAGGTTGCGCCGGATTTTGGCTATGCAACCGGTTCCGCCGGTATTGCCGCGGCATTGCTGCAGATGTATCAGTTTAAGAAAAAGGAGATTCATTTTATCCGATATATTGATGATCCTTATCCTACGAATCTTATTATAAAATGAGCAGGATGATCGGAAGGAGAAATAAGTTTGAAACAGAAAGGTAGCGGATAGAGAAAATTAGAATTGCATAACAAACAAGCCATCACTGGGGTGGCTAAAAAATCAATATAGACACGACACCTAATCAGGTAATGGGAACAACATCATCTTTGATGGTGTAGCCACGAAGCCTGAGCAGATTAAGCGCTTGCGAAGTCGTCAGTACTTTTGCTTCCTTCACAGGGCGTGATTCAAGAAAGCCTTCCGGTGTATACGGCTTTAAATCTGTGAGTATGTGCCAGATAGCGGTCAAGAGCATACGGCAGATGGCGATGATGGCTTTCTTGTGTCCACGTCGTGCTTTTATGCGGCGGTAACGGTCTGTAAATTCAGGATGTTTTTTCGATTTGATCAAAGCATTTGCAATCTGCACCAGAACTGGTTTAAAATAAGAACCAGCACGGGAAATCCGAGTGGATTTGATCTTGAAGTTGCTTTGGTCATTGCGGGGGCAGCATCCTGCCCATGAGACGAGGTTTTTGGCTGTGGGGAAGACAGACATATCCGCCCCGATCTCAGAGAGCACCTGAATAGCAGTAAGCGGATTCTTATCAAAACCAGGCACGGTACGGATAAGAGCCAGGGCAGCTTCGTATGGATCACTGAGACGAAAGATTTCCCGTTCTATTTCGTTCTTGTGGAGTTCCAGTTCATCAATGTGATTCAGACATTGCCGGAGTTTAACAGCCTGTTCAAGAGAGATGGAGCCGTCAACTGCAGCCTGAATTTCCTCGACAGGAGTTTTACACCGGCTGTCTAAAAAAGGTGTTACGTCAAAAGTTTCCCCAGGATGTTGTAGAATGTGTTCCGTGATGGAACGGGAGGATTTTCCAAAGATATCCGAGAAGACATCATCCAGCTTAAGGTTGGATACGGTAAGACAGTTATGGGCACGGTTCTTCTCGCCAGTGATCATGTTGGTGAGTTTGGAGCGGTATCTTACCAGATCCCGAAGCTGCCGGATATCAGCGGGAGGGATAAAAGAGGGTTTGACCATGCCGCACATATACAGATCGCAGATCCATTTGGCGTCTTTGCGGTCGGTCTTGTTTCCTTTTTGCGGCTTGGTATATTTAGGGTGGGAGAGAGTAACCCAGAGGTTATGTTTCTCCAGGACGTTGAAAACGGGGATCCAGTATTTGCCGGTAGATTCCATACAGACATCCGTACAGTGGTATTTGGCAAGCCAGTCGCACAGCTCATTCAGACCTTTGGTAAAGGAAGAAAAGCGGGCCTGCTTATACTCTGTACGGTTGTGGGAATCGGTAATGCCGATACAGGCAAAGATCCAGGTTTTGTGGACATCAAGTCCACAGCAGTTGTTTTTGAGGATTTTAAAAGACAAAAAATCACCTCCTGATAATTTGTAGGTATAAAACTGACAGTGACTGGCCATCCGGCAAAATCGAGTCGACTTTGGAAGAGATAAGTTTACGGGCTTTTGATAGCGCCATTCATTGATGCCTTAACGGATGACCGACAACATATAAGAATGCGGGGTCGCCGCTATACAGCCCCGCCACTCACCTCCGCGTGTTCTGTAGTGTGTCAGTCTTACAAAAAAACTATATCAGGAAATTTAAGAAAGCGAAAGCTCGAAACGGGTTTCATAACCCCATCGGTGCCTTTCGCAGAAAGGCGGATTATAAGAATGAAA
>CANQUI010000006.1 GCA_947626995.1 uncultured Eisenbergiella sp. | reverse complement strand
CGCCGTCGCGCTCATATTCTGCGTTCAGCTTTGCCAGTTCCGCAGTCAAGGTCATTCTTGCGTTCCTATGAACCAAGACGCAAAACAAAAGCCCCTTGGATGCGAGCATCCTGGGGCTTTGTATATGCGTCTTGGTTCGCAGATAACTGCTTATCTCTTTGAAAACTGCGGCGCGCGACGGGCGGCTTTGAGGCCGTACTTCTTTCTCTCCTTCATACGGGGATCGCGGGTCAGAAAACCGGCCTTTTTGAGTACGGGCCTGTAATCTGCGTCGGCTTCCAGAAGGGCTCTTGCAATGCCGTGACGGATCGCGCCCGCCTGTCCGGTGTAGCCGCCGCCCTTGACATTCACCAGTACATCGAATTTGTCCACATTGTCGGTGGCCACAAGGGGCTGACGGACAATGGCCTTTAAGGTCTCCAGTCCGAAATACTCGTCAATGTTCCTTTTATTGATCGTTACAGCGCCGTTGCCGGGTACCAGATATACTCTGGCAATGGAGCTTTTTCTTCTTCCAGTTCCGTAATATCTTGCTGCGTTAGCCATTTTTTTCTTCCTCCTTCTCGATTCCCTTAGTTAAAACGTCAGAACTTCAGGCTTCTGCGCCGCATGCTTGTGGTCCGGTCCGGCGTATACATGAAGTTTGGTGAACATCTGTCTTCCTAAAGGTCCCTTGGGAAGCATCCCCTTTACCGCAAGCTCGATCACCTGCTCGGGCTTCTTATCCAGCTTTTCTTTCAGGGTCATCTCTTTCATGCCGCCCACATAATCGGAATGATGGAAATAGACCTTCTGGTCCATCTTCTTGCCGGTCACACGGATCTTTTCCGCGTTGACGACGATCACATAATCGCCGGTGTCCTCATGAGGGGTAAATTCAGGCTTGTTCTTGCCTCTCAGGATCTTGGCAATCTCCGATGCCAGGCGTCCCAGCGTCTGACCCTGCGCATCTATCACATACCATTTTCTATCAATCTTAGCCGGGTTAGCCATAAATGTTTTCATAATGTACCTCCATACAATTTACAGGTCATGGTCCATGTGCGTCTTCCGAACTGGGAATGGAACGGAACACTGTTTATAACGGAGGCGGCGCTGTCGCAAACCGCCGTATCTGCCGTATTTCTCCGGGGCAGGCGAAACACGCAGGATACCGTCACACTGAAATATTATATTATACGCTTTTGCGCGTGTCAATCTTTTTTTTGCCGGCGGCGCGAAATTATAAAAACTCGTATGCCGTCAGGGTCAGGCCGCAGGCCGGCGCGGTAGGACCCGCGGCGTTCCTGTCTTTTGCATCCAAAATCTCTTTCATCCGTTCGGGCGGATATTTGCCTTCTCCGATCTCCAGCAGGGTGCCTGCGAGGATACGGACCATGTGATATAAAAAGCCCGTCCCTGCCACGCGGATCACGATCTGGCGATCCTGGCAATCCACCTCCAGTTTCGTGATGGTGCGCACGGTGGTCAGCGCCTGGGTATGGATGCTGCAAAAGCTCTTAAAATCGTGTTCTCCCACCAGATAAGCCGCGCCCTGCCGCATTTTTTCCACATCCAGGGCCCGATAGGTAAAATAGGCGTAAAGCCGGTTCGTGGGATCGGGAAATTCGTCATTTAAAATCCGGTATTCATAGGTCTTTACGCTTTTGCACCTGCGCGGGTGCCAGGACAGATCCACCTCTTTTGCGCCGCGGATCCGGATATCCTTGGGCAGCCGCTGGTTTAAGGCGTAGGGAAAGCTGCCCGCCGGCATCCGCGCGTCGGTATCGAATACCGCCACATTACAGCGCGCGTGGACGCCCGCGTCCGTGCGGCTGGCGCCGATGACGGCGATCTTTTCGCCCGTCAGCTCGCCCAGCGCCCGGTTGAGCGTTTCTTCTATGGTCACGCCGTTTGACTGATACTGCCAGCCGTTATACGCCGTTCCGTCATAGGCTACGATCAGACAGATCCGGCGCCGCCGCGATCCGTTTTCTTCCTCTCTCATAACTGCAGTATCCTCCCTGCCACGATCAGAACCGTCAGATAAATTGCCAGGACGGCATAGGCCAGATAATCGTTTGTATGATAGACGAGAGGTTTCATCTTGGTTCGTCCCTCCCCGCCCCGGTAACAGCGGGCTTCCATGGCCAGCGCCAGATCGTTGGCCCGGCGAAACGCCGCTACAAAAAGCGGCACCAGCAGCGGGACCATGGCTTTCGCCTTCTGCAGCAGATTCCCGCTGTCAAAATCCGCCCCTCTGGCGATCTGGGCTTTCATGATCTTGTCCGTTTCCTCCAGCAGGATCGGGATGAACCGCAGCGCAATGGACATCATCATCGCCACCTCATGAACGGGAACCTTCCATTTTTTGAAAGGGCCAAGAAGACTCTCCAGGCCGTCGGTCAAATGATTGGGCGTGGTGGTCAGCGTCATCAGGGAGGAACCGATGATCAGAAGCGTCAGCCGGATCGCCATTTTGGCGGCCATGGCAATCCCCGCGTCCGTGATCTGCAGCTTCCAGATGCGCACCACGGCCTCCCCCGGTGTCAGAAACAGATTGAGGGTCGCGGCAAACAGCATCAAAAATAAAACCGCCTTCATTCCCTTAATCATGTACCGGAAAGGAACATGGGACAACAGGATACAGATCGCCAGAAAAACCGCCGCCAGCAGATACCCCAAAAAGTTGTTGACCACAAAAAGCGAAAGGATGTAGGTCAGGGTGCCCACCAGCTTGACCCGGCTGTCCAGTCCGTGCAGCACGGACTGCGTCTGATAATATTGTCCCAACGTGATCTCTCTTATCATACCTGCTTCTTCCTTACCGCCCTCAGGATGGTATCCCTGGCCTCCGTTATGGTGGTTGCCCTTCCATCCACGTCGAATCCTTCCTGTGCCAGCCGGTGCAGAATATACGTTACCTGCGGCGCGGCAAGCCCCACTTCCTCCAGTTCCTTCACATGGCTAAATACGGCCGCGGGCGCGTCGTCATACAGGATCCGCCCCTGATTCATCACCACGATGCGTTCCACATAGTTCGCCACGTCCTCCATGCTGTGAGAGACCAGCACTACGCTGATCCTGGTCTCCTTTTTTAAAAGGGCGATCTGTCCCAGGATCTCGTCCCTGCCTCTTGGATCCAGCCCCGCCGTGGGCTCATCCAGCACGAGGATCTTTGGCTGCATGGCCAGCACGCCGGCGATGGCCACCCGGCGTTTCTGACCGCCGGACAGCTCAAAGGGGGACTGTTTATAATATTCTTCCGAAATCCCCACCAGTTCCAGCGCCCGCTGCGCCCGCGCGTGCACCTCCGCCTCGGGAAGTCCCAGATTTTTGGGGCCGAAACAGACATCGGAAAACACGTCCACCTCAAAAAGCTGGTGTTCGGGATACTGAAACACAAGCCCCACCTGGCTGCGCAGTTCCTTTCTGGGATAGCCCTTTTCCCAGATATTTCTGCCGTTGTAAGAAACCACGCCTGCGGTGGGCGCGATCAGGCCGTTTAAATGCTGTACCAGCGTGGATTTGCCGGAACCGGTATGCCCGATCAGACCGATGAACTGCCCGTCGGGAATCGTCAGGCAGATATCGTCCAGCGCCCGGACCGACAGCGTGGTATCCGCTCCGTATATATAGCTTACATGCTCCAGTTGCAGCGCCATCTTTCTTTCCTCGTTCACAGCTTTTTTCTGTCAGCGGGCGGGTCCCACTTTTTTGAGTTCTGCGGCCAGCTCGTCGGCCGTCAGGATGCCGTCCGGAAGGGGCAGCCCGCTTTTTTTTAATTCATAGGCCAGAAGCGTGACCTGCGGCACATCCAGACGCAGCTCTTTTAACCGCTCTACCTGGGAGAAAATTTCCCGCGGCGTCCCCTGCATGACCACCTCTCCCCCGTCCATGACCAGCACGGTATCCGCGTAGATCACTTCCTCCATATAGTGCGTGATGAGCAGGATCGTGATCCCTTCCACCTGATTGAGCGCCCGGGCGGCGCGGATCACATCCTTTCTCCCGTTGGGATCCAGCATCGCCGTGGGCTCGTCTAACACGATACATTTGGGGTGCATGGCCAGCACGCCGGCAATGGATACCCGCTGCTTTTGTCCGCCCGAAAGCTTATTGGGAGAATATTTCCGGTAGGCGTACATGCCCACCGCCTTCAGGCTTTCCTCCACCCGCTGCCAGATCTCCTCGGTGGGGACTCCCATGTTCTCGGGGCCAAACCCCACGTCTTCCTCCACCACCTGTCCGATGATCTGATTGTCGGGATTTTGGAACACCATTCCGGCACACTGGCGCACGTCCCATACGTTGGCCGCGTCCGACGTGTTTTTCCCGTCCACCACCACGGTGCCCTCCGTAGGGACAAGCAGCGCGTTGATGTGCTTGGCGAGGGTGGATTTTCCGGAACCGTTATGCCCCAAAATGGCAATAAACTGTCCCGGCTTCACCGAAAGGCTGACGTCGCGGATGGCCCGCGTCCGGCCCGCCGCGTTTCCTTCCTCGTCATATTTGATATAATCATAACTCATATGACTGGTTTCAATGATGTTCATATCCCTGCGTCCTGTTGCATAAAGAGCCGTACATTTCTGCACGGCTCCTCTGCTTCTCATTTCTTTTTTCGTCTCAGATCAATTCCAGCACGACTTCCATCGCCGCGTCGCCCTTGCGCTGACCGAGTTTGACGATTCTCGTATAACCGCCCTTGCGGTCCGCGTATTTGGGAGCGATCTCATCGAATACCTTTGCGGGCATATCAATGTTCTTGGTGCCCTTTTTCCGGCCCGCACCGGCGGCGGGAACTTCCTTGACCGGATAGAAGACCTTCAGCATCTGGCGTCTTACGTGAAGGCGGGAGGGAAGATCCTTTTTGATCTCCTTTTCCACTTCGTCGTATACGGTAACCTTTCTGCCGTCTACCACTTCCTTGACTCTCCTGCCGTTCTTGTCCTTGCGGGGAACCTTGGCGGTTACCTTTACCACTTCATAATTGTCCTTTTCCCGGATTCCCATGGCGATAATGCCCTCTGCGATCTTGCGGACCTCCTTCGCCTTGGCCTCCGTGGTGACGATCTTGCCCCGATAAAGCAGGCTGGTCACCTGACTTCTCAAAAGAGCCTTCCTCTGATCAGAGGTTCTGCCTAATTTTCTGTACTTTGCCATGTCGTTCTTTCCTTTCCTTCTTGTTCATCCGGCAACGCTCTTTGGTCTTATTTGCCGGATTCCGATTACAGGGCGGACGGACCGTATCCTGCAGCCGGTCTCTGTTTTGACACCGCCGCGCTCGTTGGTCTTACCGGCGATGCGTGCCTCAGTCTTCGCTGGGTCTGAAATGAAAGCCGAGCTCGTTGATCTTGGACTGCACTTCCTCCAGCGATTTCCGGCCCAGATTGCGGACCTTCATCATATCCTCCGGCGTCTTATTGATCAGCTCTTCCACCGTGTTGATTCCTGCGCGCTTTAAGCAGTTGTAGGAACGGACCGAAAGCTCGAGCTCGTCAATGCTCATCTCCAGCACCTTCTCTTTTTCATCGTCTTCCTTTTCCACCATGACTTCCGCAGTCCGGGCGTTTTCGGACAGGTCAATGAAGAGGCTCAAATGTTCGCTCAGTACCTTGGCCGCCAGGCTCACAGCCTCGTCCGGGGCCAGCGTTCCGTTCGTATAGACATCCAGCGTAAGCTTGTCAAAATCCGTCACCTGGCCTACGCGGGTGTTTTCCACGGACATGTTCACTCGTTCCACGGGCGTATAGATCGAGTCGATGGCGATGACGCCGATCGGGAGATCTTCGTTTTTATTGCGGTCCGCGCCCACATAGCCTCTGCCTTTTGTGATGGTCAGTTCCATATAGAGCTTGCTTTCTTTTCCGCCGCTTAAAGTGGCGATCACCTGATCGGGATTGAGAATCTCGATATCCTGATCGGCCTGAATATCGGACGCGCGCACAACGCCTTCGCCCTCGAATTCGATATAGGCGGTTTTGGGTTCGTTGGTCTCGCTGTTATTTTTGATCGCAAGACTCTTGATATTCATGATGATCTCTGTCACATCTTCCTTCACGCCGGGGATGGAAGAGAACTCGTGCAGCACGCCGTCGATCTTCACCTGGCTCACCGCGGCGCCCGGCAGGGAGGACAGCATGATTCTTCTCAGAGAATTCCCAAGCGTAATGCCGTACCCTCTTTCGAGAGGCTCCACCACGAACTTGCCATATTTCTTATCATCAGAGATCTCGGCAACCTCAATATTGGGTCTTTCAAAATCAAACACTGCAAATACCCTCCTTTACGAACAAATATAGACGGATCGCAACTCTCATTATTTGGAGTACAACTCGACGATCAGCATTTCATTGACCGGAACATCGATCATCTCCCGGGTGGGAAGCTGTTTGATGGTCCCTTTGAACGCTTCTTTATCGACATCCATCCATTCGGGGGTAAGCCTTCCGGCGGTTACCTCAAGGATATCCTTGTATCTTTGCATGCTTCTGGCTTTTTCCTTGACCTCGATCACATCGCCCGCCTTAATCAGATAGGAAGGGATGTTTACGACCTTTCCGTTTACCAGAATGTGCTTGTGGCCCACAACCTGTCTGGCCTCTCTTCTGGTTCTGGCAAATCCCATGCGGAATACCACGCTGTCCAGTCTGGACTCCAGCATCCTCATCAGGTTTTCACCGGTCATGCCCTTCATCTGATCCGCTTTCTCATAATAGTTGCGGAAGGGCTTTTCCAGAACGCCGTAAATGAATTTCGCCTTCTGTTTTTCTCTCAGCTGCAGACCGTACTCGCTGACCTTCCTGCCTGCCTTCACAGCTCTGTTGGACTTTTTGTCATATCCTAAATAGCTGGGCTCCAGGCCGAGCGCTCTACATCTTTTTAATACAGGAACTCTGTTTACTGCCATTTTGTTTTTCCTCCAGATTATTGTTTACAGCATTTCACAGCCGCCCAAAAGCGCGGCGGCTGCCATGTCTTCATCCAACTTTGAAAAGACAAATGTCCTGCCGGGAATATGCGGCGGATATCAAACGCGACGGCGCTTGGGCGGACGGCATCCGTTGTGCGGAACCGGAGTCACATCCTTAATGCTCAGTACGCTTAAGCCGCACGCGGAAAGCGCGCGGATCGCGGCCTCCCGTCCGGAACCGGGTCCCTTGACAAAGACATCCACGGTCTTAAGCCCGTGCACCAGGGCAGCTTTCGTAGCGGTTTCCGCGGCCATCTGCGCCGCATACGGAGTAGATTTCCTTGAACCCTTAAATCCCAGACCGCCGGCAGAAGCCCAGCTTAAGGCATTTCCTTCCGCATCCGTCAACGTTACGATAGTATTGTTGAAGGAAGACTGGATATGTGCCTGTCCGTGTTCAACGTTTTTCTTGACACGCTTTTTGGTCACTCTCTTTGTAACTTTTTTGTTTGCCATTTAAACTAACCTACTTTCCCTTGTTTGAATTATTTTTTCTTGTTGGCGACAGTTCTTCTGGGGCCTTTTCTGGTCCTCGCGTTGGTCTTGGTGTTCTGACCACGCACCGGAAGGCCCTTACGGTGACGGATCCCTCTGTAGCACCCGATCTCCTGTAGTCTCTTGATGTTCAGGGCGATCTCACGTCTCAGGTCGCCTTCCACCATCATGGTGCTGTCGATCACTTCGCTGATCTTTTTCACCTCATCGTCGGTCAGATCTCTGCAGCGCGTGTCGGGATTTACCCCTGCCTGCGCCAGGATCTTGTTTGCGCTGGATCTGCCGATTCCGTAAATGTAGGTCAGGCCGATCTCAACACGTTTTTCTCTCGGTAAGTCAATACCTGCAATACGAGCTGCCATTTCCATTTCCTCCGTTCTATGCGTCTGGCTCATTTACGCACAATGAGCACAGGGACATAACATACCTGTGCATACTTAAAATAGTTACTAATTGACTGGGGTACCATGTACCCAACCGGCAAGCCGGCCTTTCCGATACTCTCATGGAATTCCATGGGGACGCTGTGTGCTTTACACATTGCAAAATGCTCCCTCGCACATCGGCGTCCGACTTTCGCTCACGAAAGCCTTCTTTCGGTATCAAAAAGTAATCTCCCGTAGCAGGAAACCCTTACACTACGTTCAATTATTTTCAGGCGGACCTTAGTAACAATCCGCCGCCAGTCGTCTTACTTGTGACCGGGCTCTCTCTTCCTGTTCTTATCTATTAGGAAGAGATTCAACCCTGTCTCTGTTTGTGCTTGGGATTCTCACAGATAATCCTGACGGAACCCTTCCTCTTAATGACTTTGCACTTTTCGCAAATCGGTTTTACGGATGCTCTTACCTTCATCGTCTTCATACCTCCTTCCAAAAAGACCGATTCCCATTATATCATGGGTTTTTGGGAATTGCAACCACTTTTATGCAAAGCGGCGCAAAATCTTCTTCCTTTATTTATCTCTCCATATAATGCGGCCTTTGGTCAGATCGTAGGGGGAAAGCTCCAGCGTCACCTTGTCGCCGGGCAGGATCCGGATAAAATTCTGCCGCAGCTTGCCGCTGATGTGCGCCAGGACCCGATGGCCGTTTTCCAGTTCCACCTGGAACATGGTGTTGGGCAGTTTTTCCACTACAGTGCCTTCAATTTCGATTACATCTGCTTTTGACATAACATCCCTCCGTCATTGATTTCGCTCATGATAGAGCCTGATATACCTTTTGATCTTCGTATCGGCGTCCGCCGGATTCTCCAAAACGGCCTGCATCTGCTGCGGCGTCAGACCGGTTTTGATCGGCTGAATGTGTTTTTTATTCTTTTTTTTGGGCGCCGCATATCCTTTGTACACGCCGTCCGCCAGATAAACGCTGCCGTCGTCTTCTCCTACGATCAGATAAACGGTTCCTTTGTCGTGTCCCGCCAGGGAGACGGCCAGTTCTCCAACCATCAAAAACCTCCGTCATTCCAATATGGTGAGTATTTCCGGTTCCCCGTCCGTCACCAGAATCGTATTTTCATAGTGGGCGGAAAGGGAGCCGTCCTTTGTCACCACGGTCCAGCCGTCGTCCAGGAAATTCACTTCCCAGCCGCCGGCGTTGATCATCGGCTCTACGGCCAGCGTCATGCCGGCCTGCAGCAGGACGCCCTTCCTTTTCTGGGTAAAATTGGGGATCTGGGGATCCTCATGCAGCGAGGTGCCGATCCCGTGTCCCACCAGATCCCTCACGATGCCATAGTGAAACGGGGTCACATAATTGTCGATGGCGGCGGAGATGTCGTGCAGATGCATCCCCTGCCGCGCCATCCGGATCCCTTCAAAAAAGCTCTGCTTTGTCACATCAATGAGCTGCTGCGCCTCCTGGCTGATTCTGCCCACGCCATACGTCCTGGCCGCGTCGGAATGATAGCCTTTATAGATCAGTCCCGCGTCCAGGCTGACAATGTCGCCCTCCTTGAGGATCCGGGTCTTTTTGGGGATCCCATGCACCACCTCATCATTGACGGAAACGCAGATGGAAGCGGGATACCCGTTATAGTGCAGGAAATTCGGCACACAGCCGTAGCTGCGGATCAGCTCCTCTCCCAGAGCGTCCACCTCCCAGGTAGAGATCCCCGGGCGGATCGCTTTGCCCAGCTCGTCGTGCACCCGGGCCAGGATCCTGCCGGACTGACGCATCAGTTCGATTTCTCTTTCAGACTTTATCGAAACAGACATTTTACGCCTCCACATCGCATCTTATCCCAGGATGGCAAGGATCGCCTGAAACACTTCCTGGGTGGAAACGTCCCCGTCCACTTTTTGCAGAATATTCCTGGCCGCATAGTAGTCGATCAGCGGCTGGGTCTGTTCATGATATACGCGCAGTCTCTTTTCTACCGTCTCCGGCTTGTCGTCGTCGCGCAGCACCAGTTTGCTTTTGCAGACGTCGCAAACGCCCTCTTCTTTGGGCGGGACGTGCTCGATGTGATACGTGGCGCCGCAGGAAGGACAGGCGCGTCTGCCCGACATCCGTTTTACAATGGCCTCGTCTTGCACCTCAATATCAATGGCAAAATCAATGGCGTCGCCCTGTTTTGTCAGCGCCTGGTCAAGCACCTCGGCCTGCGGGATCGTCCTGGGAAAGCCGTCCAGCACGTATCCGTTTTGGCAGTCGTCCCTGGCCACGCGGTCCAGCAGGATGCGAACCGTCAGTTCATCCGGGACCAAAAGCCCCTGATCCATATAGCTTTTTGCTTCCTCTCCCAGCTTCGTGCCGTTTTTGATATTGGCCCGGAACATATCGCCTGTGGAAATATGGGGGATCCCGTATTGTGCGGCTATCATTTTCGCCTGCGTCCCTTTTCCGGCGCCGGGCGCGCCCAGCATAATGATTTTCATATTTTTACCCTCTCAGTCCCTTTAAAAAACAGGCAGGGACAGAAACGCATGCCGTCCTGTCCCACCCAAACTGCTCAATCATTCAAAAAACCTTTATAATTCCGAACAAGCATCTGAGACTCAATCTGTTTGATCGTCTCCAGCAGCACGCTGACGATAATGATCAGGCTCGTTCCGCCGAAGGAAACGCTTGCGCCGAACACCCCGCTGAAAATATAGGGCAGTACGCATACCACCGTCAGTCCGCAGGCGCCGATGAAGATCAGATAGTTCAGTATTTTGTTCAGATAATCGCTGGTCGGCTTGCCGGGACGGATACCCGGAATGAAGCCGCCCTGTTTTTTCATATTGTTCGCCACCTCCAACGGATTAAACGTAATGGACGTATAGAAGTACGCGAAGAAAATAACCAGCACAATATACAAAAGCAATCCGATGGAGTAGACCGGTTCGCTGGGCCTGCACCAGTAGCTGGAATTTAAGCCCCGCAGAACATGCGCCCAGAAACCGCTGCCCCGATACCCCGCCAGCTGACAGATGATCACGGGGAACTGCATAATGGACTGCGCAAAGATGATCGGGATAACGCCCGCCGTATTGACCTTAAGCGGAATGAAGGAGGACTGTCCGCCCACCATTTTCCGTCCCTGGATCTTTTTTGCATACTGCACCGGGATCTTGCGGGTCGCGTCGTTTAAGAGAATGACCAGGATGACCATCGCCACGATAATGGCCAGAATCACCACCGCCGCAAGAGCGCCTACCGCCACCGCTTTCCCTTTGACGAACTGCTCGTACAGGCCCGCGAAATCATTGGGCAGCCGGGAAATGATATTGATTACCAATACGATGGAAATTCCGTTTCCGACGCCGTTTTCCGTGATCTGTTCGCCGATCCACATCAGGAACGCGCTGCCGGCGGTCAGTGCAAAGATGACCGTGAGCACGTTGAGCGCATTAAAGTCTTCCATCAGGCCCTGCCGTCCGAAACCGATGGCCATTGCCGTAGATTCGATCAAAGAGAGCGCGATGGTCACATATCTTGTGATCGAAGCGATCTTCTTGCGCCCTTCCTCGCCGTCCTTGTGCATCTCTTCCAGCTTCGGAATCGCAATGGTCAGAAGCTGCATGATGATGGAAGAAGTGATGTAGGGGGTGATGTTCAGGGCGAACAGGGACATATTCTCAAAGGAACCGCCCGTAAACGCATTGAAAAAACTGAAGGAATCGCCCACCTGAGCGGCAAACCAGTCCGCAAAGAAGTGCCGGTTCACACCGGGCACCGGGAGCTGGCAGCCGACTCTGATCACGATCAGCATCAAAAATGTGAAGATGAGTTTTTTGCGGATATCCTTAATCTTAAACGCGTTTTTTAAGGTTGTAAGCATTTAGATCACCTCAGCAGTCCCACCAAGCGCCTCGATCTTTTCCTTTGCGGATGCACTGAACGCATTGACCTTCACATCGAGTTTTTTGGTGAATTCTCCGTTTGCCAGGATTTTTACGCCGTCTTTCGGGTTTCTTACGATCCCCTTATCGATCAGGCTTTCCACCGTAACGGTCTCGCCGTTGTCAAATACCTCAAGCGCACTCAGATTGATCGCCACGATTTCCTTGGAGTTTCTGTTGGTGAACCCTCTCTTGGGAATCCGTCTGTATAAAGGCATCTGTCCGCCTTCAAAGCCCGGTCTGGGCGCGCCGGAACGCGCTTTCTGACCTTTATGGCCCTTGCCGGCCGTCTTGCCGTTTCCGGAGCCGTGTCCGCGGCCCCTTCTGAAATAATCGCTGTGCTTTGCGCCAGCCGCAGGGTGTAAATTAGATAATTCCATTTCCTGATACCTCCTTACCTTAAGCCTCTTCCACCTTCAGCATATATCCAACCTGTTGGATCATACCTCTGGTAGAAGCGTTATCAGGCATGATAACGGTCTTGTGCATTTTGGTAAGCCCCATTGCCGCCACGGTAGCTCTGTGTTTGGGTACGGCGCCGATGGGCGATTTCACCAAAGTGATCTTCAAACTTTTCTCTGCCATTTTTCTTCCCTCCCTTAAGCTATGATCTGGGCAACGGATTTGCCGCGCTTTGCAGCCACCTCTTCAGGGGTCTTGATCTGGCTTAAGCCCTGGATCGTCGCCAGCACGACGTTCTGCTTGTTTGTCGAGCCAAGCGCTTTTGTCCGAATGTTCTTGATGCCGGCCAACTCGCAGACGCTGCGGACAGGGCCGCCGGCGATTACGCCGGTTCCTTCGGGGGCTTTCTTGAGCAGAACGGTGGAAGAACCGTACTGTCCCTGGAAATCATGTGTGATAGAATTATTTTCATCCAGCGCAACGGTGATCAGATGCTTGGCGGCATCTTCCTTCCCCTTGCGGATCGCTTCCGGAATTTCAGTGGACTTTCCGAGGCCGACGCCTACGTGCCCGTTGCTGTCCCCAACTACGACTAAAGCTGTGAAACGCATGTTGCGGCCGCCTTTTACAACCTTGGTAACACGTTTGATGGAAACTACTTTTTCTGTTAATTCCAGATTTGTCGTATCAATGATTGTTCGTCTCATCTGTTGTGTTCTCCCTTCCTAGAATGTCAGGCCAGCTTCCCTGGCTGCCTCAGCTAAAGCTGCAACTTTTCCCTGATAAATGAATCCGCCGCGGTCATAGACCACCTCGGTGATTCCCTTCTCCAGAGCGCGTTTCGCGATTACGGTCCCCAGATAGGCCGCCGCTTCGACGTCGTTGGTCTTTTGAAGCTGCGCCTTCACGTCCTTTTCCACCGTGGAGGCGGCTACCAGCGTATTGCCCACCGTGTCGTCAATAATTTGCGCATACATATGATGATTGCTTCTGAATACGGCCAGACGCGGTCTCTCAGGGGTGCCCGCAAAACGGTTACGCATTCTTCTGTGCTTGTTTTCGCGTACAAGTTTTCTTGATTTTTTACTAACCATTTTCACACTCTCCTTATCTGTTATTTCTTACCGGTCTTACCGACTTTCCGTCTGATCGTCTCATCCGCATACTTGATTCCCTTACCCTTGTAAGGCTCAGGCCGTCTCTTGTCTCTGATGTTTGCTGCGAACTGACCGACCTTCTCTTTGTCGATGCCCTTTACGATGATGATGTTCTGCCCTTCCAGCACCGTCTCGATGCCTTCCGGATCTTCCATCTCCACCGGATGCGAATAACCTAAGGATAATGTCAGCTTCTTTCCGGCCTTGGCGGCTCTGTAACCCACGCCGTTGATCTCCAGCTTCTTCTCATAGCCCTCGGTCACGCCGACGACCATGTTGTGGATCAGAGTCCTGGTCAGGCCGTGCAGGGATTTCATCCTTTTTAAATCGTTGGGTCTTGTGACCACCACATGACCGTCTTCCGTTTTAATCTCCAGTTCGGAAGGAAGCACTCTTTCCAGCGTTCCTTTCGGACCCTTTACCGTCACTTTATTATTTTCTGCGATCTCCACAGTCACTCCCGCGGGAATCGCGATTGGCATTCTTCCTATCCGTGACATGCCCGTACCTCCATTTTATCATGTTTGATTTTCAGCTTCACCGGCCGTATCCTTCGGCCGTATTACCAGACGTATGCGAGCACCTCGCCGCCGACCTGCAGCTCTCTCGCCTTCTTATCGGTGACAACGCCCTGGTTGGTGGAAATGATCGCAATGCCAAGTCCGCCTAATACTCTGGGCAGCTCTTCCCTGCTGGCGTACACGCGCAGACCGGGTTTGGAAATTCTGCGGATGCCGGAAATCACCTTTTCATTCTTATCCTCGCCATATTTTAAGGTGATATGGATCGTCTTGAAAGCGCCCTCATCCAGCACGTCATATTTCTTGATGTAACCCTCGTCCAGAAGGATCTGCGCAATGGCCAGTTTCATTTTGGATGCAGGTACATCTACCGTATCATGTTTTGCAGTATTTGCATTACGGATTCTCGTAAGCATATCTGCAATAGGATCGCTCATTGTCATTGTGATTTACCCTCCTTCTTACCAGCTGGCCTTCTTAACGCCGGGGATCTGTCCCTTGTATGCCAATTCGCGGAAACAAATTCTGCAAATGCCGTATTTTCTTAAAACGGAATGGGGACGACCGCAAATCCTGCAGCGCGTATATTCTCTTACGGAAAACTTCGGGTTACGCTGCTGTTTCATCTTCATTGCTGTTTTAGCCATGAATCCATTTACCTCCTTCTTACTTCGCAAAAGGCATACCGAACAGTCTCAGCAATTCGCGCGCCTCTTCGTCTGTTTTTGCCGTGGTAACCACGATCACATCCATACCTCTGACTTTGTCCACCTTATCATAGTCGATTTCAGGGAAAATGAGCTGTTCCTTGATGCCCAGCGCATAATTTCCTCTGCCGTCAAAGGAATCCGCGCTCACGCCGCGGAAGTCACGCACACGGGGAAGCGCCAGATTTACGAGGCGATCCATGAAATCATACATTTTCTCGCCGCGAAGAGTCGTCTTACAGCCGATCGCCATGCCCTCACGGATCTTGAAGTTGGCGACGGAATTTTTCGCCTTGGTAACGATGGCTTTCTGGCCCGTGATGGTTTCCATATCCTTCATGGCCGACTCCAGGATCTTGGCGTTTTCCTTCGCCTCGCCAACGCCCATGTTGACGACGATCTTGTCGAGCTTGGGAACTTCCATCACATTTTTATATCCAAATTTCTTGATCATAGCGGGTACGATCTCGTCTTTGTACATGCTTTTCAGTCTGCTCACGCTATTAGCCTCCTTTCCTAAGATCAATCGATCACGTCGCCGGTGGATTTGGCGAAACGTACTTTTTTGCCGTTCTCTATTTTGAAGCCAACACGCGTCGCTTTTCCTTTATGAACGTACATGACGTTGGAAATATCAATCGGAGCTTCCTTCTGGATAATGCCGCCGTTCTGGTTTGCAGCCGAGGGCTTGGTGTGCTTGGTCACCATATTGATCTTTTCCACGGTCACACGGCCGGTCTTTTTGTCAACGGCGATCACCTTTCCCTCTTTCTCTTTATCTTTGCCGGCAATGACCTTTACGGTATCGCCTTTTTTGATTTTCATGGTAGACATGCAGGCACCTCCTATAATACTTCCGGAGCCAGAGAAGCAATCTTCATAAACTGCTTATCACGAAGCTCACGCGCTACCGGCCCAAAGATACGGGTCCCCCTGGGCGTCTTGTCATCCTTGATGATGACGGCAGCATTTTCATCGAATCTGATATAAGAACCGTCCTTGCGGCGCATCCCCTTGACGGAACGGACCACCACGGCCTTCACCACGTCGCCCTTCTTTACAACCCCGCCGGGCGTTGCATCTTTGACGCTGGCAACGATGATATCCCCGATATTCGCATATCGTCTGGTAGAGCCACCCATAACTCTGATGCACAGGATTTCCTTGGCACCGGTGTTATCGGCAACTTTCAGTCTTGTTTCCTGTTGAATCATAATAATTCTCCTTCCAACTTAATTGCCGTTATTTATTTGGCTCTCTCAATGATCTCCACAAGTCTCCATCTTTTATCCTTGGACAGAGGTCTGGTCTCCATGACCTTTACCGTGTCGCCAATGTTGCACTCATTTTTCTCGTCGTGCGCTTTCAGCTTGTAGGTCTTCTTTACGATCTTTTTGTAAAGAGGATGCTTTACATGGTTCTCGATCGCAACGACGATCGTTTTGTCCATTTTATTGCTTACGACCTTACCGGTACGAGTCTTTCTCAAATTACGCTCCACGTCAGTTTACTCCTTTCTGGACAGACTTTTATGATTCAGCAACTTTGGTCTTCTGCGTGATCACTGTCTGAATTCTGGCAATGTTCTTTCTCACTTCCCGGATCCTGGCAGTATTGTCAAGCTGGTTCGTTGCGTTCTGGAATCTTAAATTGAAAAGTTCTTTCTTCGCGGCCACCAATTCCTGCGTTAAATCCGCTGCGGATTTGCCGTTTAACTCCTCTAAATATTTCTTAGCTTTCATTTGCCACACCGCCTTCCAAATCTGCTTTTGAAACGATCTTGCACTTGCAGGGAAGCTTGTGCATCGCAAGACGTAACGCTTCCTTTGCGGATTCCTCCGGAACGCCCGCGATCTCAAACAGGACGCGTCCGGGTTTTACCACCGCCACCCAGAATTCCAGAGTTCCCTTTCCGGAACCCATACGAGTTTCAGCCGGTTTCGCCGTCACGGGCTTGTCGGGGAAGATCTTGATCCAGACCTGGCCGACACGCTTCGTATAACGCGTCAGTGCGATACGGGCTGCTTCAATCTGATTGGACTTGATCCAGCAGGGCTCTAACGCCACCAGACCATATTCACCGTAGGTGATCGTATTGCCGCGCAGCGCCTTTCCCTTCATGGAACCGCGGAACTGTTTGCGGCGTTTTACTCTTTTTGGCATTAACATGATTTATCGCTCCCTTCCTTGTTTCCCTTCGCAGGAAGTACCTCGCCTTTATAGATCCAAACCTTGACGCCGACTTTTCCGTAGGTGGTATTGGCCTCCGCAAAGCCGTAATCAATATCCGCTCTCAACGTCTGCAGCGGGATGGTTCCCTCGCTGTAAAACTCCGTACGGGCAATATCCGCGCCGCCCAGCCGGCCTGCACACGCGGTCTTAATGCCGAGGGCGCCGGACTTCATGGTCCTGCCGATACAGGATTTCATGGCTCTTCTGAAGGATACGCGGTTTTCCAGCTGCTGCGCGATGTTCTCCGCCACCAGCTGCGCGTCCTTGTCGGGGCGCTTGATCTCCTTGATGTCCACCAGAACCTTTTTGTCGGTCAGCTTGGACAGCTCTTTCTTGGTCACTTCGATCTCCGCGCCGCCCTTGCCGATGACAACGCCGGGCTTTGCCGTATAAAGGATCACCTTCAGCCTGTCGGACGCTCTTTCGATTTCAATTTTGGAAACGCCCGCAGAATACAGCTTCTTCTTTAAAAATTTTCTGATTTCGTAATCTTCTACCAAATAATCCGCGTACTCGGAATCCGCATACCATTTGGAATCCCAGTCCTTGATCACGCCGACTCTTAAACCATGAGGATTAACCTTCTGTCCCATTACTCTTTCCTCCTACTTTTTCTCATCCAGCACAACAGTGATATGGCTCATTCTCTTCAATATCCTGTATGCTCTGCCCTGGGCTCTCGGTCTGATCCTCTTCATGATCGGACCGCTGGTCGCATAACACTCTGCAACATAGAGGTTCTCTCTTTTCAGACCGTTATTGTTCTCCGCGTTTGCAACGGCGGATTCAAGCAGTTTTTTCACAAGGCTGGAAGCGTATCTGGGATTGTACGTTACAATAGCCAGCGCGGTGTCAATATCCTTGCCTCTGATGGCGTCCAGTACAAAACATGCTTTTGTTACAGACACTCTTGCGTAAGATAATTTAGCAGAAGGTCTTGTATCTTTATTCGCGTTTCTTTCTCTTTTGATCTGGGATCTATGTCCTTTAGCCATGAATAAAACCTCCTTTCGATTATCTTACCTTTGACTTCTTTTCGTCTTTTCCATGACCTCTGTAGGTTCTGGTCGCAACGAACTCGCCAAGCTTATGGCCAACCATATCTTCAGTTACATATACCGGAACATGCTTACGGCCGTCATGCACTGCAAATGTGTGTCCAACGAAGGACGGGAAAATGGTGGAACGGCGGGACCAGGTCTTGATGACCTGTTTCTGCCCGGAGGCGTTCTGCGCATCTACTTTCTTTAGCAGGCTGGCATCTGCAAACGGTCCTTTTTTCAGTGATCTTGCCATTGTTCTTCTCCTCCTGATAATTATTTGATCGCCTTGCCGTCTCTTCTTCTCACGATCAGCTTGTTGGAAGCCTTCTTAGACTTACGCGTCTTTAAGCCAAGCGCCGGTTTGCCCCAGGGAGTGCTCGGGCCGGGACGGCCGATGCCGGTCTTGCCTTCGCCGCCGCCGTGGGGGTGGTCATTGGGGTTCATGACGGAACCGCGAACGGTAGGACGGATGCCCATGTGACGCTTCCGTCCGGCTTTTCCGTAGTTGATCAGGTTGTGGTCTCCGTTGCCGACGATGCCCACGGTAGCGCGGCATGTCAGCAGCACCATTCTCATTTCACCGGAGGGGAGCCTTAAGGTTGCGTATTTGCCTTCTTTTGCCATCAGCTGTGCGCTGTTGCCGGCGGAACGGACCATCTGGCCGCCCTTGCCGGGATATAACTCGATATTGTGTACCTGGGTACCGACGGGGATCTCGGACAGCGGCAGGCAGTTGCCCACTCTCACTTCCGCTTCGGATCCGTTCATGATCTTTTGTCCCACCTTCAGTCCTTCGGGTGCGATAATATAGGACTTTTGTCCGTCCGCATAGCAGATCAGCGCGATATTCGCCGTTCTGTTGGGATCGTATTCAATCCCCAGCACCGTTGCCGGGATGCCGTCCTTGAACCGTTTAAAGTCCACCATTCTGTACTGCCTGCGGACGCCGCCGCCATGATGCCGGACCGTGATCTTGCCCTGATTGTTACGGCCGGAATTCTTTTTCAGAGATACGCACAGGCTCTTTTCGGGAGCTTTCTTTGTGATCTCGGAAAAATCAGAACCGGTCATATTTCTTCTGGATGGTGTATAGGGATTATAGGTTTTAATTCCCATGATGATTTCTCCTTTAACTCAATTTATTATCGTGCTTTTTTGCACATATGCGCAGGGCCGTGCTCTTACAGTCCCGCAAAGATCTCGATCTCTTTGCTGTCCGCCGTCAGCGTGACGTAGGCCTTTTTGATCTTGGCCGTGCGTCCTACCACCATGCCGCGGCGTTTTTTCTTTCCGGGCGCGTTTAAGGTATTGACCTTGGCCACCTTGACGCCCTCGAACATCTTCTCCACAGCCTCTTTGATCTGAGACTTATTCGCTTCCGGATTTACCAAGAAGGTATATTTTTTGTCGCTCATACCGGCCATGCTTTTTTCGGTGATGACGGGTTTGAGGATCACGTCGTAATATTTGATGTCAGCCATTATGCGTATACCTCCTCGATCGTCTTGACGGCGTCTCTGGTCAGAACCAGCTTGCCTGCCCGGAGCACGTCATATACGTTGATGGTGCTGGGCAGCGCCATTTTCACAGTGGGAATGTTCCGTGCGCTCATCATAACATTGGAATCGATTTCGTTGACGACCACCAGACCGTTCTTCACGTTCAGATTTTGCATCACCGTCACGAAATTCTTCGTTTTGATCTCATCGAATTTCAGTTCGTCCACGACCACCAGATTCGAATTCGCCACCTTGTCGGTCAGCACGGACTTTAACGCGGCCCTCTTCTCTTTTCTGTTGATCTTGAAAGAATAATCTCTGGGAACGGGCGCAAACACCACGCCGCCGCCGGTCCACTGGGGCGCTCTTGTGGAGCCCTGTCTTGCATGACCGGTTTCCTTCTGTCTCCAGGGCTTTCTTCCGCCGCCGGAAACCTCGGAACGGGTCTTGGCCTTCTGCGTGCCCTGACGATTGTTGGCAAGCTGCTGCACCACTGCCATGTGAACCAGATGCTCGTTGACTTCCACGCCAAAAACGGCATCGTTTAATTCCAGTGTGTCTACTTGTTTGCCTTCCATATTATAAACAGCTACTTTTGCCATCTGTGTGTTCCTCCTTTCCTAATTTAAGCTTCCACCTTGGTGGTTTCTTTCAGTGTAACCAAAGCTTTCTTAGGTCCCGGTACCGCACCTTTTACCAGAATCAGATTCTTCTGTGCGTCCACTCTGACAACATCCAGATTCCGGACCGTAACCTTCACGCAGCCCATGTGACCGGGCATCCCTTTGCCCTTGAACACGCGGCCGGGCGTCGTGGCGGAACCGTTGGAACCCTGATGGCGATGGAACTTGGAACCGTGCGCCATGGGGCCTCTGTGCTGTCCGTATCTCTTGATGGCGCCCTGGAAGCCTTTGCCCTTGCTGACGGCGGTGGCATCCACTCTGTCGCCTTCTGCAAAGATGTCGGCTGTGATCTCCTGCGCGCAGGTATATTCGGACGCATTTTCAAAGCGGAACTCTCTCACATATCTCTTGCAGGATACGCCCGCCTTGTCGAAATGCCCTTTCTGGGCCTTATTGACGCCGTGTCTGTGGATGACGTCTTTCTTGCCCGCCTTGTCCCGGTTGATGATCTTTGTTTTCTTGTCCAAAAATCCCACCTGAACCGCTTCGTATCCGTCGTTCTCCACCGTCTTGACCTGCGTGACCACACAGGGGCCCGCCTGCAGAACGGTCACCGGGATCAGCGCGCCGTCATCGTTGAATATCTGGGTCATACCCACCTTGATCGCTAAAATACCTTTTTTCATTTTTGACCTCCTTGATTTTCTACATAGCGGAATGTTCTCGGCTCCTTCTCCTGCTTTGCCTGAATGGGAAGGCAAGAGGCCGTCGGACCATTCATACGTCTTTGTAGAGGTTGCTTATCTGTTCTTCATTTTGATATCAATATACACGCCTGCGGGCATTTCCAGTCTCTGCAGAGCGTCCACCGTCTTGTTGGTGGGGGTGATGATATCGATCAGTCTCTTGTGCGTCCTGCGCTCGAACTGCTCTCTGGAATCCTTATCCTTGTGAACGGCTCTCAGAATCGTCACCACTTCCTTTTTGGTGGGAAGGGGTACCGGTCCGCTCACCTGTGCTCCGTTTTTCCTGACCGTTTCGATGATCTTCTTTGCAGACGCATCCACCAGCTGGTGGTCGTAAGCCTTCAGTGTAATCCGCATTACCTGAGTTGCCATAAAAAAAGTCGCCTCCTTTTCGCGCTTTTGAAATAAGTGCGACAAGCGGTGACTGTACACTCTCCCGTGTGTGTCCTGCCGGTAAGCAACCCGGAAAGGATCTCTTTCCCTTACCGTAGACTCCCACGTTCCTCCTGCAGGCGGTATCATCTGCCTATCGCCGACAGGCGCTGTTGATTGGTACAGTGACTTGTCGTCAGTTTTCTAACTTGACATTCGCTCCGCGTAAAAACCTGCCGGGATTATGTATTTTCCCTGCGCAGCAACCTCACGCATCCTCGCTATCATGTCACAGCACCTCAAATTATAACCGATCCTATTGGAAAAAGCAAGCATTTTTTTAAATTTTTTTCAGTCGTCCCCAAACGTGCACCAAACGCCGTCCACCATGGTCCTTCGGACGCGCATCCGGCCGTCCAGCAGGACCAGATTCGCCCGCTTTCCTTCCTCCAAAAAACCCACCTGGTCCCAAAGGCCGAGAAGACGCGCCGGGTTTTCCGTCAGCGCAGGAAGCGCCTGGGCCGGCTTTAAGCCGGTAAACGCCATCAGGTTTCGAAACGCCCGGTCCATGGTCAGCGTACTGCCCGCTCTGACGCCGGTATGTTTCAGCCTTGCGTCGCCCTGCTTTACGGTCACCTCATGAACGCCCAGCCGGTAGTCGCCGTCGGGCATCCCGGCGGCCATGATGGAATCCGTGACCAGGAGGATCCGGTCCGTCCCCTTGAGCCTTGTGATAAGGCGCACGATTCCCGGATGGAGATGCTTCCCGTCACAGATCATTTCGGCATAGATTCCTTCGTCCTCCAGCACCGCCCCGAAAATACCGGGCTCATGCCTGTCCAACGGCCTCATGGCGTTTCCCGTATGCGTGGCGGCCGCCGCCCCGCAGGCGATGGCCGCCCGGGTGGTCTTATAATCGGCCCCGGAATGTCCCACCGACACCCGGATTCCCATACGGGACGCCTCCCGGATCAGCTCCCCGATCCCCTCTACCTCCGGCGACACCGTCAGGTACCGGATCGCGCCGTCCGCCGCCTCCTGATACCTTCGCAAAAGGCCGATATTCCCTTTTTGCAGAAACTGCTCCGGCATCGCCCCCTTATAGGCGGGAGACAGAAACGGCCCTTCCAGATGCAGCCCCTCCAGACAGGCCCCCCGATGCTCCCCTTCCTTCCATCGCCGGTATTCCCCGATACACCGCATGGTCTGCGAAAAACGGTCCGTCAGGATAGATCCCAGAAAGCCGGTGGTCCCGTGGGCGGCAAAAAACCGGCACAGCTTCTCCAGTTCCTCTGCCCGGGCCTCATTGAGATCCACCCCCGCCGCGCCGTGGGTATGCACGTCAAGAAAACCGGGCGCCACAAACAGCCCGTCCGCCGGATACACCTGCGCGCCCTCTTGCCGGACGGTCCCGATCTGACGGATCCGCCCGCCCTCGATCAGAAGATCCTCCCGGCAAAAAGTGTGATCCCGATATACCATTCCCCCTGCGATGACCACCGCCATCTTATTTTCCTCCGTTCCTTCTTTCGTCTTTTGCATTATAACAAAGAAAGGCCGCCGCTGCCAGCACATGTTGCTTTTTGGGCAAAGGTCGGTTATAATGGCTCTAGTTTCCCGATTTGTTTCTATATTATTAAGGAAGGATTCTTGTCATGTGGGTTGCGGATCACTGGAAGGATTATGAAGTGCTGGATACCTCCGGCGGAGAAAAGCTGGAACGGTGGGGGGAGTATCTGTTAGTACGTCCCGACCCTCAGGTCATCTGGAATACGCCCCGGCTGCATCCTGGCTGGAGCCAAAAAAACGGACACTATCACCGCAGTACGAAGGGCGGCGGCGAGTGGGAATTTTTCCGGCTTCCGCAGGAATGGTCGATCGGCTATCGGGATCTGACCTTCCGCCTCAAGCCGTTTCACTTCAAGCACACCGGCCTTTTCCCGGAGCAGGCGGTCAACTGGGACTGGTTTTCTTCCATCATCCAAAATGCCGGCCGGCCTCTTAAAATACTGAATCTTTTCGCCTATACGGGCGGTGCCACGCTGTCCGCCGCCCGCGCGGGCGCGGCGGTGACCCATGTGGACGCGTCCCGGGGCATGGTCACCTGGGCCAGGGAAAACGCGGCCGCCAGCGGCCTTGCCGACGCTCCGATCCGCTGGCTGGTGGACGACTGCGTAAAATTTGTGGAACGGGAAATCCGGCGCGGCAATCATTACGACGGGATCATCATGGATCCGCCCTCCTACGGCAGAGGGCCCAGGGGCGAGATCTGGAAGATCGAGGACCACCTTTATCCGCTCCTGGAACGAACCGCACAGATTCTCTCCCGTGACGCTTGCTTCTTTTTGATCAATTCCTACACCACGGGGCTGCAGCCCGCCGTGCTGCGTTACCTGCTTCAAATCTGCATCGCAAACCGCCTGGGCGGACAGGTCGAAGCGGATGAAATCGGTCTGCCGCTTTCTTGCAGCAATCTGGTGCTCCCCTGCGGCGCGTCGGGCCGCTGGATTTGCGAGGCATAAAACGCCCGCTTACCCAAAGAGCCGGAAAATCAGCTCCCGGTATCCGGGAAAGATCCGCTCCGCCAGATTTCCGTCCGTATACCGCATCGGTTCCGGCCCCGGAAACACAGCGTGCATCCTGAACAGATAAAACACAACGGTCAGCCCCAGAAGGATTCCCACGGCTTTTCCCATCCATCGGGGCTCTTTTCCCAACAGGTAGCGAAACGCAAAAAAGGCAACGGCCCAAAGCAGCCAGCAGATTCCCAGCGGATGATAGGCCCAGCCTTTTGCAAACTGCCCTGTGGCAAAACAGAACACGGCCCGGGTCATCCCGCATCCCGGACAGGGAAGCCCCGTCACAATGCGCGTGGGGCAAAATACGCCGAATGTGAAATGCGTCGCCGCGCTGTAGAGCAAAAACACTGCGGCAAACCCGCCGTAAGAACGAATATCCTTTGCAATCCTGCCAAACACGGTCTTTGTATCGCTCATCTTTCCAACCGGACTGTGCGTCCCTGGATCAAAACCAGTCCTTCCTCTTTCATTTTTTTCAGCTCACGCATCATGGCGCTTCTGTCCACCCCCAGATAATCGGCGCAGTCCGTCAGGGAAAACGGCAGAAGAAACCGGGCGGGCCTGCCCTGCCCCGCGCGATGCGCAAAATAGGCCAGAAGCTTCTGACGAAGCGTCCGCTGCCCCAAAATATCCACATGCAAAAGCGCCCGCTGCCGCGACCGACAGGACGCCCTTCCCGCCAAAAAGGCGCTCAGCTTGCGCCCCGGCGCGCCCGCGCGATCCAGTCTGTTTTCATGCACGAACAGCGCCCGCGTCCCCTTTTGCGCGGACACTACATAATAGGATCTGGATTCCACGTCCGGAAAGCTCTTCCGGTCAAAGACATCGCCGGCCTCATAGCAATCCAGAATCCGTCTCTGATTTTCCAGATTGATGCTCTCCAAAAAGGCGACGCCGTCCAGCAGGATCCCCGTAAGCTCCCCCTCGTCGTCCTCTCCCAGCAGCGCCTGACGGGCGCCGGACGTTTTCAGATAGGATACCCCTGTCCCAAGCAGCGCGGTCACTTCCTTTTCCGATAACCCGATCTCTGAAAATATATCCATAAAATCACTCCATCCTGTAGTTCATTTTTGTGCAAACCACTATATTTTGTATTATATCCTATTTTTGTTGCGTATGCAACTGTTTATTTTCTCTCCCGGTGCTATCATCAAATTTGTACCGTTTTAGGGTATGAACCACATGGTTTTTCACATGCAGGGGGGAAAAGTACGATGAAGATTATTAAGAGAAACGGTTCCGAGGCGACTTTTGATATTGAAAAGATCGTGGCCGCCGTGACCAAGGCCAGCAACGCCTCCGAGGCGAACCATCTGACGCCGGAGCAGATCCATGACATTGCGGATTACGTGGAATATAAGTGTTCCAAGATGAACCGCGCCGTGTCCGTAGAGGAGATTCAGGACATGGTGGAGAACCAGATCATGTCCACCGGCGCGTTCGATCTGGCCAGACGCTACGTCCGCTACCGCTATCAGCGTACGCTGGTGCGTAAGGCAAACACCACCGACAACCGGATTCTCTCTCTGCTGGAATGTAACAATGAGGAAGTCAAGCAGGAAAATTCCAACAAAAACCCCACGGTCAACAGCGTACAGCGCGACTATATGGCCGGCGAAGTGAGCAAGGATCTGACCCAGCGTATCCTGCTGCCTCCGGACATCGTGGAGGCGGACAAGCAGGGCCTCATTCATTTCCATGATTCGGATTACTTTGCCCAGCGGATGCACAACTGCGATCTGGTCAATCTGGAGGATATGCTGCAAAACGGCACGGTCATCAGCGAAACGCTGATCGAAAAGCCCCACAGCTTTTCCACCGCCTGCAACATCGCCACCCAGATCATCGCGCAGGTGGCCAGCAACCAGTATGGCGGCCAGAGCATCAGCCTGGCGCATCTGGCTCCCTTCGTCCAGGTGTCCCGGGAGAAGATCCGCGCAGAGGTGATGGAGGAGATCCGCCTGCTTGGCGTAGCGGCCGTTCCGGAACAGATTTCCGAGATCGTGGAGAACCGCCTGCGCAAAGAGATCACCAAGGGCGTACAGACCATCACCTATCAGATCATCACCCTTATGACCACCAACGGACAGGCTCCTTTTCTCACCGTTTTCATGTATCTGAACGAAGCCAAAAACGAGCAGGAGAAAAAGGATCTTGCCCTGATCATTGAGGAAACCTTAAAACAGCGCTATCAGGGAGTCAAAAACGAAGCCGGCGTATGGGTCACGCCCGCCTTCCCCAAGCTCATCTATGTGCTGGAAGAGGATAATATCGAAAAGGACACTCCTTATTTTTATCTCACCGAGCTGGCGGCAAAATGTACCGCCCGCCGTCTGGTGCCCGACTATATCTCGGAAAAGAAAATGAAGGAGTTAAAGGAAGGCAACTGTTTCCCTGTCATGGGATGCAGAAGCTGTTTAAATCCCTGGAAGGATGAAAACGGCAATTATAAATTCTACGGCCGTTTCAATCAGGGCGTGGTCACCTTAAACCTGGTGGATGTGGCGCTTTCCTCCGGCGGCGACATGGAAAAATTCTGGAAGATCTTCGACGACCGTCTCGATCTTTGCTATCGCGCGCTGATGGAACGTCATCGCCGGTTAAAGGGGACGCTGTCCGACGCCGCTCCCATCCTCTGGCAATACGGAGCGCTGGCCCGCCTCCCCAAGGGACATGTCATCGACGATCTGCTCTACGGCGGCTACTCCACCCTCTCTCTGGGGTATGCGGGGCTCTATGAATGTGTCCGGTATATGACAGGCAAGTCCCATACCGATCCGCAGGCCACGCCTTTCGCGCTGGACGTGATGAAATATATGAACGCCGCCTGCGACAAATGGACGGAGGAGACGAACATCAAGTTTTCCATTTACGGTTCTCCCATCGAGAGCACTACCTATAAGTTCGCCAAATGCCTTCAGGCGCGGTTCGGCATCATCGAGGGCGTTACGGACAAGAGCTACATCACCAACAGCTATCATGTCCACGTAACCGAGCCCATCGACGCGTTTACCAAACTGAAATTTGAGTCTCAGTTCCAGTCACTTTCCACCGGCGGCGCCATCAGCTATGTGGAGGTGCCGGATATGCAGGGCAATATTCCCGCGGTGCTGCAGGTCATCCGCTATATCTATGACAATATCATGTATGCCGAGCTGAACACCAAGAGCGATTACTGCCAGTGCTGCGGCTACGACGGCGAGATTCAGATCATCGAAGACGAAGACGGCAAACTGATCTGGGAATGTCCCAAATGCGGCAACCGGGATCAGGATAAAATGAACGTTGCCAGACGGACCTGCGGCTATATCGGCACCCAGTTCTGGAATCAGGGCCGCACACAGGAAATCCGCGAACGGGTTATGCACCTATGAACTACGGCGAGATCAAAAATTACGATATTGCAAACGGAGAGGGCGTCCGCGTGACGCTCTTCGTTTCGGGCTGCACCCATCATTGCAGGGGCTGCTTCAATCCGGAGACCTGGGATTTTTCCTATGGCCGCCCTTTTGATGCCGCTATCCGGCAGGAGCTGCTTCAGGCGCTGGCCCCGGATTATATCGACGGCCTGACGCTTTTGGGCGGCGAGCCCTTCGAGCCGGACAATCAGCGGGCGCTGCTGCCGTTTCTGAAAGAGGTACGCCAAACGCTGCCCTCCAAGAATATCTGGGCCTATACCGGTTATACCCTGGAGACGGATCTGCTTTCCCACAGCCGCGCGCGCTGCGAATGTACCGACGAAATGCTCTCTCTGCTGGATGTCCTGGTGGACGGAGAATTTATCCAGGCGCAAAAAAACATCAGTCTCTCCTTTCGGGGGTCCGAAAATCAGCGCATCATCGACCTGCCCCAAACCCTGGCCGCCGGACGGGTCATCTTACATGAGCTGACAAGCGAACAGATCCGGATGCGCGGCAAATAAATGCACAAAAAAAACGGGAGAGCCGCCGATGGGCGGTTCTCCCGTTTTTTTTCTATTTTTGACAGACATAAATCCGTTCAAAATCCAACAAGCCATAGACGTCTCTTTCTTTTTTGCTAAAATACTCCCCTACTGTCACACAGGTCACCACAAATCCGGCGCGTTCCAGCCTCTTTTGATAATCCCGGCCATATTTGCGCACATGATCGCGCTGCCCGTAATATTTCAGCCGGAGCGCGTCGGTATTGTAAGCAGGATCCTCCAGCGTCACGGCAAGATCGGGATCCAGCGGGACATTAAGAAACGCTGTCCCGTCGCCCTTGAGCACCCGATACAGCTCCCCCAGCGCCTTTTGCTCATCCGGTATATGCTCCAGCACATGATTACACAGGATATAGTCGAATTTTCCATCCTCGTAGGGCAGGCTGGTCAGATCGGCGTAATCCCGCATCCGCTGTCCGCACACCGTATATCCTTCCCATTTATCCATCGTATAATAATCCACGTTGGCATGTTGGGAAAGGATTTTGTAAAACAGCTCTTCCGGCGCGCAGTGCAGGACGCAGAGCGGCCTTTTTGCCTCCAGAAGATCGGTGTTTCTTTGGTAATAGAGAAACTGCGCCCGGTGCCGTTCATAACTCTTACAATAGGGGCACTGGACGTGAAACGCAATATGATCGCCCACCATCGCGGGATAAAACTGCGGGAACGTCTGTCCGCAGGAGGGACAGCGGCGAAGCCGATCGGCGGGCGTGGGAAACATCCTGCTTCGGATTCGGATCCCGCAAATCAAAACGGGCCTTATGACATGATTCAGGACGTCGTATTGCAGGATCTGAAAGATTGTCGCAAACTTTCCCTGTCTGAGCAAATGCCAAAAATTGCGGAAGCTTTTTGTCAATGCGGATGCAGAAGCGTTTGGATCCTTTTGCATAAAATTATCCCCTCATTCTGTACAAAATTGCCAAATATAGTTATTTTTATTTTATCATACGATCTAAAAAATGTCACCCCGTTTTCGGTTGCAGTCTGAACTTGTCGATTCTTCGCTTTTATGGTATGCTAAAAAAAGGATATCCCTATGGATCACAGGAGGCTCTATGCGTGCCAAAAAATTTCTGAAAAACGGAATCGTGATTATCTTCTGTCAGCTCTTTGTGGATCTGATGGTGTTTGTGAACCGTACCGTGTTCATCTATACGCTTCCCTCAGAATATCTGGGCATAGACGGGCTTTTTTCCAATATCCTGGCCCTGCTTTCCCTCTCCGAACTGGGCATCGGCACCGTCATCATACTGAATATGTACGAGCCCTTTGCCAAAGCGGATCAGCAGCGCCTTACCGCGCTGCTTTCCTTCTATCGCAACGCCTACCGCGTGATCGCGGCGGTGATTGCGGCGGCCGGTCTTTTGCTTACGCCGTTTCTGCCTTACCTGATCAAGGATCAGCCGGACATTCCCCATCTGACCCTGATCTACCTCCTCTTCCTCCTCAATTCCGCCGTCTCCTACCTCTATATCTATAAGCAGTCCCTTTTCATTGCGGATCAGAGGATGTACGTCTCCTTCCTGCTGCAGTGCGGCGTGAAATTTCTGGGGATCGTGCTGCAGATCGTCTTTCTTTTTGCCACCCACAACTTTATTGTTTACCTGCTGCTGCAGCTTGTCGTCACCTTCTTTACCAATTTTGCCATCAGCCTGTGGGCGGACCGGTGCTATCCGCAGTTTCGGCATCTGGGCCGGGAGCGCCTTGCCAAAGACGAAAAAAAGAGCATCTATCAAAATATCTTTGCCATGTGCAATCACCGCATCGGCGCCACGGTCATGGGTTCCACCGACAACCTGCTGATCAGCCGCATGATCGGGCTGATCGCCACCGGCATCAACAACAACTATTCCCTGATCATACGGGCGGTCAATCAGTTCGCCAACCAGATTTTTAACGCCCTTACCGCCAGCATCGGCAATCTGGTGGCCACGGCAAAAAAAGAAGACGTGTATCACGTCTTTACGCTGCTGCACTTCTGCGATTTCTGGTTTTATACGTTTTGCACCACCTGCCTGTTCGTGCTGTCCAATCCCTTTATCCGTCTGGTATGGGGCGAACAATTTCTCTTTCCCGCTCCCGTGGTGATGGTACTGTGCCTCAATTTCTATCTCACCGGGATCCGCAAAATACCGATCACCTTTAAAGAAACCATGGGATTTCTGCGGCAGGACCGCTACAAACCTCTGATCGAGGCCCTGATCAACCTGGCGCTTTCCATTCTGCTGGCTTTACGCATCGGTGTGCTGGGCATTTTCATCGGTTCCTCCGTCAGTATGATCACCACCTCGCTCTGGGTGGAGCCCTATGTCCTGTTCCACTTTGGATTTCACTCCTCCCAGAAGGGCTTCTGGCTTACCAATCTTCGGTATTTTGCGGTCACAGCCCTGACCGTCTGGGCCGTATCGCTTCTTGCCTCCCTCTATACGGGACCACAGTTTCTTATGTTCCTATACAAGGCAGCGGTGTGTCTGATCGCGCCGAACCTGATCCTTTTTGTCCTCTATCACAGATCGGAAAACTTTCTGGGGATGAAGGAGGCGCTTTTGTCTTTGCTGCAGACCAAAAAGCCGGACAAAACTGCCCTGCGCTAAAAAACCGGGCCGGAGGCGCTACGCCTGCGGCCTGGTTTTTACAAAATGATAAATGGGAAACCGCAGCCCGCCCCAGACGATCAGGACCGGGATCTTAAAGACTCTCAGAAACAGCCGCAAGCTTCTGTGCGGACTGTATTTCCACTCCCTGCTCCAATACTGCCCGTACAGATTGCCGGCATACCGTCCGCGCCACGGTTTTCTCAGTCCGGGAAAATGAATGACGGCCGGCCGGACATTTGGCAGAAACGGAGCCAGGCTGTAAACAAGCCACTCCTTCGCCCACAAAATATTGGCGTTTAAATTATACCTGTCGTCGACCACCGCGATCTTATCCTCATACAGGGTATTGATCAGATCCTGATCGGGGAATCGCCAGTTTGCTCCCTCGGACGCCGCTTTTTGATAAAGCGCGGCCACATCCTGTTCCTTTCGCAGCAGCTCTAAATGGATCAAAAGCACGCCGGAATTGATATACTTTTGCCGGTCATGAAAGCCGACCCGTTCGCGGTAGGCAAGGTTGTGCGGATAATTCAGCCACCGGTCCTGCGCACCCGCAAAATAGATCCCCTCCAGCGGCATCTGATAAAAATCCAGCAGGCTGTCCGTCACGATCATGTCCGGATCCAGATAGAGGATCCGGTCCAGATCCGGCGGAAGGATCCGCGCGGCCAGCACCCGGTAATACATTTCCCTGGGAAACGAACCCGTAGGCACATCCGAGAACATCTTTTCGGAAACGGGCACCTCCACAAACGCTCCCTTTTGCTCTTCGCAGAGCGCCGCCAGGCTTCTCAGATTGGATTCGCTGACCCGGGAATGGATCAGAAAAACCCGGATGGCGGTGTCGGGATGCCGCTCGAACAACGTATGCAGCATAATGATACAGGGATAATAATAGCGGTCGTCAAACGTTACCAGCACGTTCATTTTTGATGTCACGCCGTCTTCTCTCCTTTCTTCGAACCGGCAGCGCCAGAATCAGCAAAAGCAGCGCCAGAACAGATATCGCGCCCAGCGTCTCCCGGCGGGGGGTGGTGCGGACCATCACAAGCGCGCTCAGGGCCGCAACATCAAACGGTTGGCCGCCCTGCATCGTACGCAGGATCTGCGTGCCGGCGTTTTCGCCGTCGATATATACGTTCCATTTCCCTTTCGGAAGAGGCATGGAACAGGCGGTGGGATTCGGATTGTATATGACATAGAGCGTATTTTCCAAAAACAGATTTTTGTGTTCCTTCACCGCATAGGCGATCACATTTTCCGGCGCGTCCTGCTGCAGCTTCAGGCGGGCTTCCAGCTCCTGCGCGCTTTCACAGGTCAGGCCGGGATGGATTTTCCGGAAGGCCATCAGCCCCTTATAATATTCCAGAATCTCCCGCTCCCTGGTTTCGCTGTCCCAGCAAATCGCGTTCACCTCATCCCCGGCCATATAGGAATTGCTATAAATGCGCCCTTCCTTTTCCGGCGCGGTCTTGCTGCGCAGCAGCTCCTCTCCCGACTGGATAAAAGGAATCCCCTGAACGGTCATCACAATGGCGGCGGACAGCTTGTTTCGCTTTCTCCAGTTCTCCTCTGACTCATTCTGACAGTTCTGACGGATCAGATCCCACAGCGTGTATCCGTCATGGCAGGACGCATAATTGATACACTGATCCGGCGATTCCGTCCAGCTTCCCATCGTCTTTGCGGTGATCTCGTTTTGCGTGGCGGCCACCAGCCCAAACAGCACGGAGTTTTTGGCCCCGTCGCCGTCCAAAAACCCGCTTACGTAATTTTGCACGCCGTTGCGAAACACGTTGGAAAAGACGGCGATCCCGGGCATGTTCCGGGCGTTTTGCGATTCCGCCATGGGAACCGTGCTGGAACTTTCCCCGCCCGTCCAGCCTTCTCCATAGATAAAAATGCTGCGGTCTATGGCATCCAGCTTCTCCCGGATCAGGCGCATGGTTTCCAGATCGATCAGTCCCATCAGGTCAAACCGGAATCCGTCCACATGATATTCCTCCGCCCAATACGTCACGGAATCCAGAATAAACTTTCGCGCCATGGCCCGTTCCGTGGCAATTTCGTTCCCGCAGGCGGAGCCGTTGGAATACGTACCCTCCTCCGTCATCCGGTAATAATAGCCCGGTACGATCTTGTTGAAATTGGATTGTTCCGTTTCATAGGTATGATTGTAGACTACGTCCATCACCACCCGAAGGCCCTTTTGATGAAGGCTCTGCACCATCTGTTTGTATTCCCGGACCCGGACCTGCCCCTGATACGGATCCGTAGAATAGGAGCCTTCCGGCACATTATAATTCTGAGGATTGTAGCCCCAGTTGTAGGCATCCGCCGGGGTTTTTTCCTCGATGCCCGCAAAGTCCTGGGTGGGCAGCAAATGTACATGGGTGACCCCCAGTTCGCCCAGATAGTCCAGCCCCGTGGGATCCCCGTTTTCGTTCACGGTCCCCTCCTCGGTCAGGCCCAGGTATTTCCCCTTTTGCGTCACGCCCGAGCCCGGATCCGCCGTATAATCGCGGACGCTCATCTCATACAGGATAATATCGGAAAAAGAAGAAAGGGGCGGTTTTTCTTCCTCTGCAAAGCCTTCCGGATCGGTCTTTTCCAGATCGATCACCATCCCCCGCTGCCCGTCTACCCCGCAGGCTTTGGCATAGGGATCCACCGCCTCCTGCGTCTTTTGGGCCACGGTTACGGCATACGTATAATAGACGCCGTTCCAGTCGCCGGGAAGTTCCAGATACCAGGTCCCCCCTTCGGCGCGCGTCATGGGATGGGTGGCCAAAAGGTCGTCCCCGTCCCCGGTCTCATAGAGGTTTAACGTCACTTGGGACGCGGTGGGCGCCCAGACGCGGAAAGCGGTGGCCTCCCTGCCATAGACGGCTCCCAGATCATCGCCGCTGTAACAGTAGGCTTTTTCAAAACCGGGCGTGGAAAACACATTTCCCATGGCGATGGTTTTGGCATCGAACCCTTCCAGGGAAAGGACGCCGCCTGCCGAAAGATCCGCCGGCTGATCCAGTCTGCCGGTTCCTGTGATGAGATTTTGGTCCCGGTTCAGTTCGAGCAAAGACAGCCTGCTCCTGCTGCCGTCCGGCTCTTGTACATAGACGCCCTGCCGCCGGATCTCTTCTTCCGTGGTATTCGGGCAGTATAATTGGAACGAAACCTGCTGCAGATCGTCATAGGCACAGCGCACCACTCTTTTTTGGCCGCTGATTTCTTCTTCCGTATAATAAACGGTCTCCTCCGCCTCGATAAGATATACGTCCAGTTGTCCGTCCTTGGCCAGAGAAAGATCCAAAAACCGGTCGTCATTGGTATCCTTTTTTTCCCAGTTCCCGTATTTGAGCAAAATGCCCGCCTGATTTTGGTCCGTGGTAAGCTCTGCCTCGGCCAGCGCCCAGCCCCGGTCCGGATGCCAAACCAGCGGATATTCCTTTCCGTCGCTCCCCGGCTCCCACAGCCACAGGCTCCAGTTTTCATAATCCTGCTGATATCGAAAATAATGAACGCGGATGGTCACCGTTTTTTCCGCCGCCCGGACGGGATACGCAGCCGGCAGGAGGGAAAGAAGGCAGACCGCCGCCATACACCAGATAAGCTTTTTCATCGTTTCCTTCCTCTTTGCGCTACGCAAACTGATAGATCCGCTGCAGCGGGCCGTAGGGTTCGAAATTCTCCAGGCCTGCCTGCTCTGCCATCTGTTTGAGCAGTCCCCGATCCTCACAGAATCTTTGGATCCCTTCCGCGATCCCGTCCGGGTCGGGGCTGACCAGGATTCCCGTCCCATATCGTCCCAGCTGTTCCCGGTTGCCGTCGCAGTCCGCCGCAATTACGGGCCTGCCCAAAATGACCGCCTCGGAGATCGCCGTACAGCACCCCTCGTACCGGCTGGGCTGCACATAAATATCGCAGGAGGCAATATACGGATACGGGTTCTCTTTTGCCCCCAAAAGGAGAAAGGAATCCTCCAGACCGTATTGGGCGATCAGCCGCAGGAGCTTCTGCCGCTCGGGCCCGTCTCCCACCACGTACCAGGTGACCGGATACCCCTTCTTTTTCAATCTGTCCAGCGCCGGCACAGCCAGATCCAGCCCCTTGAGGAAAGCCAGCCGCGCCACCGTCAGCAGGCGGATCTCGTTTCCGCTTTGGGAAAGCGCGGAAAACACGCCGGTATCCTCCCGCGCTTTTTGCCGGATTGCGTCCGCATCCAGAAGATTGTAAAACACCTCCGTCTTTTTTGCCATATCCGGATAGATGTCGGCAAAATGTGCGCGAATACTTTCGGAGACGCAGTAAATCCGGTCCGCCCGCTCATAATAGGGCCGCTCCAGTTTTGGACAATAGCCGCTGGGCAGAAACTCATTATGGAAAAAAGCAATCTTTTTTTTCGCCCGCACACGATCCATCACATAATAGGTCGCCGCTCCCTGTATGTAAGCGACGGCAAGATCATAGGTCTCCTCCAGCGGGGGCGCGCTTTGGGCGCACAGCTTCCAGAACAGATTTTTAAACTGGAGCTTTCCCTGTTTTTTCTGCCAGGAAAGCATCTCCCAAAGATACCGCGCGTCCCGGAAAAAATATCCGCCGAGGATCCCGTTTTTTAAAATCATCCTGGTCAGATCCCGTTTGGCCTCCCGGTCCAAAACGGACCTGGCGCAGGGATGCTCGTTTAAAATCCGCACGCCCGACGGAACCTTTGTAAACATCTCCCCGCGGTTGATCACGGAAAACAGGGAGATCTCATAGGTTTCCTTATCCATATATTTGAGCATGGTCATGAGACAGTTTTCCGCTCCCGCCCTTCCCATGGTGTTTATCACAAAAAGGATCTTTTTTTTCATTTTCTCCTCCTTACCGATCGTCTCTGCCGATGGCGTATCTCACACTGTTGATCTGGTGAGAAAGCAGGCCGAAACAAAACAGCTGCGCGCCGCACAGGATCATCACGGCGGCCAGCACGGGGATGCCCTTGTGCCACATCAGGGCGCGCAGGAGGCCGTAAAAGAGACCCGAAACAGCCAGAATCCCGCCCAGGCTTCCGTACAGGCGCAGGGGATGGAACAAAAGAATCACGTTCAGGATCAGGCCGATGGTGCGGAATCCGTCCCGGAACTGACGCACGGAACTTTTGCCCACCCGCTTTCTTGTCACAATGGGCACCTCGCCTCCGGTATAATCCTCCTCCTGCATCAGAATGGTGGTGACCGTGGAGGCGCCGAAGCGTCTGGGCAGCAGACCCAGATACCGGATCAGGATGGAGCGCTTAAACGCCCGCAGCCCCGAGTTAAAATCCATGATCTTTTGTCTGGTAAAGATCCACAGGATCAGCCGCAGGATCATTTTCCCCAAAACCCTGGTCTTTTCCACATGGGAGCCTTCCGAACGAACGCCGATGCAATAGTCCAGATTATGATCCACCATCTCCTTTACGACCCGATGCAGATCCTCCGGCCGATGCTGCCCGTCCGAATCATACCAGACCACAATTTCTCCCTGCGCGTTTCTGACGCCGGTGCGGATGGCCGTGCCGTATCCCTTATTTTTCTTATGACTGATCAGCCTTACCTGGGGAAATCCGCTCACAATATCCGCCGTATTGTCTGTGGAGCCGTCGTTGACCACGATGATTTCCGTTTCCTCCAAATCTACGTTTTCCGTCAGCTCCTGCAGCGTTTGGCCGATCCCCCGGCTTTCGTTGTACGCCGGAATAATCACACTTACTTTTTTCATCGTTTTCTCCATTCCGGAGCGTTCCGCCTCATTTTTCAAGCCTGCGCCCCCTTCTCTCTTCCTGCCGCGCCTTTTTTCAAACAGCGAAGCAGCGCTTCGCCCATCCGGCCCGCCACATAAAACGGTTTGAAGAAAAACCGAACCTTCTCTGAGGCGGTAAGCCGGCGTCTGAGATACCCATAATATTCAAAAAAGAACTTTCCGTAATAGGCCGGCTGCCAGGGCTTGGAGGCCCCCATAAAATGTACGATCACGGCCTTTTTCGCCTCTTTGTCAAATCCCAGCGCATGGCCGAGCATCCCCCGTATGGAGCCGTAGCCCGTATTGTAATTGTACATTCTGTCGCCGAAGGTAATTTCCCCGCGGAAATAGAGGTTGATCATATCCTGATCCGGATAGGACACCGCCTGCCCATAGCGCTCCAACATGCCGATAAAAGCCTCCAGCGAAAACTCGTTTCGCATCCGCCGGAGATTGAAAAGCAGCACGCCGGAATTGATGTAAATTTCTTCCTCCAAAAACCCGATGGCCTTCTTTTTCTCCCGCAGCATGGAGTTAATGGCATGATCGGCCACCCCCGCCAGCATCCGTCCCTGAAACGCCGTCTCGTAAAAGGGACGGATCGGACCCCGGATCAGAATATCCGGATCCAGATACAGAACCCGATCCTGATCCTTTGGCAGATAGACGCCGCAAAGAAGACGGTAATACATTTCCCGGGTAAAATAGCGAAAGACGGGAGCGTTTTGAAACGCCTTTTTGTCGATCAAAATCGGGAAAAAAGAGCAGCCCCGGCTGCGGATATACTCGTTTAGGCGCTCCCTGTTTTCCTGCGAAACATCAGAATAGAACAGATAGATGTTCATCGGCGTCTTTTCATGGGCGAACAGGGAATCCAGCATGACAAATAACGGCCGTATGTAATTATCGTTTAATGTCACCAACAGGTTCATGGCTCACCATCCCCAGCAGATCCTCCCAACGATCCAGGATCTTTCCCAGTTCGAAGCGTTCCACGGATCTTTTTGCGTGCTTTCCCATTTCTTTTCGCAGCGGCTCGGATTCCATCAGACGGCGCATCCCTTTGGCAAATTCCACCGGGTCCCCTTCGGGCACCAGAAAGCCGTCCGTTCCATCCGTCACGATGTCCGAAGGCCCCGCCTTACAGGCGTAGCTGATCACGGGCCTTGCGTGCGCCATGGCCTCCACCAGAACCATGCCAAAGCCCTCATAGCGGGACGGCAGGACAAAAAAGGCGCTCCTTCGGTACCAGGCCTCCATCTCCCGCACCAGCCCGGCGAACGTGACCCTGCGCAGCCCTTTTTTTTGGGCGTACGCCTTAAGCGCTGCTTCCTCTTCGCCGCTGCCCGCTATGACCAGGTTCCAGTCCGGAAAATCTTTTTCCAAAAGCGCCCAGCTTTCCAGCAAAAGATCAAATCCCTTCGCCCTGGTCAGCCGTCCGGCGGCAAAGATCAGTTTTTCTTCCTTTCCCGTATCCGTCACGTTCTCATAGGGATTGGGATTGTAAATCTGACAGAGGAGTCCCCGGATGGAAAGATGGTCGGCATAGTAGCCCATATCCTCTTTGGACAGTACCACCAGCGCGTCGGAAAACGCGGCGGCAAGCCGCATGGCCAACCGCCGGATCCGATTGTTTTTCCGGAACTGATAATAATAATTGAAATGCTCCCAGGCGATCCGCTTTAATCCCGGTCTTAAAATCTTCACCGGCAGACTGTAAAACGTCAGGATCAGATCCACGTCCACCAGCACCGTGATCCGTTCTTTTCGCACGATCCGATACAGGGCCGCGATGTTTTTCAGGTTCGCCAAAATCCCGTGCGGGTATTGGGCCGCCAGCCGGTACTGACGGATTTTTTCATCCAATACAAAGGCGGCCTCTCCTTCTCCCCACATGCTGATCACGACCGGCTCGTATCCTCTTTGCAAAAGCCCGTTTGCCACGGAACAAAGCACCCGCTCCGTACCGCCCGGACTGCGCATATTTCCGATCAGAAACCCCGGCTTCATGCTTTCTTATATACCGTCTCGCCTTTGACGGAGGATTTCATGGTGGCGACGAGCTTATACCGGCAATAGATCAGCCCCTCGATGTTTCGTTCCACCCAGCGGATCCGGAAGAAACTGAACGTCCAGCCCACCAGCATGCCCAAAAAGACGCCGATTCCGTAATAGGGCGCGGAAAAGTGCCGGGAGAGCAGCGTAAACACAAAGGTGCCCGCAAAAAAGAGAACGGATGTCAGCAGCGTTCCTGTGGCGTCTTCGTAATAATACAGATACACGATGTTATCGTACATCATAAAAATACCCAGAAAGCTTACCGCCAGCACCGGATAAATCTCCATGGTGGCGGCGGAGAAAAAGTTTCTTCCTGCCAGGATGACCACCAAAAACAGCACGCTGGTGATGGCAATCTGTATGGCGAACACATGGATCATCTGCTGGGACAGCGTACGGAAAAGCGCCCTCTTTTGCAGTTGGATCTTATTATAGGCGGCGCCGATTACGGACTGCATATAATCCTGATAGGCGTCGTGGAACTGCGTCTCCGCCAGGATGGTAAAAAGCACCGTGGTGCTGATATTGGTAAACATGGCCAGACAGACGGCCATGTCATAGGACGGGCAGCAGACAAGCGTCTTTGCCACCTCCAGCCGCATGGATGTGGTCCAGAAAACAAAGTTGTGCACATACAGACCCAGTACGTAAAACAGGTTGGTTCCAAACAGCTTCCAATGTCTGCCAAAATACCGCAGACATTCCGTATAGTCCTGTCCTTTCCCGCCGAAATAGCGGCGGACATAGGAAAACTGGGAAAAGGCGATGGAAAAGAATCCGACCGTCATTCCATAGAGGATCGCATGGACCACGTCGCAGAGCCCGGTATGAGAAAGCAGCCAGGATACAATCCCGCCAAGCGCCATTCCGATCCCGAAAAACAGCGCCACGATTTTATAATCCTTGGTGGCGTGCAGATAGGTGATGGTAAAAAAGAGCAGGGAAACCGACACCCACATCACATAGGCGCCCAGAAGGAAAGGCAGATCCACACCTCCCCTAAAATACATGGACAGCAGCACCGGCGCCGCCATGACAAACGTGCAGGCGCCCACAATGGCCGCCCCCACATAATAAGAGGGCAGGATGTTGTCGTATTCCTTCTGATAAAATTTGTCCGCCAGATAACGGGAAAAGAGGGAATTAAACGGCGACGTCAACACGCCGGAAAAAATGAAGATATAGAGCATGGTCGTCGACAGCAGTTCCCTCTGCGCATATCCCACTTTCGACATCCCGAGAATCAGGAACAAAAACAGGATCACCCCGATCACCAACAGGGTCGGCCCCACCGTAACCAGAGAGCTGTAGCCCGCTCCGATCAGCGCCCTGGAGATTCCTTCTTTCCGATATATTTTTTTGAGTTCAAATCCGATCCCAGCCATTTTATTTCTCTCCCGACGTGCCCGTCATCTCGCCGTATACACGGCGATAACGTTCCATGATTTCCGTGCCGTTGTAAAAATTCTTTACCCGTTTTCTTCCGACCTCACCCATCTGCCGGCGAAGCTGCGCGTCGTCGGCCAGACGCAGCATGGCGTTTGCCAGAGAGGTAACGCCCATGAGCGGGACGACGATCCCCGCCGGTCCCCAGGTATCATGCTCGCCCTCGATCAGCCCTCTGCAGTTTCCCACGTTTGTGGAAATAAAGGGCTTTCTGGCCGTAAAGCCTTCCAGGATGGAAAGCGGCTGTCCTTCGCTCAGACTGCTCAGCACCAGCATATCCATCTTTCCGATATAGTCCTCGGGACGGATGGTTCCGGTAAACTCCACGTCCGCAATCCCCATCTCTTTGACCAGGCTCCTACATTCTTCCGCGTATTCCGGCGCTTCCTCCGATCCGCCCATGATCCAGAGCTTTAAGTCCGGGCGCTTCTCTTTTGCCAGCCCAAAGGCGCGGATCATCGTCTTGACGTCCTTGATGGGCGTGATCCGGATCAGCGTGCCGATGTTGATGAAGGAATCGGACGGATCCTTTTGGGGCACATCCCGGAACCGCTCCGGATCGATGCCGTTTGGAATCACCAGCGTCTTGGCCGCCGGACATCCCGCTTCCGTCTGAATCCGCCTGCCGTCCTCGTACAGGGACGTCACCCGGTCCGCATACCGGTAATTGCAGTCGCCGATCTTTTTAAACTGCCGGATCCAAAGATCCTTATAAACGCCTTTGACCCAGGAGGCCTTGATGATCTCCTCCTCCCGTTCCCTGGTATAAAAGCCATGCTCCGATAACAAAAACGGCTTGTGATACAGCGCCCTTTGCATGCTCCCCAAAATACCCGCGTATCCCGAAGACGCCGCATGATACAGATCCGCCTCCATGGGACGACTCTTCATAATGGAAAAAAGCGGCATATACATGGAACGCATGCTCCACAAAAAGTCGGTAAAGGAAATGGAAACAAAATTCTTCTGATAATAATTCAGCGTCATGCTCAGGAAATCTTTTCCGGTAAGCAGCGCGTTAAGGGAAACCTCGCGTTTCCCGAAAAACTGAAACAGGCTTTCCCAGTCCACCGTTTCTCCAAAGATCAGCCCTTCAAAGGCCTCATACTCCTCGTCGGTGAGGTGGATCTTTTTCTGAATTCCGGAACCGACATAATCGTCATCCTGCAGATAAATCTCTTCGATCTCCACGCAGTTTTCCGGGATCTCATATGCGAATTCCCGCCTGGCCGAACGGTCCACGGCGATGGACTGCACCACAAACTCCACCTCCGGCATACTGCAGATCAGCTGCTGGATCCAGTTGGACATTCCTCCCCGGATATAGGGATATGCGCCTTCGATGATCAGACATACCCTCATTCTTCTTCCCTCCCCTGCCAGGTGATCTGCGCCGTATCCTCCGTCAGCTCCACCAGATATGTATTCTCTCCGATTTCCGTCACCGTGCCGTGGTCGATCGTAATGCCCTTTTGCGCAGAACGCAGAAGGAACCAGGCGCGGCCGTTAAAATTTTGGACGTCTACGGCAATCCCGTCCGCCGTCGTGCGGTACGCCGGGCGGATGGTCAGGTAATTATAAATCCGCTCCGCCGCCTCCTGGGCCGTGACACGTTCCATCCAGCCATACACCGTGCTGTGTAGTCCCAGGGCGGATTCCATCTCGTCAAAATACACCGGCAGACTTTCCTCTTCCCGGGTGAACGACAGAATTTCGTCCACGTCAATGCGAAATCCCAGATAACCGTTCCATTTCGCTGCGCCGGCCACCGAAAGCGCCTCCTGGCGGTATCGCTTCCAGCTTTCGGGCTGATAAAGCAGCCGCAGTTTTCCGCTCTCTTCATCCCACAGCGTCTTCTGACTGTCCCAGGCGCAGACGTCCAGCGGATCCTGCGGCGAGGTCAGGTAATAACCGTCGTCCTGCTTTCCGGCAAGCAGCGCCCACTCTCTCTCCAGGCTGTCCCGATAATACTTCATTTCACCCGTTTCAGCCGACCGGATTTCCTGATAGGCCGGCGAAAAAAGGGTCGCCGTGGCGCCGTACCGGGCTTCGCAGCGCTGCAGCTCCGGAAGGAGAAGATCCCGCTGGATCCCGTAGGCGTCCCGACTGTAAAGCTCTGTCCAGCTTTCCCGGGTTTCGTTTTGCGCATAGGGGAATCCGTCGGCCATCAGACAATAGGCGTTTACCACCGGATACAAATAGGTCCCGCAAAGATCCTCCAGCACGGTGGGCAGCACGGTATAGAAAAATTCGTCCTCCAGAAAGCTGCCGTTGCAGACATACACGCTGCCCTCATCGGGCTTTGCCTCATATTTCCAGAACAGCGGCGGCAGATCCCACACATCCGACTGCGCCGCGGTCTCGGGAAGCGCCTGGGCGAACACCTGCGCCTGCTCCTTTAGCCGGACCAGATACGCGCTCACCGAGAACGGTTCCTCTTCTTCCTTTGTCTTTGCATACTCCTGCATCTGCCCCAGCAGCATTTCCTCTCCGGCCCGCATCCCGGGGTAAGTCTGATATCCGCCGGCCCGGGAAATGCCCAGCAGGTCAAAAAGCGCTTCGTCTGCCGCGCCCTGTTTGGAGGGCACCTGTAAAAACAGAAGATGCACGCCCTCTTTTTGCTGCTGTCTCAGCCACTCGATCTGAAGATCCGTGGGCGACTCTTCCGCCACAACGATCAGATTCTGCAGGCCTTCCGGACGATCCATGTCTGTTCCGGCCTCGATAAAACGCCAGGGCTGTTTCATGCCGTCCAACTGCGCGCCAAGCATCCGCCCCCGGTCGTTCGAGCCCAAAATGCCGATGGCGCCAAACAGTCCGTTTCCTTCTTCGTCCTTTACGCAGGAAGCCCGGGTGACCCGCTCCGGATCGGATGCCGCCTGCTGCAGATCCTGCTCCAGCTGTTCTTTGGAAATCAGGGCCGCCTCAGGATTCGCCAGCGAGATCAGCCAGTTCAAATTGGCCAGCAGCAAAAAGACCACCAGAAACAGGATCATAAACAGGGTAATATAAAAATAGGTATATCGTTTCAGTTGATTCGGTGTGAGGAAAGATTCTCTTTTCATATACGTTCCCGCTCTCCTTTATCATTTGGCCGCCGTACGCAGGCCGTCCCTGTAATCCACAGCCAGATTCAACGGGAAATACGGATCCTGATGAATCCGGTAAATGGTGGTCAGATCATCCTGTCGGTAGACGGACACATGATTGGGATATACTTCTTTGATCCGCTCCATCCAGTAATACAGCTTGGAAGCCACCACAGCCCGGAAGGGATAGTAATAGATCCGCCAGCTGTGAAGATATTCGCTGATCTCCCCCCGGTTTAGATCCGTCAGCGCCAGCTTTGCGCTGGGCGGGCAAAGCCACGCTCTCGTCGCCTCGTCGTAAAGATTCAGACGCCGGAGGCTTTCCTCACCCTGATCGGCCGCATACTGATCGATCAGATCCTCCACCACCACATAAATGTCCTGTGTGGGAATATAAATTCCCTCATCGCTTGGTTCCTCCATTTCAGCGAGCAGATCGATGATCTCATAGTGATACCCGTAATAGACCAGCGCCATCCGGCCGTATGTCTGGCTGATCACGGTCCAGCTCCTGGGCTCATGGTGCTCCTGCAGCTCCAGCGCCAGACGAAATTCGCTTTCCGGAATGATCGTATGATTTCCCTGTATATTTTTATACAGGTTGTGCTGTACCAGGAAAACGGCTCCCGCCAGCACCCCCACCGTCAGCAGGGCGTCCGAAATCCTGCGGGACCGAAGCACTGCCGTCAGCAGATCGGATAAAAGCTGCACCGGCGCGGCAAAAAGCGGAACCGACAGGATGGCCCAGAAGATAATGATTCGCCTGGCCTGCATAATCGTGGGAAGCCCCAGGGACGGCATGGCGCATAAAAAGATCGACACGGCCCATGCCAGCGCCAGAAACACATACGCAAGCCCCTGCTTACGGCTCTTTTTTCGCAGGAGGGCCAAAATTCCGTAAAGGAGCAAAAACGCGTCCATTGCCAGCAGGATCCCGGATCTTTCCTGGTTTTTCACCAGCCCGTAGGGTTTAAAATCCGTAAACAGTTCCCGGTAAGGCAAAGCAGCCGAAAGCCCGTTTTCTTCTTCCTGAACGGTTTGATCCTCGGCAATCTCCTCTTCCACCGTGGGCATCTGCGACTCCTGTTTTTTCGTATCCGGGCCCAGACCGATCAGGCCGAACGCCCAGGTAAAGGAACTCTGGACGCCAAATCCCAGCGCGATCCCGATCAAAAAGGGCGTAAGGGACAGCACAATGGCCATAAGACCGCCCAGAATAATCTTGTGCAGCACCTTCTGCCGGATCATGCGGATCAGATAGACCAGACCGAACATAACCAGCACGAAGGCCGCAAAGATGGTCACATACATGTGAATATGGAAGCTCCACGAAAGCGCCAGCACAAACAGCCAGAAGGAGGTTTTTTTCTTCGTATGGACATAATCCGTCAGGCCGTAGAGCATGGCAAAAAACGCGGCGATTCCAAATTCCATGGGAATGGTGGAAAAGAATCGTGAATAGGTCGCTCTTTGGAAGAAATCGCCCACCACGAAAAAGGCCCAGCCGCCCAATGCGGCTGCCCGGGAAGAAAACACGCTCCTGATGTACAGATAGAGGAAAAGGAAGACCAGGCAGACCACCAGCAAGCTCAGCATCAGCGTGGTGCGCAGCACCGTCAGACCGAACATGGGCGCGATCATCGCCGCCAGAAAGTGCAGGCCAAAGGGGTAAATGCCGTCCTGGAACGGGACATTATGGACCAGAGACTCGATCCAGTAATAATGGGAAACCTCGTCGGAGCTGGCGTACGCGTAATGGGTAAACTTGGCGTTTCCAAAATATGACACCGCAAAGGCCAGAACCGCTAAAATCCCCACCAGCTCTGCCTCATGTCCCCGGATATATTTGCGGTACAGCCGCACCGGCCAGCGAAGGACAGTGCGGCAAAGATCCCGCGCCAGCTTGCGCCCGCCATAGACGCCAAGAAAGATGCTCTGGAGGGTCTCTATCCACAGCGACATCCAGTCGGGCATCTGCTTTCCGTTTCGTCTGGCTTCTCTTACGTCTCTTAAGACCCGAAAGCCCAGCGGAAGCGCCACCAGCACCACCCAAAGGATGCCCGTATGAAAAAAGCGGAGATAAGACAATAAAAATCCCCACAGGATCAGATACATATTTCCGCAGACCTGATAGAAGATAAACCGATAGACCGGCCCTCTGTCCTTTACATAACGGTGCAGGCAGATCGAAGGGATCCAAAGACACAAAAACCAATACCCGAACAGGAGCCCAAAAAAGGTCACAATATTCTGCCAGATCATCATAGCTTTTCTTCCTTTCCGCTCTTCTCTTCCGTTTCCGGGGCCGTTTGGTAGAACCGGACCCATTCCAGCGCCTCGCTGTCCAGTTCGAGGGCGGAGTCTCTTATCTCAGAAAAGAGCTGAAACAGCGCCTCTTTGTCCCCTCTTTGGAAATAGAACTGGGCACAGAGCTTAAAAATATCCAGATTCGTCGCCCGGTCCGGCTCCAGAATATGCAGCCAGTATGCGGCCCGGTCGTACTCCTCCAGCTCCACCCATCTGCGGGCCAGATCGGCCATGCTCAGTACCGTAAGCGCTTTCGGAGACATCTGACGCAGTTCGCAGCAGCGATCGTCCAGATACTGCAGATATCTTCTCTGCTCCAGCGGTTCGAAAATCCCGAACTTGAGCATGGGCTCCATGTATTCGATATAGCGGTTGTAATCTGCGGCCTTCCGGCCTTCTTCCAACTGCTTTCTCAGCCTTTTTTCCTCGTCCTTGGCCCGCGTCAGGGCATCGGAAATATAGGTGGCCGCATAATGGGCGATTTCACCGTCCTTGTCCCCCACGGAATTTTTCGCCGTCTCCACGATCAGTTCGCCGTCGTCCTCTTTGAGCAGATCCAGAAACACGCCTCTCTTACTGGTTTTTCCCGAAACGATCAGCGCTTCCTCCACAGGCACCAGGTTCTGCTTCTTCTCCACATCGTCCCCGACGATGTTGCGCACCCGGCTCTGGGAAAAGCTCAGTTCCTCCGGATTCACTTCCCGTCTGCCAAACAGGTTCTGGATGGCGCAAAACGCCTCCGCGCACAAAAGGAACAGTGCGCCCGCCAACGGCACGAACAAAAGGAAGAGAAAGACCACGATCCCTTTTTTCCGCTTCTCCTTTTGGAGATGAAAGAGCAGATAGCCCACCGCGATCAGAAGATTGAGCAGCAAAAGCAGCAATACGATCTGAAGGTCACTCATTGCCTGCTACCTCCGATCCCATCTCCGCAAGCGCCATCTTTTTGTCGGCGAAGCGCTCCTGTACGATCCGGGAATCCTCTTTGGCGGATCCGAGCAAAAGCAGATACAGCTCCGGACCCACCGTTCCCAGGATGTCCGTATCCCGGACGAGGTTTTCCGCCTCCTGCGCGGGCTGTCCGTTTAACAGCACCTTAAAACGGGTGTATTGCAGCACGTTCTGTCTGCGCCCTTCCTCGAAGGTCTCTTCCACCTGTCTGAAATTTTCTTCTTTCATAATCCGGCTGCCGGGCAGATAGGCGTCCCGATAAACGGACTCCTCATAGAGCGCCGCCCTTCTTACCGCACCTTCCAGCATCCGGCACAGCACCGCCATCAGATTGCTGTTGTATAAGTTGACCCGGTCGATATGATCCATCCAGACCATCACGATCACCTTGGGCACATCATCCTGATAAACCGCTCCCGCAAAGGTGGGCCGCTTTTCCTCCATCCGGCGGTTCTGATAAATCTCCCGGGAGGAAAGCCTGCGGTACAAAAAGGAATCCTCGTCGTAACGGATGGATTTGCCCATCTGTCTCGCCGTTTCCGAACTGGCGGCCGCCAGACGGAAGAAGCGGCCGTCCTGCCCCGCCATATAAATCGCCGCATGCTCGGTCTCCATCACCTCGGCGACCACCTTGACCGCCTGGAAAAGCACCTTGTGCGATTCCATGAAGTCCATCCGGCTTGTGATCTCCTGTACCCGTGCCAGACTGTTGCGGTAGCCGGTCAGCCGTTTCTCAAACAGATTTTTGACATAGACGTTATTGTCATGGATCCGGAGCAGATCCTGCGTTTCCTGATAATAATAATCTCTTTCGTCGTTTAAATCCTGGTTCCTGCGGCGGAATTTATCCCGCATAAAGCCGGCGGTGACGCCCACCACCAGAATCTGCAGAAAGCTTACAAAGAATCCGTTATCCATCCGGACAAAAAACCGGTCCGACATGCCAAGATAAAACCACAGCTCGGCCGCCCCCGAAAACAGGGAGGCCAAAAGGGCGTGCGCGGTTCCCCAGGTCACGCCGATAAACAGCGTATAGAGCAGGAACAGATCCAGATTCTCGCCGATCCAGGTCCCCTGCAGCCAACGGGTGAGTAAAAAGGCCACACAGAACAGGGCGATGTTTTCCGCCAGCGGAAGAAGCTGTCCTTTCCAGAACGATCCGTCCTTTTTCTTTCTGCCCTCCTCCCGGGCCTTCCGGCAGGCCGCCAAAAGCTGCCGCACTCCCTCCTGCAGGGAATATTTCATTTCTATGGGGAACTCGTTCTCGATCTCATCCGGGATTGCCGGGGCCGCCGAATCCATTTCCATTTTGTGAAGCTTTACGGCATCCCGAACGTCCGGATTCTGGGACAGGATGGTATCTGCCAGTTCTTTTTCCGTAAAAAGAAGCCCCCTCACCTGATACCGGCCGCTTTTTCCCTCTTCCTGCAAAAAACGCAGCACCGCTTCCGCCGCGTCCTTGTAAAAAACGGCGCTGTGGGGCATCGCAGGCGTATAGGTCATTTCCTGGTTCCAGATAAAACTCTCCGCCAGGCGCTGACACACGTTCAGACCGTCGGTGGCCTCGTATCCGCCGTAAATGAGCGGCAGCCGAAGAACCGACGTGCGCATCCGTTCGTCGGAATAGGTCTGCAAAAGCATCTCCGCCCTTGCCATCACCTTGAGCATCTCGTTGTAAGGGGTCGAACGGATCTCGTAAATGCGCCGTCCCTCTTCCTCATATTCCGACACCATGTCGGAGGACAAAAAGGTCACTTCCGGCGTACCGGCCTTGCGGGCCGCGTCCAGAATATTCGTCACGCCGGACAGAAAGCGGGTCACCTCATAATCGTTGCGCGCCCAGTCGTACAGGGAATCGTACGCGCCCAGGATCAGGATCTGATCCGGCGAAACGTTCTGAATGATCCGTACCAGGCTCTCATTGTGAAAAGAAAAATGGTACTCCTGAAACGCGGCGGTCTTTTCCTGCCCTTCCCGCTTCTCCGATCCGGTCAGCAGATACACGTTCTGTTTTTCCTTTGTCAGGCTTCGGATCACCTGGCGGCAGAAATACCCGCTTCCTCCGCAAATTAAGATATTCTTTCGTTCCTTCCGCTCTGCACTCATCCCGTTCCCTCTTTCGCCGCTTATTTTTTGATTCACTTTTTTCTCTTTTTATGATTTATTACGATTGTTAATTATAAATTATATATAAAAATTGTCCTCATTTCAACCACTACTTGTACTTTTTTTATTCAATTTATATACTATATATGGGAACAGCTTTTCAGCTTCCGATCGGATCAGACCACGCAAAAAGACCGCCGGCCGGTTTTTTCACCCGGACAACGGCGGTCTTTCCAGACGGGCCAGACGGCCGAACCGTCAATATTTTCGATCGTCAAAGAAATAGGCGTCGGCAAAGCGTCTGCCTTCCCCCAGACGCAGCAGCGTGGAAAACATCGATCCGCTGGTGACGGCGGACACAAGATAATCGCATTGGGACAGTCCCACGCATTTTACGGCATACTTCATCGTGCTCGCATAAAGATCCTCCTGTTGTATACATTCAAAAAGATACCCGCCCTTCTGATAATCATAGGACGCATATTCCGGCTGGCTGATGGCGCTCACCTGCACAGACACCCGCTTTCGGATCTCTTCTTCGATCCGGATATCCTCCGTCACAAGGAAAATATTGTCCAGATCATATTTTTTCACAAACGCCTCGATCTGCTCCGTCAGTTCCTCCACGGAGGGCTGCGCAAAATGACCCATGGGCCTTATCGAAACATAATCGGTGCCCCGCACCAGTACCCCCAGCGTCTTTTGGGTAAGATAAGGTTCCAGCTCCTTTTGGGCCGCCTCTCTTAAAGACGCGCTGATTCCGACAAAGACCCCTTCCCCGGTATGCTGTCGGATCATCTGATCCATCGAATTGACGCTGTTGTATTCCACTTCCGGATGCAGCAGATCCGAAAACGTCCAGCCGGCAAGGACGACGTTTTTGCTCTGATACACTTCCTCCAGCGAATAGGGCGAAAGCGGCGCGAAGAAAAGAAGCCAGGGATCCGTGACCGCCCCCCGGCAGAGGGAAGCGTATCGGTTGGGATAATTTTTCATATCCACGATGGGAACATAGCCCTTTTTGCGCGCTCTGATCACGTGGCGCAGCGCGTACAGATAAACTCCCATAATCCCGATGATCTCACCCCGGACCGGGATGACATAAAAGGTCACCTCCGGATTTTTATCCCCAAAGGACCGCCGTTTCTGCCGGGTGTCCCAATAGAAAAAAACCGTATAAAACAGTTTCATCCATCTGAACAAAAAAGGATGGTTGCGCACCTTCTTTTTTAAAAACTCCGATATCCGCTCCAATAACATCCCGTTCTTCCCCTCTCACTCAAACTGTGCCTCATAAAGCTTTCGATAAGCCCCGTTTTTCTTCATCAGTTCCTCATGCGTCCCCTGTTCGATCACCTCGCCCTGATCCATCACCAGAATCAGATCCGCGTTTTGGATCGTGGAAAGCCGGTGAGCGATGATAAAACAGGTTTTATCCTGCATCAGGCTGCGCATCGCGTTTTGAATCCGCCGCTCCGTCTCGGTGTCCACGTTCGACGTGGCCTCGTCCAGGATCAACATTTTCGCATCCAGCAGCATGGCCCGGGCGATGGTCAGAAGCTGCTTTTGTCCCTTGGACAGGTTGGTGCCCTCGTCCGTCAGCAGCGTGTCATAGCCGTCCGGCATCCGCATGATAAAGGAATGGACATCCGCCGCTCTGGCCGCCCGCTCCACTTCCTCATACGAAAGTCCCGGCCTGCCATAGGTCAGATTTTCATAGACGCTGCCGTAAAACAGCCAGGTATCCTGCAGCACCATGGCATAGGCACAGCGCAGGCTTTTCCTGGTCAGCCCCATCACATCCTGATCGTCCACCAAAATCCGTCCCTTTTGTACGTCGTAAAACCGCATCAGCAGGTTGATTAACGTGGTCTTGCCCGCGCCGGTATGGCCCACGACAGCGATCAGCTGTCCGGGACAGGCGGTAAAGCTCAGGTCCCGGATCACCGGTTTTTCCGGCAGGTAGCCAAACCGCACGTGAGAAACCGCCACTTTTCCGTCCACGGCCTCCAGCTTTGCAGCGCCGATAGCGTCCGCGCCCTCCTCGGTTTCGTCCATCAGCGTAAATACCCGCTCCGCGGCCGCCAGGGCGGACTGCAGCTCGCTTACGATATTGGCGGCCTCGTTGATGGGGCCGGAAAACTTTCGGGAGTACAGGACGAAGGAGGAAATATTCCCGATACTCATACTGCCCGCCAGATACAAAAGCGCGCCGAATATGCCCGTAAGGGAAAGGGACAGGTTGTTCACGAAGTTGACGCAGGGTCCCACGATGCTTCCATAGTATTCGGCCCGGTAAAACGCCTCCGCCGCGGCGTCGTTTTTTTCATCGCAGCGTCCGATGACGTACGCCTCCCGCCCGTAGGCTTTCAGACTCTTTTGCCCGGTGATCATTTCCTCCACAAAACCGTTTAATTCTCCCAGTTTCGCGGACCGCCTCCGAAACAGCGGCCGGGTCTTTCCCGTGAGGAATTTTGTCAGACAGACAGATAAAGGGACGGTAAAGGCAAACACCAGCACCAGCCTGGAGGAAATGGCGATCATCATGCCCAAGGAACCCGCCACCGTAATCCCCGTGGTCAGAAGCTGCACCAGATCGTTGGACAACGACGCGTTCACCGTATCAATATCATAGGAGATCCGGCTGATGATATCGCCGGTCTGATGGATATCGAAGTATCCTACCGGAAGCCGCAGCAGCTTTTCAAACAGATCCTGCCGCATCCGGTACACCACCCGGCGGCTCAGGGTGATCATCAGCGCCTGCAGGCCATAGGACATGACGGCCGACACCAGATAAAACCCCGCCATCCACAACGCATAATACACCACCCGGGAAAAATCCACCGCCCCCTGTCCCGGCTCGATGGCGCCGATGGCAAATCCCGTCAGCCGCGGCCCGGTCAGGGCGAACAGATTGCTGCCAAAGGTACAACACACCGCCGCCAGCAGAAGCCATTTTTCCCGGAAAAGATACCGTCCCAGGCCGATCAGCGTGCGCCTGGAAAATCTTTTTTTCTCTCCTTTGCGGCTCATACGGATTCTCCCATCTGCGACCGGCTGATGGCGCGATAAGCGGGGCAGGTCTGCATCAGCTGCGCATGATTCCCGTATCCGATCATCCTGCCGTCCTCCAATACCAGAATGTGCTGGGCGTGGCGGATGGAACTGACCCGCTGCGCCACGATCACCAGCGTGGTATCGGAAAAATGCTCCCGGATGCTCTGTCTGAGCCGGGCGTCCGTTTTATAATCCAGCGCGCTGGAGGCGTCGTCCAAAACCAGGATCTGCGGACGCGCCGCCAGCGCCCGGGCGATCAGGACGCGCTGCTTTTGCCCGCCGCTGAGATTGGCACCCCGAATCGTTAAGGCGTCGTTTTCTTCCTTTCTGCGGTCCTTTAAAAATTCCTCCGCCTGGGCGCACACCAGCGCTTTGCGGATCTGCTCCTCCGTCAGCTTTCGGCCCAGCGATACGTTGCCCGCAATGGTGTCTTCAAAGATCATATCGTTCTGGAAAACCGCGCCGAACTTTTGAATCAGCTCTTCTTTGGAATAGGAGCGCACATCCTTTCCGTCCACAAGGATTCTGCCCTCATCCGGATCGTACATGCGCATCAGAAGATGCAGCACGGTGGATTTTCCCGAACCGATCTTTCCGATGATCCCCAGAGTCTCTCCCTTTTTGACGACAAAACTCAGATCCTTTACGCTGGGAACCCCTCCCTTGTGATAGGAAAACGTCACATGGTCAAACACAATGGCTGCGTCCGTCCCGGCCGTATCCGCTTCCTGGGGCAGTGCCTCTTTTGGCTCCTCACATTCCAGCACCTGCCAGATACGCCGCCCCGACGCAATGGAGCGGGAGCACATGGAAAACATCTTGGAAACGGACATCATGGCGTTTAGGATGAGGGTAAAATAGGTGGTAAAGGCCAGAATCTTCCCCACCTGGGAGGCGCCTGCGTTGACCCGCAGCGCGCCCACTAAAATCACGCATACCAGGCCCAGATTCAAAAAGACGCTCAGCGCCGGATTCATCACCGCCATGATCATGCCGGCCTTTTTCTCCTGCTCCGCCACGGCTACGTTGACCTTCCGGAATTTCTCTCTTTCATAATCCGTCTTTGACAGCGCCTTGATCACGCGCACGCCCGCGATATCCTCCCGCACCACCCGTACCATGCGGTCCGACGTACCCTGCAGCTTTGCGTAAACGGGAATCCCCTTTCGGGAAACGAATACCGACAGCAGGGCCAGAAACGGCAAAAGCGCAAGCAAAACCAGCGCCATGGCCCAGTCCAGCGTAAACGTCACAAAAATGCCGCCCACCAGCAGAATCGGCGCGCGCACGCCCAGCCGCTGAATCCGCGCCACCGTCTGCTGCAGATCGTAGGTGTCCGAGGTCATGCGCGAAATCAGAGATGGCTTGGTAAAAGCATCCATGTCCCGGTTGGAAAGATACAGGATTTTTACAAACAGATCATGACGCAGCGCAGCCGTCACCCGGCTGGCCACAAGAGACGCCCTGCGATTGGCGACCACGTTAAACACAAGCGCCAGGACGCTGCAGGCGATCATTCCGGCGCCCCACTCAAAAATCAGGCTGCGGCGGCGCAGCGGTATGACCACGTCGATGATGTGCGCCAGTATGTAAGGGATACAAAGATCCATAACCGTTCCGATAAACTTGATGACAAAGCCCAAACCCATCTGAAAATAATAGGGACGGATATAACGTCGGAGGATCCCTTTCAAGCTCTGCTCCTTTCTTGCCGCAGATCAGCCCTGACGGATCTGCCGCGCGATCTCTTCCACCTTTTCCTGCGTCAGGATGTATTTTCTGCGGAAACAGAAAACGGCGGCAAGCAGGCCGAGGATCGGCAGTACGGTCATGGTAAGACGCAGCGTCATTACGGAAGACGACGCCGCCTGCACGGCCTGGGAAACCTCAGAGGTATCTTTGCTTAAATGGGTCACGGACAGGCAGATGGAGGCGATCAGCGCCGCCACGCCGGAGGCCAGCTTTACCACAAAGGTCTGCATGGAAAAGATCACGCTCTCGTCCCGGCGGTTGTTTTTCCACTGTCCGTAATCCACCGTATTGGCCAGAAACACCGTGGTCAGCACCGTCAGCATCCCGAAGGCCGCGAAAATAAGGAACGCCGGCACAAACAGGGCGAAGATACTGGTGGCGTTAAACAGCATAAGCAAAAGAAGCACAATATAACCTGTGATCGCCATAAAGAAGCTCAGATAGAATACCCGGATGGCGCTTAGGAAACGACGAAGCAGCGGGAAGAAAAGCATCATGGACAGAATCTGGATCCCGCCGCCGAAGGTATTAAACAGCGTGAAGCTGTCGTACCAGGTCTCTCCTCCGAAATCGTATTTGAAGAAATAAATGACCAGATTGGAGGTGATATAAAGCGAACAGTTGATGAGCACGATGCTGATCACCACCGTCATGGCCTGATCGTTCTGCAAAAGAGAACGAAACATCTGTCCTACCGAAGGGGACTCGACGTCCACTGTGGATTTCTCCCGGATACAAAGGCAGGCGATCCCGATAAAAAGGATAAACAGCGCGGCCAGAACCAGGGCAAACCGGGAGAAGCCGCTGCGCTCATTTCCCTGCCCCAGCATATAGACGCACTTCATCGTAAGGATCGTCACCAGCGCGGAGCCCACCCCGGCGCAGGAACGGGCCAGCGTGGAAAGGTTCTCCCGCTCTTTTCCCCCTTCCGTAAAAGCGGGGATCATGGACCAGAACGGGATGTCCATCATCGTATACGTGACGCCCCAAAGCACGTACAGAATCGCCGCGTACGCCACCAGACCGCCGCCGTCAAGCGCCGGCGGCGCCGCGAACAGAAAATACAGGATCACGGCGTTTAAAATTGTGCCGATCAGCAGCCAGGGACGAAATTTGCCCCATTTCGTGCGGGTCTTCGCCACAATGATCCCCATAATCGGATCATTGAAGGCGTCGAATACCCGCGCCGCCATCAGGATCGTCCCCATGGCAATGGCGCTGACCCCCAGAATATCCTGATAATAGTACAAAATGTAGCTGGCGGACAACATATAAACCATGTCCTTGCCCACCGCTCCCAGGCCATAAGAAGCCTTCTCTTTCCAAGACAGTTTCATAACCCCTCTCCCTCCATTGTCTTTTTTTCATTCTACCATATTTGTCCAACCGCCGCAAGGAAGGGATTCTCTCAGGATCCCTCTCCCTCCCGCTTTTCGGAAAACAGATTGTCCCGGGTAATGTTTTTGAGCCATTTCCCGCTGGCAAAATGCCGAAACACCCAGGGCCATTTGACAAATTCGTCCGTACAGAGCAGAAAGTAGACCCACATCACCGGCAGCTTCCAGAGAAAGGCCGCGCAGAATCCGAGCGGGACCGCGTAACACCACATATCCACCGTATCGCACAAAAACCCGAAACGGCTGTCCCCTCCGGCTCTGAACACGCCGGCAATCAGCGCCGTATTGACCGCAGTTCCCATGACGTAATACACATTGATCCACAGCATATATTTCAGATAGTACATCGCCTGATCCGCGAGCCGGGCATGCTGCAGCGCAAAAGGCGTGATGGCAAAAATGAGCACGCCTCCCAAAGCGCCGGTCACAAACGTCAGCTTCAGCAGCCGGACGGCATCCCGTCTGGCGGTATCCAGCCGTTTTTCCCCGATCACATGCCCCAGCAGGATCCCGCCGGCGCTGGCGATCCCGTAACAGAAAATCGTGCCGAAATTTCGCACCACTACCACAAAGGAATTGGCCGCCACCGCGTCGCTGCCCAGATGGCCCAGGATCACGGAATACATGGCGACCGCCGCTCCCCAGCTCACATCGTTGGCCATGGCGGGAATGGACATGTGCACAAAGTCCCGAAACAGGATCCTGTTTTTGATCCACATATCGCGCAGGTCCAGTTTCAGATCCCGCCGTCTTGCAGACACCATAAAACAGGCGATCAGTTCGATCAGCCGGGACAGGGAGGTGGCAATGGCCACGCCCATGGCGCCCAGCTTTGGCGCGCCAAACAACCCGAAAATAAAAATCGCGTTGCCCAGAATATTCACGGAAAACGCCAGCACGTTCATGGCCGTACTGACCGCCACCTGGCCGATGCTGCGCAGCGCGGCCAGATAGACCTCCGTCACGCCCCAGCACAGATAGCAGACGCACAAACACCGCAGATACGAAGCGCCGATTTGAATCAGCTCCGGATCCTCCGTAAACAGCCGCATCAGTTCCCGGGGGAACAGCAGCGTCAGCGCCGCGAACGCGGCGGAGATCAGAACGGAAAAACGCATGGCGATCCCTTCCACCGCCCGGATCGCCCGAAAATCCCCTTTTCCGTAATACTGGGCGCAAAGCATGGTCACGCCGGTCCCCAGGCCGTAATAGACCATAAACAGCACGCTGGTATACTGCGACGCCAAAGAGACCGCCGAAATCGAGGACTGCCCTACGTAGTTGAGCATGACCACATCCGCGGAACTCACCGCCGCGCTCAGAAGATTCTGTATCGCAATGGGCGCCATCAGCCTTACGATCCGGCGGTAAAACTGCCGGCTCTCCTGCAAATCATAATCCTTCTTTTTGAAAAACACAGCTTTTTCTCCCTCACAGCGCCCGTTTCCGGGCGATTTTTCCTATGATTTCCTCTATACCATAAAACAAAAAGGAAGTCAAGGCAGCCGTCGGAACCGGCAGATCCCCAGGTGAAAAAAATTTTTTTCTGTGCTATAATCTGTTCAGACACAGACACGAAACGGAGGGATGACAAATGGGCTCCTGCGACTGGGCAATGACAAGCGAAGCAAACCGGCTTTATCACGATCGGGAATGGGGCGTTCCGGTGCGAGACGACGATCAACGGATGTTCGAGCACCTGACGCTGGAATGTCTGCAATGCGGCCTGAGCTGGGCGCTGATGCTGCAAAAACGCGAGATCTTCCGGCAATGCTTCGATCAGTTTGCCTTTGACAGGATCGCGGCCTACGACGAAGCCGACGTGCAGCGGATCCTGCATACGGACGGGATGCTGCGCTCCGAGCGAAAAATCCGGGCGGTCATCCAGAACGCCCGCTGTTATCAGCAGATCCGCCGGGAGTTCGGCAGCTTCTGCCGTTACCTTTGGGCGTACACGGACCAAAAGACGATTCTCTACGACGGCCACGCCCAGGGCGCGGTGCCGGTCAGCAACGGCCTTTCCCTGGAAATCAGCAAAGACCTGAAAAAAAGAGGGTTTCAGTTCGTCGGACCGATCACGATTTATTCGCATCTGCAGGCATGCGGCATCATCAACGACCACGCGGCCGACTGCCCCTGCCGCCGGAAAATCAACGACGCCTATCCTACGATAAGAAAGAAACCCGACCGGGAAGTCGGCGTCGCCGGTATAAAAGAACCCCTCGGGATTCGATGAATTATTTCTGTCAAAAGGAGACGGATCGTGAATCAAATTATTCTTCATGTGGATATGGACGCCTTCTTTGCCTCCGTAGAAGCTTTGGACCAACTCTATCAAACGGATACGCTGCATAAAACCGTGGAATATATGAGAAAGCAAACCAGACGTTAAGATCGAAAGGACGGAACGCGATGATTGGAAAAATATTGGTGTGTTTTTTGGCGGGAATCGGCGCCGGACTGGGAACCGGATTCGCAGGGATGAGCGCAGCGGCGGTCATCAGCCCCATGCTGATTACCTTCCTGCATCTGCCGGCTTATGAGGCGGTGGGCATCGCCCTGGCCAGCGATGTGCTGGCAAGCGCGGTCAGCGCCTATACCTACGGAAAACACAAAAATCTGGACATCCGCAACGGGCTTGTCATGATGGGCGCCGTACTGCTCTTTACCCTGATCGGCAGCTGGGTCGCCAGTCTGGTCCCCAATAAAACCATGGGCAGCTTCTCCGTCTTTATGACGCTTTTGTTGGGCATCCGATTCATTGTAAAGCCCGTCATGACCACAAAAGAGGCCATGGCCGCCGTCCGGCAAAAAAAACGGATCCTTCAGGCCGCCCTGTGCGGAATGGGCGTGGGATTTATCTGCGGCTTCATCGGGGCGGGCGGCGGAATGATGATGCTTCTTTTGCTGACCAGTGTTTTAGGCTACGAATTAAAAACCGCCGTGGGCACCAGCGTTTTTATTATGACCTTCACGGCCCTGACCGGCGCTATCAGCCATTTTGCCATTGGCGGCGCGCCGGATCTCGGGTGCCTGATCCTCTGCGTTTCCTTTACCTTACTGTGGGCCCGGATCGCCGCGCTGTTCGCCAACCGGGCCAGCGCCCGGACGCTGAACAGAGCCACCGGCGTCGTCCTGACCGTTTTGGGCGCGGCCATCCTGGCGGTCAATCTTTTCCGATGAGGTTTCTCGTT
>CANQUI010000005.1 GCA_947626995.1 uncultured Eisenbergiella sp. | reverse complement strand
AGCCACAGCATGACCACCACAATGGCGGAAAGACTCCCATAGACGCTCATGTTGTTGAACCGATCCAGATATACGGAAAATCCGAAGGAAAACAGGTTCCAGGAAACGGAGGTGAACATGGCGCCAAAAAACTGTCCTTTGACCCGCAGCCTGCAGTTGGGGACAAACGCATAGAGAATCATAAACGCAATGGTGAGCACGCCCCAGGTAAAGATCGGTTTCAGGTACATCAAAAGGCTTAAGAAATCCGAAAGCGCGGGAAAATGTTCGCCAAGCACCCGAACCAGCGTATTGCCGAAGACCATCAAAAGCAGGGATAACAGAAGAAGGATCAAAAGCACCACGGTATAAAACGAGGCCAGAATTCTCTGAACCAGATAGTTGCGGCTCTCTTTCACACCGTTCATGACGTTTAACCCCGTCATCAGCGCCAACATTCCCTTCCCGGCCGACCAGAGCGTGACCACGGCGGCCGCGCTCACCGTCCCCACGGTGCTTTGGTATACGGATTCCACCATCGCCGACATCAGCGGCACCACCGGAGCCGGCATAGACTGCACCGCCGTGAGAAGATCCTGTTCCTTTAACGGCGTCAGGGGCAGAATGGAACAGAGTAAAATGATAATGGGGATCAGGGATAAAAAGACGAAAAAGGCCGCGCTGGCCGCATAGGCGTTCACATTGGTACTGGACATATGACGAAAAAATTCCATCGTCCTTCGGATCCATTTTCTCATCTGCATCGCACACTCCTGTTATTGATCAATATTTCGGATTTCGCAGCCCCGGTAAAAGAAGGCCAGAATCTCTTCCTGCGTCATCCCCGAAAGCGCCATCTGACGCGCGCCGTTCTGGGAAAGCCCGACCCCGTGGCCGAACCCGCCTCCCGACAGTGTGTAACCTGTTACATAACCGTCTTGGAAGGATGGCGTAATGGTAAAAAAGGCGCTGGGCAATACGCCCTCTGCCGATACCAGACTGCCGTCCTGACGCAGCACCTTCGTCTTTCCGTCGCAGAGGACCGCGCGGATGTTGTATTCGCCGCACACCTCTACCGTGGCGTTTTGCGCCGTGATGCGCAGCGTTTTGATCACGCCGCCCATCCCCTGTAAAACGGCTTCGATCTGCCGGATTTTGCCCAGAGAAGGAATTGTCCGGGAGGAGGTGTCGCCATCTTGCTGTTGTACCAGAATCGACCGGGGATCCGCCTGCTGTCGCTGCAAAAGCCGCCGTTCCAGCTGCGATACGTCCAGCGAGGCAACCTCATATCTCCATCGAAACCAGGGCTCCTCCTGCTCATAATAACGATCGCCGTCCTTGATCTGCTGAGAAACCAGATAGGGGAACGCCTCCGCGTTGCTCTCCTGCCATACGGAGGCGTCGGTCCCGAATCCGCAGGAGGTGGAATAATAATAGGCCTCCGCTACCTCGTCCCCGTAAAACAGGGTCTGGCCGTACGTCGCCCGCACCGCCTGCGTGGAAGCTTCATTTTCCTCCAGATTATGATACACCTGATAGCTTACGCTGTCGTCCAGGTGCGCGCCGTAATCGGGGATCCCCGCATGAAGGATCTTTTCGTACGCATAGGTCCTGGCGCACACGGCCTGACTTTTCAGGGCTTCTGTGGGATAGGACGCCGGCATTTCGCTGGGCAGCACGGCATACAGGTACTCTTCCAGATCCACTTCATTGATCACTACGATCCCGTCCGACGTTCGCAGCAGTTCCATCTGCCCGCGATACGGCAGCGTCCCGCAGGAACGCGCTACGTTTCGCAGACGGATCCCGTCGGAGGAGGGGCCAGGCGTCACACGGATCCTGTCGGTCTGTGCAAACAGCTCGCTGTCCATGCCGACGGACAGGGTCTCGTTTTCTTTCAGCGTCATCGTCTCGTTGCCTGCCGTCACCACAGCGCCGTCCGACATCAGCTCCACCACCTGATGAAACCGGTCCGCATAGTCGGAAGTGCGGATCAGCACCCGGATCGTTCTTCCGTTTGGATCCACGGTCATCACGGCCGCTTCGATCCTGCCGTTTTGTATCACAAAGTCCGTGCAGTCCGCTCCGATGGCAAGATCCGCCTTTCTGAGTGCTTTCAGGATCCCATAAGTCCGATACAGCTTTACGTCCTCCGAAAACGGGAAAAAGCCGTATCCTTCTATTTCCGCGCCGTCCGAGGTGACCCGCAGAAGTTTTCCCGTAACGGTTTCCTGCTTAAGGGAAAGATTCGCCACCCTGCCGTCAAGAAATCGGATGTCGGCCACCTGATCGGAAATTTTCTCCCCTTCCGACACAGGCACTATGATCCGGTAGCCTTCCCAGAAGCAGTCGGCAGACGTTTGGTCGGCGGATTGGATCCAGACATTTCGCCACGTCAGATCCGCAGCCTGAAAGGAGCGGACCGAAAACAATTCCGTGCCCCTGGCTATCGTGACAGCTTCCTGAAAACGCATTTCCTGCGCCGCGATACGATCCGTATGATAGGAATAGACCCCCTCCCGGGTCAGAACCATCCGCTCCCCCAGCGGTTCTCCCGCGCCGTCTGTCGCCTGCTCTCCTACGGCAAGCACGGTGACGGTAAGATCCTGAATCCGCCCTGTTTTGTCATACAGGGGCCGGACGCTGTCAAACCATTGGTACCATCGGGAAGCATCCGCGGAATCTTCCTGCTCGTCTTCCAGAAAAGCCAGAAACGCCGTACTGGCTTCATCGTCAAAAAAGGAAAGGATTGTTTTGGCCTGCTTGCGGGTCGGGCAATCCCTGGGGCCGGCGTCCATGCGATGCAGCCGGTCCAGCAGACGGTCCGCATCCGGAGACTGCGCCGTATCCATAAGCAGCCATGCCAGATTTCCGGCCTCCTGCAGCAGAATGTCTTCTTTTGTCGCCTGCCGTTTGGGATACGCGATCCGCATCACCGTACGTCCCAGAAGGAAAAGCAGCAGGGCGCAGCCCAATAAAAACAGCGCCGCCATGGCGCAGCGCGCAAGCTGCCGTCTGCGTCTTTCTCTCCTTCTGCGGTTTTGTATGTATAACCTCTCGGCCAAGCGACGCCTCCTTTCCATGTGTAAAAGGCAGCCCGCAAGAGCTGCCCTTTTCATTCGTATCCCCAAAATGACGCCCTCCGTCTTCTGACTCCTAGCCGCAGCCAGGTGGGTAACCGCAACCGGCGCTTCTGCCTTCCCCTGCGCAATGGGGGCCTGACATCTACCCGGCAATATAGGAATCCCGTTTAAAGTAAATGTAGGTTCAAAACGACAGAGGTTATCGTTCATTTCAGGTTATCTCTATTATATCCAATCCAACGGTAAAAAACAACAGGAATTTAAAGGCGGATTGCATATTATAGAAAGAAAAAGGGATTTATATGGATATTTATGTAGTAAAACAGGGCGATTCCGTAGACAGCATCGCTACACAGTTTGGGGTGCCCGTGGAATCGGTCGTTTACAACAATCAGCTGGAAGCTCCCTATCGCCTTGCCATTGGCCAGGCGCTTTTGATTCCTTCCGACGACGTAGACAGCCAAAAACGCCAAATCTGGTCCGGCGGATACGCATATCCCTATATCCAGCGGGATGTGCTGCTGGAGACGCTTCCCTATCTGAGCGGGATTTATCTCTTTTCCTACGGCTTTTCCACCGACGGCATGCTTCTGCCCCCGGCGGCGGACGATACCTTCCTGATCGAGTCGGCTCTGGAAAACGGCGTACGGCCGATTCTGACGCTGACTCCCTTCGGAGAAGACGGCTCCTTTAACAATTTTCTCATCCATCAGATCGTCAACAACGAAGAATCCGCCCGGACGCTGATCGAAAACCTGACGGAAACCGTACAGCAAAAGGGATTTCAGGGCGTGGACATCGACTTTGAGTACATCATGCCGGCGGATCGGCAGGCCTATGTGGCTTTCGTGGAAAACGTGCGTCAGGCGATCCATGCCATCGGTTACGAGGTATCCGTGGCGCTCGCCCCCAAAACCAGCGACGAACAGCGGGGGCTCCTCTATGAAGGCAAGGATTATGAGGGGCTTGGCCGGGTATCCGACAGCGTGCTGCTGATGACCTACGAATGGGGCTACACGTACGGCCCGCCCATGGCCGTGGCGCCTATTAACGAGGTGCGCCGGGTGGTGGAATATGCGCTCACCCGGATCCCGGCGGAAAAGATCAATCTGGGAATCCCCAATTACGGTTACGACTGGACCCTACCCTATGTGCGGGGAGAATCTGTGGCCACCGCCGTTTCCCTTCGCCGGGCGGTAGAGATCGCCATTGAAAACGACGCCGTGATCCGATACGATCCCGTCGCCATGTCCCCTTATTTTGGCTATGAAAAAGACGGCGTCGCCCATGAGGTCTGGTTTGAGGATGTGCGAAGCCTGCGGGAAAAATTCTCCCTGGTGACAGAGTATGATCTGCGGGGCGTCGTCTACTGGCAGATCATGCGGTTTTTCCGTCCCAACTGGATTCTTTTGTCCGATACCTTCCTGCTTTCCCGGGAATAGGACCTCCTTATTTTGCGCCGCGCCCGGTAAAGACCTGCAATACGGTCTTGAGCAGGATTTTTACATCCAAAAGAAACGACCAGTTGTCGATATATTCCACATCCAGCCTGACGATTTCCTCAAAATCCGTAATATCGCTCCGGCCGCTGACCTGCCACATGCCGGTCAGCCCGGGCCGGAAGCTCAGCCGCTTTTTGTGATACGGGCTGTAATGGGCAAATTCATCCAGTGTGGGCGGCCTTGTTCCCACAAGACTCATATCCCCTTTGAGGATATTGAGAAACTGCGGGAATTCATCCAGACTGGTTTTCCGCAAAAACCGTCCCACCTTTGTAATCCTGGGATCGTTTTCCATTTTAAACATCAGGCCGTTCATCTCGTTTTGAGACATCAGCTCCTGCTTTCTTTCCTCCGCATCCTCGTACATGGAGCGGAATTTATACATTTTAAAGACGCGGCCGTTGCGTCCCACCCGTTTCTGCGCAAAAAAGATGGGGCCGCGGGATTCTGCCTTGATCAACGGGCCGATGAAAACGGTCAGAACCGCAAGGAACAGGCATCCCACAAATCCGCCGATCAGATCCGAGAGCCGTTTCAAAAGGATGGGGCCCACCGGCGCCACGCGGTTGGCGTAGGTGACGGTATAAAACCGTCCGAACTGGGAAAGGACTCTCTGCCGGGCGCTTTGGATATCCAGCACCGGGATACGGTAATGAATTGTGATCCCCATCTGCGCCAGCGGTTCCAGAAAGGCCGAAACCAGATCGTTCTTCCCCTCCTTCTGCATCCGGGCCGGATCCGTGGCCACGATCACCTCGTCCAGCGATGCGGTTTTGCAAAAATCCACCAGTTCCCCGGCCTGACAGACCACAGGAAGCTCCTGATACGTCTTTGCCTCCCAGTTTTGATCCATAAGGACCACGCCGATGAGATCATAGCGATAGTCCTTCATATTCCGCACGTCCTGAATCAGCGCGTCGGCATAGGCTGTGTCCGCCGCCAGCAAAAGCCGCCGGGTTTCCCCGAAATACTGATACAGCATCGGCAGCGACATTTTCCAGAGCTGATGGACAAGAAACATAAACGGACAATCCAGCGCCAGAAAGATCAGGAATACAAGGCGGGAATATGCTTCCAGCAGATTCAGGAAGTATAACACCACCGCCGCGCCCGCAAACAGGATCAGATTGCTTCGCACAATGCAGAACAGCTCGTGCAGCGGGCCCCGCAGAAAAAGATTCCGGTTCTGATCGTAAAACAAATTCATCAAAAGGAATACGCTCAGTGCCGCGCCCAAAAGCACGCCGAAATTCATCCTCACATCGTCGCTGTAAAACAGGCGGCCGTTGCGGATGAAATTCGCCGCGATCAGACTGACGGCGATGCAGATACAGTCCAATAACAGCAGGATCAGATTCTGCAGACGGGATTTTCTTTGATACATGATGGTCGTGCCTCCTGATTCAACAACCTACTACCAGCATCTGCGCGCGGCCGTGGATCCAAAAAGGGACGGAATCCGCCGGGACGAAAATACAGTCGCCTTTAAAAAAATTGATGCGTGTGCCGATCTCGTCAAACAACACCCCGCAGCCTCCGATGCACAAAAAAACCTGAAACGAATTGCTTTCCGTGCGAAATACGGCCATCTGCCGGCATCGCTCCGTATTGATCAGCAGCCGCTCCACCTGGAAATACCGGCAGCGGCACAATAATTCCGTGGCATAGCCTCTTTTGTATTTCAAAACGCGCATGGGCTGTCTGGGCGATTCCCTTCCCTTAAGATCCGCCACCTGAAGCGCCTTTTCCAGATGCAGCGGGCGCTTTTGCCCGTTTTTGTCGATCCGGTCATAATCGTACATCCGATACGTGAGATTGGAGCTTTCCTGGATCTCGGCGATCAGGGCGCCGGCGCCGATGGCGTGAACCGTCCCCGCCTCGATATAAAAAACGTCGTCTTTGCAGATTTTCACCTTTTGCAGATATTTCTCCACCGTGCCTTCCAAAAGGCTTTTGCGAAGCGTTTCCCGATCGACGTCATGATGAAATCCGTAAATTAAGCTGGCGTCTTTGGACGCGTCCAGCACATACCACATTTCCGTTTTCCCGAGAGAACCGTTCTCATGGATCCTGGCGTATTCGTCGTCCGGATGCACCTGAATGGAAAGATCCTGCTTTGCGTCGATGAATTTAATTAAAATCGGAAGCTCCCCTTTCGTCCTGGGATGGGTTCCCAGGTATTGGGGATTTTCTTTGAGGACCTCGGACAGCGTCCGCCCTTCATATCTGCCGCTTCCCACCAGGCTCGGCCCGTCCGGATGGGTGGAGCACTCCCAGGTTTCCGCCAGCGGTTCCATCGCAATCTGTTTGGAAAAGTCGTCGTTTAACCGGCTTCCGCCCCACAGATAATCCTTCCCCACAGGGCGCAGCACAAAAGGTTCAGATTTCAAGTTCGTATTTCTTTTTGTCATGGACACTGATCTCCCTGCCAAGCTGTACCTCGATCACCTTTAGCTCCGTTTCTGCAAGGATCGTATGCCGGCATCCCGCCTGCATTGTGATGACGTCGCCGGCCTGTACCGGCTGTTCCATTCCGTCCACGATCGTCCGGCCCTTTCCGGAAATGATCGTCCAGACCTCATCCCGCCGCTCATGGCTGTGATAGTTCATACGCCGTCCCGGATGCAGGGTGACCTTGATGGTCATGCTTTCTTCCTCCACGTCCATGACGCGAAAACTGCCCCAGGATTTTTCCGCGAACATGACCTTCTGCCCCATCCGCTCCACAAAGGGCCTGATGTAGCTGGAGCGTTCCTTGTCCGAGACAAGGATTCCCTCCGGGCTTGCGGAAACCACCAGGTCCGAAAGACCCATACAAAGGATCGGAAGATCCAGTTCATTGACCACGTGTACGTTTTGACACGCCTCGTCCAGCGTGGCGTTGCCGATACTGGCCTCCTGCATGGCCTCCGTCAGCGTGTTCCAGGTGCCCAGATCCTTCCACTCTCCGTCGTATCGAAGCACCAGGGCGTCCTTTTCCTTTTCCGCCACGGCGTAATCAAAGCTGATCTTTTCAAAGGTGTCGTAGCGGGTATAGAGCTCTTCATAGCCGCTGTCGCCCAAAATCCGGCGCGCTGATTTCAGCATATAAGATAGCCGGAAGGAAAAGACACCGCCGTTCCACAGACCGCCCTGTTTCAGATATGCGCGGGCCCGAGACAGGTCCGGCTTTTCCTCAAAGTCCATCACCCGACTGATCGGCCCCTCCCCTTCCGCCATAATATAACCATATTTTTCACTTGGATAGGAGGGACGGATGCCCAGAAAAGCCAGCTTTGCCTCGCCGTCCTCTATCAGCCGTCCCAGTTGTCCCACCGCACTAAAATACCGATCCTCCACATAAGGGTCTACCGGGCAAACCACCACGGCTTCTTCTTCCCGGATTCCCTTTTTGTCATGCAGAAAGGCACAGGCCAGCGCAATGGCCGGAAACGTATCCCGCCGGTTTGGTTCCACGCAGACGTCCACGTCGTTTCCCAGCTGATTATGGATGGCCGATATCTGTGCTTTGGAGGTGGCCACCGTCACCGACGCGTCCGGCAAAACGTTCCGAATCTGCCGGCATACCCGCTGCACCATGGATTCATACTCTCCCTGCGGAGTCTGAAACAGTTTGATGAACTGTTTGGAACGGACGTCATTGGAAAGCGGCCAGAGCCGTTTCCCCGATCCTCCCGATAACAAAATGATCTGCATATTCTCCTCCCGACTGCCTTTGCCCGCGGATTCTTTGTGTCTTATCGCTCGGCGCGCATGGGATTGTGCAAAAAGTCCTCATAGGCCAGCCGGATCCCTTCCCGAAGTTCGGTATGCGCCTTCCATCCCATTTTCTCCAGCTTGGAAACGTCCAGCAGCTTCCGCGGCGTCCCGTCGGGCTTTGTGGGATCCCACAAAATCCGGCCCTGATAGCCGATCACCTCCGCCACCAGCTCCGTGAGTTCTCTGATCGTCAGTTCCTTTCCGGTTCCCACGTTTACCGTCTCATTGCCGGAATAATGATTCATCAAAAAGACGCAGGCCTCCGCCAGATCATCCACATACAGAAACTCGCGCAGCGGCGTTCCCGTTCCCCAGCAGACCACCTCGGAAAGGTTTTGCACCTTCGCCTCATGGAACCGCCGAATCAGCGCCGGCAGCACATGGCTGTGGGTGGGGTGATAATTGTCATTGGGCCCGTACAGATTCGTGGGCATTGCGGAAATATAGTCGGTTTTATACTGCCGGTTTAAATACTCGCAGTATTTCAGGCCGGAAATCTTTGCCAGCGCGTACGCCTCGTTCGTCTTTTCCAGTTCCGAAGTCAAAAGGCAGCTCTCCGGCATGGGCTGAGGGGCCATCCTGGGATAGATACAGGAGGATCCCAGAAATAACAGCTTTTTGCAGCCGTTTTGCCAGGCGGCGTGGATCACGTTCATCTCCAGCGTCATATTGTCGTACATAAAATCCGCCAGCGCTTCCTGGTTGGCGATAATTCCTCCCACCTTGGCCGCCGCCAAAAACACATAATCGGGTTTTTCCGCGGAAAAAAACGCCTCCACCTTTTCCTGACGGCACAGATCCAGCTCCTGATGCGACCGGACGATGATATGATGATATCCTTCCTTTTCCAGCGCTCTGACAATGGCGGAGCCCACCATTCCGCGGTGACCCGCCACATAAATCTTTGCGTCCTTCTCCATCATTTTCTCTCTCCCCTTTCCGCTTCTTTTGCAGCGCGTTCCCTGATCGCCAGCTTTCTGTCATGCTCCGCCATAATGCGCACCAGCTCCTCATAACTGGTCTTTTGCGGATTCCATCCCAGTACGGTCTTTGCCTTGGTGGGATCGCCCCAGAGGTTGTCCACGTCCGTCGGACGAAACCAGGCGGGATTGACGCAAACCAACATCTTCTGGGTATCCATATCGTATCCTTTTTCCTCCAGTCCGCTGCCTTCCCAGCGCAGACGGATCCCGTTGGCCAAAAACGCCTTCTGCGTAAAATCCCGCACCGTATGCTGCTCTCCCGTGGCGATTACAAAATCATCCGGCTGCTCCTGCTGTAAAATCAGCCACATGCACTCCACATAATCCCTGGCATATCCCCAGTCGCGCAGCGAATCCAAATTTCCCAGCTCCAGATGATCCTGCAATCCCTCGGCGATCCTGCCCGCCGCCCGCGTAATCTTGCGGGTCACAAAATTTTCTCCCCGCCGCTCCGACTCATGGTTAAACAGGATCCCGTTGACCGCAAACATGCCGTAGGCCTCCCGGTATTCCTTCACGATCCAGAAACCGTACTGCTTGGCCACCGCGTACGGGCTGTAGGGATGAAACGGCGTCGTCTCCCGCTGCGGCACTTCCTCCACCTTCCCAAACAGCTCCGAGGTGGACGCCTGATAGACCCGCGTTTTCTTCGTCAACCCCAGAATCCGGACCGCTTCCAGGATACGCAGCACTCCCAGCGCGTCCACGTCACCCGAGTATTCCGGCACGTCGAAGGAAACCTGCACATGGGACTGAGCCGCCAGGTTATAAATTTCGTCCGGTTCCACCAGGGAAATGATCCGAATCAGGGAGGAGGAATCGGTCAGGTCTCCGTCGTGAAGCCTGACAGCGTTTTGCCGGATGAGAGGATCGATCCGAGCCGTGTTGGAAAAGGACGCGCGCCTTGTAATGCCGTGCACCTCATATCCTTTTTCCAGGAGAAATTCCGCCAGATAGGAGCCGTCCTGACCCGTGATACCTGTGATCAACGCCTTTTTCATAGAAATCCATTCCTTTCTGTCACATATTTTCTTATTCTGACGTCTATTTTAAACTCTTGTTTTCCCCATTTTAAGTGTAAATGTTGAAATCCTATAGCATTATCTTGACTTTTGTGATATGCTGAATCTGTCCGTTCCCATCCGGAAAAGGGAAACGGATCGGAAGGAGTTTTGATATGGACGCTTCTTTGTTTCACGAAAACCTGGTCCGGGCCAACCGCATCATTTACACCCCCTCGGCCTTTGCCAGGACCAGCCTGATCCATTTGCAGGAAACCGGCACGCTGCAGGCGGAAAAGCCCCACACCAGCCGCCGCGAAAATCTCTCCTCCTACCTTTTTTTTCTTGTCAAAAAAGGAACGGGGCAGCTTTCCTACGACGGCCGCACCTATGATCTTCGTCCGGGCGACTGCGTGTTCATCGACTGCCGGAAGGCCTACTCCCACCGTACTTCCGCCGATCTGTGGTCCTTACAGTGGGCGCATTTTTTTGGTCCCAACCTAAACGGCATTTACGAAAAATACAGGGAACGGGGCGGACGGCCCTGTTTCCATCCCAACCGCACCGCCGGCTATGAAACCATTTTAGACGAGCTGTTTTTTCTGGCGGGTTCCTCCGACCATATCAAGGATATGCGGATCTTTGAAAAGCTCACCTCCCTGCTCACCCTTCTGATGGAGGAAAGCTGGAATCCCGAAGCAAGGGATTCCAGCATGACGCGGCGCAGGGATCTGCAGGAGGTAAAGGATTATCTCGACGCCCATTACGCGCTGCGCCTTACCCTTGACGATCTGGCGGAGCGATTCTATCTGAACAAATTCTATCTTTCGCGCATTTATAAAGAGCAGTTCGGTATTCCCATCAACGCCTATCTGCTTCAGGTGCGCATCACCCATGCCAAACGGCTGCTGCGCTTTTCGGATCTGACCATCGAAAAGATCGGCCAGAAATGCGGCATGCACGACGCCAACTATTTTACCCGGATCTTTAAAAAAATCGAGGGCGTAACGCCCGGAGAGTACCGGAAGAAATGGTAAGCGAGTGCGCAAAACGATAAAAAAACGCCGGGGATCCCAAAAGATCCCGGCGTTTTTTGGTCTGCTTTTTATAACTGAGGTCCAGCCGCAACCAGCGCTTTTCCTGCCTCGTTGCCCTCGTATTTTGCAAAGTTCTTGATGAATCTCTGCGCCAGATCCTTTGCTTTGGTCTCCCACTGGGAAACATCCGCATAGGTGTCGCGGGGATCCAGAATGTTTTTGTCCACGCCGTTTAACTCGGTGGGTACTTCAAAATTGAAGTAAGGGATCTTCTTGGTGGGCGCCTTTGCAATGTCGCCGTTGAGGATCGCATCAATGATGCCGCGGGTATCGCGGATGGAGATCCTCTTGCCCGTGCCGTTCCAGCCGGTGTTGACCAGATAGGCCTTCGCTCCGTTTGCCTGCATCTTCTTTACCAGCTCTTCCGCATATTTGGTAGGATGCAGCTCCAGAAACGCCTGGCCAAAGCAAGCGGAGAAGGTCGGGGTGGGCTCGGTGATGCCGCGCTCCGTACCGGCCAGCTTTGCGGTAAATCCGGAAAGGAAATAATACTGCGTCTGCTCGGGCGTTAAGATGGATACGGGCGGAAGGACGCCGAACGCATCCGCCGACAGGAAGATCACTTTCTGCGCCGCGGGCGCGGAAGAAATCGGACGCACAATGTTCTCAATATGATTGATAGGATACGATACGCGGGTATTTTCGGTCACGCTCTTGTCGGCGAAGTCGATCTTTCCGTTCTCATCCAGCGTTACATTCTCCAACAGCGCGTTGCGCTTGATCGCGTTGTAAATGTCGGGCTCGGACTCTTTGTCCAGGTTGATGACCTTGGCATAGCAGCCGCCCTCAAAATTGAAAATGCCGTTGTCGTCCCAGCCATGCTCGTCATCGCCGATAAGCAGACGCTTGGGATCGGTGGAAAGGGTGGTCTTGCCGGTGCCGGAAAGGCCGAAGAAGATTGCGGTATTTTCCCCGTTAAGATCCGTATTGGCGGAGCAGTGCATGGAAGCGATGCCCTTTAACGGCAGGTAGTAATTCATCATGGAGAACATACCCTTTTTCATTTCACCGCCGTACCAGGTATTGATGATGACCTGCTCGCGGCTGGTGATGTTGAACGCCACGGCGGTCTCGGAATTCAGCCCCAGCTCCTTATAGTTTTCTACCTTTGCCTTGGAAGCGTTATAAACGATGAAATCAGGCTCAAAGTTCTTAAGCTCCTCTTCGGTGGGCTGGATGAACATATTCTTTACGAAATGCGCCTGCCATGCCACCTCAACGATGAAACGGATCGCCATGCGGGTATCCTTGTTGGCGCCGCAGAACGCGTCCACAACGAACAGTCTCTTGCCGGACAGCTCACGGACCGCGATCTCCTTGAGCACCTTCCAGGTCTCCTCGGAAACGGGATGGTTGTCATTTTTATATTCGTCGGAGGTCCACCAAACGGTATCCTTGGAATTCTCATCCATTACGATATACTTATCTTTGGGGGAACGGCCGGTATAGATACCCGTCATGACGTTGACTGCGCCAAGCTCGCTCACCTGTCCCTTTTCATAGCCTTCCAGCGCAGGATTCGTCTCCTCCTCGAACAAAGCTTCGTAAGAAGGATTGTACACGATTTCCGTAGTGCCGGTGATGCCATACTTGCTTAAATTGATCTCTGCCATCTCGCATTTTACCTCTTTTCTTTTATTCTGTTGATCTTGTGTAATATCTGATAAGTCCTGCCCTGGCAGATCTTACCGCCTTTTACATCGAATGTATTATCTCAGATGTGTTTTCAAAAGTCAATCGTTTTGATGACATTTTCTCAGATCGGCCGTGTGGCCCGGGCAAGCCACTCTGCCTGCTCCCGATCCAGATAGGGGGTGATTTTTTCCCGGACCAGGGCATGATAACGGTTTAACAGCGCGATATCCTCCTGCCGCATGAGAGACGGGTCAATGGCGTCCCGGTCGATGGGCACGTACGTCAGCGTCTCAAAGTGCATAAACTGGCCGTCCCCGTTTTTTTCTCCGTTTACCGCAAGCAGCACGTTTTCAATGCGGATCCCGTACTCCCCTTCCAGATACACCCCGGGTTCGTCGGTGACCACCATACCGGCCTCTATCTCTGCCTCCGGCGCGTCCTTGGCAAAACGCCAGCGGATGCTCTGGGGGCCCTCATGGACATTGAGCATGTAGCCCACGCCGTGTCCCGTGCCGCATTTATAATCCATGTTCTGCTCCCAAAGGGGCTGCCGCGCCAGAATATCCAGATTCCGTCCGCTGCAACCGAAGAGGAAACGGGCGTTCATCAGACGGAGCATCCCGGTGGCCACCGCGGTATAATGCGCCTTCATCTTTTGGGAAATCCGCCCCAGCGCGATGGTGCGCGTCACATCCGTGGTGCCTCCCAGATATTGACCGCCGGAATCCACTAAAAGCAGTCCTTCGTCTTTTAAGGCGCTGTTGTGCGTTTCGTCGGCCTCATAGTGCATCATGGCCGCATTGGGCCCGTAGGCGCAGATCGTCGGAAAGGAAAGATCCCAAAAGCCCTGCGCGCTGCGGCGCAGATCATCCAGATAACGTCCTGCGGACAGCTCCGTCATGGGCAGGCGGCCGATATTTTTCTTCACCCAGCAGAGAAACTGACAGACGATGGCGCTGTCCTTTTCGTAAACCTCTCTCATGTGGGCAATTTCCACCGGGTTTTTGACCGCCTTCATCCGCTCCGTGGGGTTTTGAGAAAGGATCAGCCCGGCCCGGTTTGTAAGCAGCCGATAAAAGGCATAGCTGATCTGACCGGCATCGCACAGGATTTTCCCTTCTATGGGACATGCGCTTAAAAAATCCGCCGTCTCCCAATACTCATGCAGGACGATCCCATAGCGGTCCGCATGGGCGTAAAGCGCGTCCGTCATCTCTTCCTTCTGCAGGAAAAGATGACATTCCGTTTTTGTGATCCACGCATAGGACAGCGCCACGGGATTGCACGCCACGTCCCGGCCGCGGATGTTAAAAAGCCACATCAGATCGTCCAGACGGCTGAGAAAATGTCCGGCTGCGCCCAACTCCTCCATTTTTTTTCGCACCCGCTTAAGCTTTTCTTCTACGGTCTCCCCGCAGATTTTCTCATCCAGTACAATCACCGGATGGCAGGGCAAGGGCGGCCGGTTCGTCCAGACGGCGTCCGCCAGATCCCGATCGCAGGAAAAGCGGATTTTTTTCTTTTGCAGCGCCTTTTCCAGCCTCTGCCCCAGGCGGGTGTCCACGACCCTGCCGTCAAAGCCCAGGGTTTCCCCCTCCCGCATCTGTTTGGCCAGATACGCTTCCAGCGTCGGCACGCCCTCCTCCTGCATCCGGTACAGCTTGATTCCCGTTCCCTCAAGTTCCTGCGCGGCCTGAATAAAATAACGGCCGTCCGTCCACAGCCCGGCCTGCGACGGGCCCACGATGAGACTTCCGTTGGAGCCGGAAAAATTGCTGAGATATTCCCGCACCTTAAAATATCCGTCCACATATTCGGAATGATGAAAATCCGCCGTGGGAACCAGATACCAGTCCACGCCGTTTTCCCGCATGACCTGTCTCAACCGGTCAAGCCGTTCTGTAATGATCGGATTGTTCATTCTCCTGCCTCCTGCTGTGTCAGCACCTGCACCGCCGACGAAGCGCCGATCCGATCGCATCCGGCTTCCAGGAAAGCCTCCAGCTCCTCCCGGGTGCGGATGCCGCCGGCCGCCTTGATCTTCACATGGGGGCCGATCTGTTGTGCAAACAGCCGGACATCCTCCAGCGTGGCCCCTCCGGGCCCGAACCCGGTGGAGGTTTTGATGTAATCCGCTCCGGCCTGCGTCACTGCATGGCACAGGGCGATTTTTTCCTCCCGCGTCAGATAGCAGGTCTCCACGATCACTTTAAGTACATGGGATTGACAGACCTGCCTGATTCTGCAAATCTCCTCCCTTACCCGCGAAATCTGTCCGTTTTTGACGTCGGAAAGGTTGATCACCATATCGATCTCGTCGCAGCCGTCTTCCAACGCCTGCAAAACCTCCCTCTCCTTTGCCTGCGTGGTGCTGTAGCCAAGCGGGAACCCCACCACCGTACAGATCGTAAGAGACGGATAGGCCTTCCGCACCCGCGCCACATAAACGGGCGGAATACAGACGCTCGCCGTCTGATATGTCAGCGCCTCCCGGCACAGCTTTTGAATGTCCGTCCAGGAAGCGCAGGGCGATAACAGCGTATGGTCGATATGGGATAAAATTTCCCGGTTTTCCATTTTTTCCATCCTCCCTTTTGATTCAGATCTCCCGGATATCGTACGGCGTGGTCTGATAGACGTAATAATTGAGCCAGTTGGTATACAGCCCGTTGCAATGGGCTCTCCAGGAAAGCAGCGGCTTTTGCGAAGGATCGTCTCCGGGATAATAATGTTCCGGAATTTTGATCGGCAGTCCCTTATGAAGATCCCGGATATATTCCTGATGCAGGGTATAACGGTCGTACTCCGGATGTCCCATGACAAAGATCTGCCGGCCGTCCTGCGTCATGCACAAAAGGACGCCCGCTTTTTCGGACTCCGCCATGACCACCAGATCCCGGCAGCGGTGGATGGCCTGGGAGGGCGTGGTAGTATGTCGGCTGTGGGGAATACAAAACACATCATCGAACCCTCTTACCAGCGGCACCTTCCGGTTGAGCACCCGGTGTTCATATACGCCAAACAGCTTTTGGGGAAGCGCCACCTTATTCAGCCCGAAATGATAATACAGCCCCGCCTGGGCCCCCCAGCAGATATGGAAGGTACTGGTCACATGCGTTTTGGACCAGCGCATGATCTCGCAAAGCTCCTCCCAGTAATCCACCTGTTCGAAAGGAATCTGTTCCACCGGCGCGCCCGTAATGATCAGTCCGTCGAATTTATTGTCCTTTAGTTCATCAAAGGTATTGTAAAATTTGTTCAGATGATTGGCGGACGTGTTCAGGGAAACATGGCTGTTCATCTTCATAAAGGTCACGTCCACCTGCAGCGGCGTGTTGGAAAGGGAACGCAGCAGATGCAGTTCGGTATCCTGTTTGACGGGCATCAGATTCAGGATACAGATCTGCAGCGCGCGGATATTCTGGTGCAGCGCGCGATATTCATCCATGACGAAAATATTCTCATTGTCCAGGATCTCCCGGGCAGGCAGATCGCTCTGTATTTTGATGGGCATGTTCACTTCCTCCTGTTATGAAAGATATCGCTCCATAAACTGTTCTTCCGTCAGAATTTCGATCCCCAGTTCCTTCGCCTTTCTGTTTTTGGCGGAACCGGACGCAAGGTCGTTGTTGATCAGGCAGGTGGTCTTTTGCGTGACGCTGCCCGTCACTTTCCCGCCCAGTTCTTCTATCCTGTCCTTTAAGGCGTTGCGGTTCACAAAATGCGTCAGGCTTCCGGTAATCACAAACCCCTTCCCCGAAAGCGGCTTTTCTTGCCCGTCGAACTTTTCCTGCGCCAGTTCGACTTCGGAAAGAAGCGCAAAAAGCGCCTGGCGGTTTGCCTCCTTCTGCCAGAAATCGTGAAAGGTCCCGGCGATCACGGGCCCGACCCCGTCGATGGCGGAAAGCTCCTCCGCCGGGGCCTGCAGCATCCGGGACAGGTCGTTTTGATAGGCCCGGCAGATCATCCGCGCGTTGGCGATCCCGATGTTGGGGATGCCCATTGCGTAGAGAAGCCGGGGCAGCGTGGTGTTCCGGGCGCGGTTTACGCCGTTCATCAGGTTCTGGAAGGACTTTTCTCCAAACCCTTCCATCTCTACGATCCTTTGACGGTACCGGTCCAGATGAAACAGGTCCGCGTAGGTATGCAAAAACCCTTCGGCCAGAAACTTTTCGAGCGTCGTCTCGGAAAGCCCGTCCATATTCATGGCGTCCCGGCTGACGAACAGGGCGAAGGACTTGAGTTTTTTCGCGTCGCAGTCCGGATTGGGACAAATCAGCGTCTCGGTATCGTTTTCCCGCAGGATCTTCGTTTCGTGTCCGCAAACGGGACACCGGGACGGGATGGTAAGCGCGCCGCTGCCGGTCAGATTCTGCGCGATCTGCGGGATAATCATATTCGCCTTATAGACCGTGATCCGATCCCCCACGCCAAGCTTTAACTCCTTTACGATACTGACATTATGAACGCTGGCGCGGCTGACCGTGGTTCCTTCCAGCTCCACCGGATCAAAGACCGCCACCGGATTGATCAGTCCCGTGCGGCTGGCGCTCCATTCCACGGAACGCAGCGTTGTCTCGGCCAGTTCGTCCGCCCACTTAAAGGCAATGGCGTTGCGGGGGAATTTCGCGGTCATGCCCAGGGATTCGCCGTAGGCGATGTCGTCAAGCAGCAGCACCAGCCCGTCGGAGGGCACTTCCTGCCCGGGAATCCGTTGTTCAAAATCGGAAACGGCGTCTTGTACCGTCTTTTGGGTGACCGTTTCATATTCCACCACGTCAAAGCCCTGTTCCTTTAAAAACAAGAACTGCTTTTCCCGGGAATTTTCAAAATCCATCCCCTCCGCCTGCACCAGCGCAAACGCGAAGAAACGGACCCGGCGCTGCGCCGTGATCCGGCTGTCCAGCTGCCGGACGGAACCGGAACACAGATTCCTGGGGTTTTTATACCGGGCGGACAGCTCGGCGATTCCGCCGTTGATCCTTTCAAAATCGGAATAGGTGATCACCGCTTCTCCCCGCAGAATCAGCTCCTTTTGAAACGGAATCCGAAGCGGCAGATTGAGAAAGGTCAGGGCGTTGTTGGTGACCACCTCGCCGACCTCTCCGTTTCCCCGGGTGACCGCCTTGACAAGCCCGCCGTTCTGATAGGTGAGCACGATGGTCAGACCGTCCAGTTTCCAGGATAAAAGGCCTTTTTGATCCTTCAGCCAGTCCGCCAGCTCCTCCCGGCTTTTGGTCTTGCCCAAAGAAAGCATGGGCTGTTTGTGCCGTTCCTTGGGAAGCTCCTCTACCGCGTCGTATCCCACCGTCACGGTGGGGCTTCCTGCCAGCACCGTGCCGGTCTTTTCCTCCAGAGCCGTCAGTTCATCATACAGCCGGTCATATTCATAATTGCTCATGATCTCCCTGTCCTGCGCGTAGTACGCCTCCGACGCCGCCTGCAGCAGCAAGATCAGTTCCCTCATTCTTTCCTTTTCCTTCATGCTTACGGTCTGCCTTTCTTTTTGCCGGTTTGGGCCCGTTTGACATGCTCGTAAAGTTCCCGGCGCTCCTCTGCCGAAAGGGCCCGCACGTCACCCGGATTCAGCTTGCCCAGCAAAACATTCGCAACCCGCACCCGTTTGATCGAAACCACATCATACCCGCAGGCGCGGCACATCCGCCGGATCTGCCGGTTCATCCCCTGCGTCAGGATGATCCGGAACAAAAATTTCCCCTCTTCTTTTACCACGCAGGGCCGGGTTTTTGCGTTGAGCTCCTTTAGGGTAATTCCTTCGGACATCTTTTTTAAAAAGTCAGGGCTGACCGGCTTATTGACCCGAACCAGATATTCCTTTTCGTGATAGTTGGCCGCCCGCATCAGTCCGTTGATCAGATCCCCGTCGTTGGTCATTAAAAGCAGCCCTTCCGAATCCCGGTCCAGCCTGCCCGCATACGTGACGCGCACCGGATAATCCAATACGTCACGGATCGTGATCTGGGCGTGGCTGTCCCGCTCCGTACAGGTCACCCCGACGGGTTTATAGTAGGCCAGCACCACCTTTTTCTCCCGTCCTTCTACCTTCCGTCCCTCTACGAGGATCCTGTCCTGATCGCTGACTTTCATACCCGGCTGCGCCGTTTTTTCGTTCACCGTTACCTTCCCTGCCTCGATGAGACGATCCGCGTCCCGGCGGGAACAGATTCCGCTCTCCGAAAGATATTTGTTTAACCGTATCTTTTCCATATGATTCCTTTGCTCCCCCCATATTCTGCTATTCGATGGTCAGACACCCCTCTGAAAGATACTGCGCACCGTCGATCTCCAGGGCCGTGGCAGCGCCCTTTGCGTTGAGGCTGCCGCCGGTGACGGCAAAATCGCCCCGGGATTCCACCGCGTATTCCCCGGAATGGATCCAGAGATCTCCCCGGCAAATCTCTATGTTCCCTCCGGTCTTTTTTTTGTTTTTCGTCGTGTGCAGACCGCTGCCTTCGCTTTCGATCTGCAGCCGCTGTGCGTCAATCAGGATCCCGTCGTTGCCGCGAATTCCGTCCCGCTTTGCCTGGACCGTCAGATTTCCGCCCAGGATTTTCACCTCGTCTTTCGCATGGATCCCGTCCTTGTAATATCCGGATACCTGCAGGCTTCCCGATCCGTTTACCGTCAGATCCCCGGCGGAGAAAAGACAGGCGTTTTCTTCCTGCGCATCCAAATAGGAGGCGGAATCATACAGCTCGTTATTCGTCCCTTCGCACAGGGTCACCACCACTTTCCCGCCGCCGGAGGCCAAAACCGCCGGGCCGTTTACAGCGCGTACGTAAACTCCGTCAAACAAAAGATGCACCACCTGTTCCTGGGCGTCTACCAGAACCGTTCCGTTGAGCACGCCGTACAGCCGGTAGCTTCCGCCCTCTGTGATCCGGCATTGTCCGGCACAATCCGACAGATCCACATCCGTTATCGTTTCCGCTTCCGGCTCCGTTTCCAGATCGGCCCGCGTAACCAAAAACACGGACCGGTATTCTCCGGGATTTTCTTCCTGCAAAGTCCGGGGCTCTAAGCCTGCTGCCAGACAGAGCGCCGTTCCCGCAAGCAGCGCGGCGAGCATCCCGCAAATACACCAGACCTGTTCCCGGTCAACCGACTTTTTGAAAACTCGCATGCAGCCTGATTCCTCCCTTCTCTACCGGCACTTCGATCTGTTCCTTTGCAGAAAAAACCGTACCCTCCCATCCGGCAAATTCATATCCCTGCCTGGCCACGGCCGTGACCGTAACGGGATAATCCGTAAAGTACGAGCCGGACCAGGTGTTTTCCGACAGCTCCGGCGTAATGGTATTGAGCACAAGATATCCGCCTTCCGGATCGTCGACGGACAAACTCACCGTCTCCTGCGTGCCCTCCAGCCCAAATTCCCTTGCCAGACAGGGCACGATATAGGCGGCGCGGTTTTGGAAAAAATCCGTATAATACGAAATGTCCGTCCGCCCGTACGCGTACAGAATCGGTTCGCATTTTTCGTAGCGAAAATCCGTATTCACCAGATCCATAAACGTCAGGACAAACTGCCGGCAAAATTCGGGATTCTGCTTGAGCAGCTGATAAATGGCCTGCTGATTGATGGCCACCCCTCCGGTAAACTTCGGCGTGAGGCTGAAGGAATCCTTTTCCTGCTGAGAGGACAGGCCCCAATCCTCATAGTCGTTAAAGGACATGGCATCCAGATCATAAAGGGCAAACCGCCATTTGCCGTCCTCGTATTTTCCGGGCCCCACCTCCCGCGACCGCCACATCACGTTGTTTTTTGTCTCCGAAAAATCCATATTGTCAAAATAGACGTTGATACACATATAGTCGATATAACTTTGCAGATCCACGATCTCTCCGAATCCCCGGTAGCTGTCGGACAGCGACATGTCGTGAGAGGCCAGATAATCATAGATGTTCTGCCAGAGGAGAAGATCTGCATCCTCCCCTTCTTCCAGACTGTTCTCCTTTAAAAGAACGATATTGTCCGGCGCAATCTGGTATCTTTGCTGAAAATAATATTTGTCATAGTTTTCCTGCAGGCTCGTATGATACCAGAACTCCCCGTTTAAAAACACCGATACCGGAAGATAGCTTTGGACGGCCACGTCCCTGTCCGTGACCAGCTGCGGACATACGGAATTGGCAAAATCGTACTCTCCGCGAAGGATGATCTTATGGCTGTTTATCCCGCGAAAGAAATCCCGGTCAAACACGCTGCTGCCTGCGTACGCTTTTCTCGCGTAGACCGAAAACCGTTTCAGGGCGGCCCCTCTCGCAGAGGATCCCGCCACGCGCAGCCCCACGTCCTGAGAAAAGGACAGGTCGTCCGAGAAGAATTCGAAATAAGCCGGAATTTCATATTCTCTTCCCCGCCGGTAAAAATTTTCCAAGGGCTGTTCGCCCTCCTGACCGTTTAAATACCAGTCGTCGTACTCTGCGCCGGTCACATAGATGCCGTCGTCTCCCCACAGGTCGTCCGGATCCGCGATCAGCGAAACCACGGCCCTATCCCGGTATTGGTCCAGACCGATCAAATAGGTGGCGCTCACCGGCCGGCTTGCGCTGCCCTGTCCGTTCACCGCCACGGCCCGGATCAAAAACGCCTTATCCACCGGCTCCCCGTTTGTGTCCTGCGTCAGCCAGTCCGTGGTGACGTTGCGGATATTGCGGAATTGGTTTGGCTCAGCGCTTCTGTCCGTGATGCGGATGGGCCCGGTATACAAAATGGACTGCGTTGTGGGAACGGATCCGTCCAGCGTATAATAAATCTCGGTGTCGGGCTCCGAACGGATCGTCAGTTCAAATTCCGTCTCGTAAAAACCGCTCTTGTGAGAAAAAACGGGCGCGGCCAAAAACGGAGAGGCCGTGGCGTTGCTGCAATTTGGCGTACTGCTTAAGACGGCCCAATCCGCCCCGCCGTCCGTTGTACGGGCATAGGAAAAATCCGCTTCCATAGACGGAACCGTGATCCTGTCCCATATTTTTTTTGACGCATCCGACAGAAAGATCGTTTCTCCCCCTGTTTTTTTCACGGAGAAGGCTTGCGGATGCAGCGGGATCAGCGCATACCCTTTTGCCGGTATCGTCACCCCTGACAGGGAGGCTTTTGACAGATCGGTTTCATCGTCGGAAAGAGAAAACCGGGACAGCTCGTAGGGCAGCGCTCCGGCGTTGTACAATTCCACATAGTCCGGGCTTTCCCCCGTTTCCGCTTCTACCCACAGGCGATTGTTCCCGCATACCTCGTTGATCACGATGTCGGAAGCCCCCACCTCGCAGACGGCTTCTCCGGCCGCCGCGATCAGGACGCTTCCCGATACCGCCAGAAACAGGACGGTTTTCCTCCTGTCGGGCGGCCTGTGCCCCCACGCCGTGAAAACCCGCTTCAGGCAGGCGCCAATCAGCAGGGCAAAAAGGACGCCAAACGCCGGAAACAGCATGATCCTGCCGACCTGCTGACAGGTAAGATCCGACCGGAGGATCCGCCCGCACGTTGCAAAAAGATTCCAGTTATGCAGCAAAAGACGATGCAGGAAAAAAGGGAACGCAAGCTGGAGGAGAATGCCTGAAAAAAGGGCGCAAAAAGCCTTTTGTCCCGTTTGCCATTTTTCATCTGCCCCACCGCAGCAAAAATGACACACAAGCAGCCCCGGCACAAAAAAGACCGTAATAAGAAAAAAGAAAAGCGCTGTAAGGCCCGCAAAAAAACCCATACATTCTCCTCGCAATCCGTTCGCTGACAATCAAAGATCCCGGACCTATTATAACAAAAACGGGCAAAAATTCAACCGAAAGAACAGCCGCGCGCCAAAAAGCAGGCCGGCAATCCCCTGCGTCATCAGCGCCTCCCAACCATACGCCGCCAGCATCCCGGCGCACAGAAACGGCCCAAGCGGGAATTTTGCCTTCCGGCCCCGCCCCCGTGCAAGCAAACACAAGGCGAACGCACTACCGCCAAGCAGCCCGAGACAAAAGGACAGGAAAATCTTCTTTCCTCCCAGAAAAAATCCTCCCGCCGCCATCAGCTTGATGTCCCCGCCTCCGAACGCGCCCGGCAAAAGCAGGGAAAGCGCAAACAGCGGTATGCTCACTGCGAACATACCGCCGATCCTCTCCTGCAGGGGAATGGAATCCGGCAAAAGCAGGGAGACGCCTCCTGCTGCAAACAGCAAAAGCACCGACCGGTCGGAAATGATCCGCTCACGCCAGTCTTTCCATGCAATCCGTATCAACAACCCCAAAAAAGCCGCCTGTATCAGTCCGTCCCACATTCTTTTCTCCCATGGGGCAAAGAATGCTCATCCGGTTTCTTTTGTTATCCCTTTCCTGATTGTAACAGATGATTCCGGCGCTGACAAGATGCAAAAGCATTGCATAACCTTCCCGATTATGATACAAAGAAACGGGAGGGATTCCAATCATGATTCATTTGTATACGGGAGACGGAAAAGGAAAAACCAGCGCGGCTGTAGGGATGTGCGTCCGGGCCGCCGGGCACGGGCGGCAGATCTGTTTTGCCCAGTTCATGAAAGGAAACGACACCGGCGAAATTTCGGTCTTAAAACGGCTGCCCGAGGTCACAGTCCTGCGCAGTCCCGTTTCCTTTGGATTTTTCAATTCCCTGACCGCAAAAGAAAAGGAAGAATTGACCCGGATCCACAATCGGATCCTGGAAACGTTGCTCGATCTTTTAAAAGACGGGACAGATCGCCTGATCGTGCTGGACGAGGTGACCTATCCCGTAAAGTTCGGTCTTTTGGATCCCGCGCTTCTCTTACGGCTCTTATCCTACGGACAGCGGACCGAACTGGTCCTCACCGGGCGGGATCCCGCGGATTTTCTGGTTTCGTGCGCGGATTATCTGACGGAAATGAAATGTCTGCGCCATCCCTATCAAAAGGGCGTGCCGGCCAGAGAAGGCGTGGAATACTGACCGTTTTCTCATTCCTCTGCCGCTTCCATGCCGGGAAAGGTAAGCAGCACCTTGAACAGATCTCCGTCCAGATAAATTTCAAACTTTCCTTTTTGCAGCTCCGTCAGATTCCGGGCGATGGAAAGGCCCAGTCCGCTTCCTTCCGTGCTGCGGGATACATCGCCCCGGATAAAACGTTCCGTCAGTTCCTTCGCATCAATATTAAGCGCCTGCGCCGAGATATTTTTCATGGAAAAGACCGCCGCCTTCTTTCCGTTCTCCTGCGTTTCGCGAATTTCCAGATAAACCCGCGTTCCCTCCAGCGCATATTTGCAGGCGTTGGAAAACAGATTCTCCACCACCCGCCAGATGCGGCGGGAATCCGCTTCAATATAGACAGGATTTTCCGGGATGGTGCGCACGATGGTAAGGCCGCGCTCCCGGAATTTATCGGCGAACTCTCCGCAGGTCTGATTCACCAGTTCCGCAAAATTGATCCGCTCCATCTGCAGGGAAATGTTGCCCGAGGAGATCTTGGACGCCTCCACCAGATCGTCCGTGAGCTGCTTTAACCGCTGGGATTTGCTGTCCAGCACCTCGATATATCCTCTGACTCTCTCATTCTCTATTTTCTCTCTTTTCAAAAGATCCACAAAATTGATGATGGAAGTCAGCGGCGTTTTGATATCGTGGGAAACGTTGGTGATCAGATCCGCCTTGAGCCGCTCGTCCTTCATGCTGGTCTCCACCGCCGTCTTGATCCCGTCTCCGATCCCGTTTACCGCACACGCCAGTTCCCGGTTCTCCCCGTGCATTGTCTCTGCGTCAACCTTGGCCTCCAACTCTCCGTTCCCGATCCGTTTGGCCGTCTCCACCACCAGCCGCAGCGCCGTCTTTTCCCGATACAAAATCAGGATCGCCAGAATATCCAGCACCGCCGACACGCAAATCCCGCCCAGGCCGCATCCTCCCAGAATCAGATTCAGCGCCAGTATCGCGACAAACGGCAAAAGCGTCCGCACCAGAAGCGGGCCGTTATCATAAAGCGAGAGGATCCCCAGGCGCAACTTTTGCAAAATCCAGCGGACAGCCGATTTTTTCCAAAGCGTATGCGCTTTTGCCCTTCGCACAAAACCCAGATAAAAGAAGAGAAACACACAGTCCAGATACAGCGCCAGAACGCCGGCCGCGCACGGCATCCACAGGCCGTAAGGCGTATCCCGCCAAAGATTGGCGCAATAAGAAAGCGCCAGATATCCGATCACGCCCGGCGCAATACAGGCGGCCGCCCACAGCGCAAACAGTTCCGTCGGGATCTGATCCGACCGGCGCAGTTCAATCCGATATCCGCCCTCTTCCTGCATGACGCGTCCCTCATACCGGGTCAGCTCAATCCATACGATCAGACTGCAGGCAAAAAAGAACAGTACGGCAACGGCGAGATACCTGTAATAGGGGCTCAGACGGTTATACGACTCCCGCGCCGCGTAAAAATGATCCGCCACCGGATAAGTCTCGTCCACGGCCAGCCACACCCGGGTGTTGTCCCCGAAAGCGTACTGATACGTCCCCATGATCGTTTTCATCAAATCCGACTGAATCTGCGTATTCGTCGCGATCTCCGAACGATCCGCGTTGTAATAAATATACTTTCCGTACCCTTCAAACTGCCGGGTGATCTCGTCGATCTTTTTCTCCTTGAAATTGTCTTCCACATTGGTAAAATAACAAAGCTCGCCGTTTACCGTCATCCGGTAGCAATAGCGGAGATTGGTGGCCTCTTTGGCATACCGGTTTTTGCTTTCCGTATATTCGGTGAAATTATAAAACAGATCCCGGGAGGTCGTGCGCAGATCCTCTCTGAGGCTGATATACTCCTCCACGTTTTGTGCGTATTCCGCCAGGTCCTTCCCCTCCGCCGATAAATACCGGGGAATCAGCACGCGCAGCTCCACTACGCTGTCTTCCTCCACGATCTTCCCCCATTCTTCCATCAGACGCATATAATCCTCCCGGCTGGAGGGGAGCTGTTCGATCATACGCATGGAAAGCGTGTCCTGCTCCTTGCCGCCCACCATATCCCGCAGCATCTCTTTTGTGGCATCCGTCTGTTCGTTCCAGATTCCCGCAGACATATCGCTCCTGCCTTCCAAAAGCGGATTGATGCCCGTGGAAAGGAAAAAATCCAGTTCCGCTTCCGTGGCGTATACGCTCTCCGTCACAAAACCGTAGTTTCCCCATTTGACCAGATCGTCCAGAAAATAGGGGGCGGATACCGTCATTTCCAAAAACTCGTCGTCCCGATGGGCATACTGGGCGATATCCACCTCTCTGACCCCGTTATAATTCCCGTCGGTCTCCAACTGGCTCTTTATGACCACCATCCGGGTGATCCCGCCCAGTTCTTCCCGCAGCATATCGTTAAAAAGGGAGGATTCTTCAAAACTGCTGCGATTGTCCCACGCGACATGCTGCTGATAGACTTTGCCGTTGCTTTCCACCGTCACCTTGGAATTGCAGGCCAGCGCCGCAAAAATGAGGACGGCCGCCGTCACGAACAGCCGATGTAAGAACAACAGGCAGCTGCGTTTTGCTTTTCCCATGACCCGTCTTTTTTTCATCTCTGATACTCCGTCTGTTTTTCGATCTTATATCCCACGCCCCATACCACCTTCAAGTATCGGGGCTCCTTGGGATTGATCTCGATTTTCTCCCGAATATGCCGGATATGCACGGCCACCGTATTATCGGCGCCGATGGCCTCTTCTTCCCAGATGCTTTCGTAAATCTGGTTGATGGAAAATACCCGGCCCTGATTTTTCACCAGCAAAAGCAGAATATTGTATTCGATGGGGGTCAGCCGCACCGGTTCCCCGTCCACCGTCACCTCTTTTGTCTCGTCGTTGATGACCAGGCCGCCTGCGCGAAACACCGCGTGATCCTCCGTATTGAGATTTCCCAGCTTTGTATATCGGCGAAGCTGGGATTTTACCCGCGCCACCAGCTCCAGAGGGTTAAACGGCTTTGTCACATAATCGTCCGCGCCGATATTCAGGCCCAGGATCTTATCGGCGTCCTCGGACTTGGCGGAAAGGATGATGATGGGGATACTGCTGTATTCCCGGATTTTAAGCGTCGCATGAATCCCGTCCAGCTTCGGCATCATCACATCAAGAATCAAAAGCTGGATGTCATTGTTTTTCAGCGCGCGGATCGCTTCCTCTCCGTCGTAGGCCTTGATCACATGATACCCCTCCTGCACCAGATAAATATCGATGGCCTCCACAATCTCCCGATCGTCATCGCATACCAGTATATTCGTCATCGCCCGGTCCCCTCCCGTTCCTTCTTTCTACACATAACCACAAAATTCTGAATCTGAACCCATAAACTTTCTTAAAAATGTTTTAATTCCTGTTTTCGGACTCGTTGAGCATGATGAAAGCGCAGAAATTCCCCCGTTTTCCCATGCTTGCCCTGTGCGAGAACAGATACTGCGGGTTACAGCAGGTACAGATATCCGTGATCCAAAGATGGGACGGCAAAATGCCCGCGCCCAAAAGGATCGCCCGGTTTGCCGCCCAAAGGTCCAGCCGGTATTTCCCGTCTCCCGTCGCTGTCAGGATCTCATCCGGCGAAACAAAATCATACCGTTTTTGGGAAAAAAGCGTTTCAAAGACCGCGGCCACATCCCCACTGACTTCATAGCAGTCCCGGCAGATCGACGGGCCGATGGCGGCCAGAATATCCGCCGGATCGCACCCATAGACGGCCTGCATCTTTTCTACGGTCATGCGTCCCATTTCCCCGGCGGTCCCTCTCCAGCCGGAATGGGAACAGCCGATCACCCGCTTCCCGGGGTCCAAAAAAAGCAGCGGCACGCAGTCCGCAAAGGAAGTGCGCAAAATCAGGCCGGGCTCGTTTGTAATCAGCCCGTCCACATCCGTATAATCCATCTGCCTTGTGACGCCCTTTCCCCCGTCTTCTTTTGTCGCGACCCGGACATTGACGGTATGGGTCTGGTCCGTGCAGACAATGGCGTCCGGCGTCCTATGAAACAGCGCCGCGATTCTCCGGTAATTTTCATCCACGGCCGCTTTGTCGTCGCCTCTGTGATAGCCCAGATTCATGGCGGCATAGATCCCCCGGCTTACGCCGCCGATCCGGGTGCTGATCAGGTGACTGGCCACCCCTTTTTCCTCCAGCGCCGGGAAGGTCAGATATTCGATTCCGTCAGACAGATTGCGCCGCAGGATGGGGCGCTGTCCCTTTCTTATGATTTCCATTGTCTTCTTTCTCCTGTTTTTGCTAGGGATATCCTAGCATGTTTTATGGGCAAAATCAATTCCGCGCCTGTCCGGCCGCGGAAATATGAACAAATTCTAAATTTTAACTTTTCTCCTTGTGAAGAGTGGTCAAATTATGATAGAATAGATGCATATTTATTGAATTCAATCATCTGGATTTTGCTGATTCGATTCTTATGGTTAATTGATTTTCAATCGATTCCATTACTTACAACTTTATAGAAAGGAGTATGGATATGGATTTTCAGGATACGCATGATTATTCAGACGTTACGCAGGAGATCATCCGTCTCGCCCGTTTGTGCGAAAAGGCCGGGACGATCGATCCCAAACTTTATACAGAATACGATGTGAAACGGGGGCTTCGGGACCTGAACGGAAAAGGTGTGCTGGCCGGTCTGACCCGGATTTCCAACGTGCAGGCTACCCGGATCGTGGACGGCGTTTCCGTCCCTGCCCACGGCAAGCTCTACTACAGAGGATACGATGTGGAGGATCTGGTAAAGGGCTTTATCGGAGACGGTCGGTTCGGCTTTGACGAAGTGGCTTATCTTCTGCTCTTTGACCGATTGCCCAATGAAAAGGAGCTGCTCTCCTTTTCCCAGCTGCTGGCCTCCTACCGCAGCCTGCCCACCAGTTTTGTCCGCGATATCATTATGAAAGCGCCCAGTAAGGACATGATGAATACGCTGGCGCGCTCCGTTCTGACGCTGTATTCCTATGACGACCGGGCCGACGATGTGTCGCTTCCCAACGTGCTGCGCCAGTGCCTGCAGCTGATCAGCTTATGTCCGATGCTGTCCATCTACGGATACCAGGCGTACAGCCACTATCATGACGGGAACAGTTTATACATTCATCAGCCTTCCCAGGAGCTTTCCATGGCGGAGAACATTCTGCATATCCTGCGTCCCGACAGCAGCTATACCCCGCTGGAGGCCCGGATCCTGGATATTGCCCTGATCCTGCATATGGAGCACGGCGGCGGCAACAATTCCACCTTCACCACCCGGGTCGTCACCTCGTCTCTTTCCGATACATATTCCGTGATCGCCGCCGCCATCGGATCCTTAAAAGGGCCCCGGCACGGCGGTGCGAATATTAAGGTGGTCAAAATGTTCGAGGATATGAAGGAAAAGGTAAAGGACTGGAAGGACGACGAAGAAGTGAGCCGTTATCTGTCCCGCCTGCTCAACCGCGAGGAATTCGATCACGCCGGGCTGATCTATGGCGTGGGCCACGCCATCTACTCCAAATCCGATCCCAGAGCCGTGATTTTTAAAAGCTTTGTGGAAAAACTGTCCGAGGAAAAAGGACTGCACGACGAGTTTGAGCTTTATCACAGCGTAGAACGCCTTGCCCCTCAGATCATTGCCAACGAACGCAAAATGTACAAAGGCGTCAGCGTCAACGTGGACTTCTACTCCGGTTTTGTCTATAAAATGCTGGGACTGCCCATGGAGCTGTATACGCCGATTTTTGCCATCGCGCGTATGGTAGGCTGGAGCGCCCACCGGCTGGAGGAATTATCCTCCGGCGGCAAAATCATCCGTCCCGCTTACCGCACCCTGTGCGAAAGCAAAGAATATGTGAACCTGGATCGGCGCTAAACGCAAGATACGCCACAAAAAACAGTCATACCCGATGTACATCGGATATGACTGTTTTGTTGTGTGAACTATTTTATCCTTACAGACCGAGAAAATCCCGCACGGCGTCTTCCATTTGATCCTTCTCACACTGGATGTCGTGCAGCACCGGCGCCGTCCTGATTTCACGGATCGCCCCGGGAATCGCCACCCCGCTGATCCTCGACAGCTCGTCCACCAGCGCGAAGTCCTCTTTGCTTTCATAGGCGGGGTCGAGGGCCGACATCACGCTTCTGGTAAATTTGAACGGGCTTGCGGTGGAAACGATCACGGTCACCGCGTCGTCTTTGATCTCCTCCCGGAATTTCTCATAGACGGCCGACGCCACCGCCGTATGCGTGTCCACAAGATAGCCGGTCTTTTCGTACAGCGTCCGGATCCTGTCCGCGCACTCTTTTTGCGTCGCATAGTTGCCGTAAAAATCGGAAAGCCCTTTTTTCATTTCCTCCGTCACCGCATAACGGCCCGTCCTGCCAAGCTCCTCCATGAGAGCCGCATTTTTTTGAGGATCATCTCCGGCGATATGATAAATCAGGCGTTCCAGATTGCTGGAAATCAAAATATCCATGGAAGGTGAGGAGGTCAGGATAAATTCCCGGTTCCGGTCGTACACGCCCGAGGTCAGAAAGTCATACAACACCTTATTGTCATTGGAGGCGCAGATCAGCCTGCCGATGGGAAGCCCCATCTTCTTTGCGTAATACGCCGCCAGAATGTTTCCGAAGTTGCCGGTGGGAACCACTACATTGATCTTCTGTCCGTTTTGGATCCTTCCCGCATGCAGCAGCTGCGCGTAGGCATAAACATAATAGACGATCTGAGGTACCAGCCTCCCGATGTTGATGGAATTGGCGGAGGAAAAGCAAAATCCCTTTTCCGCCATACAAGACGCCAGGGCCGGATCGGAAAACAGACGTTTCACACCGGTCTGGGCATCGTCAAAATTGCCGTAGATCCCAACCACGCGGGTATTCTTTCCCTGCTGCGTCACCATCTGTTTTTCCTGGATCGGACTGACGCCGTTTTTGGGATAAAACACCATGATCCGGGTGCCTTCCACGTCCGCAAAACCGGCCAGCGCCGCTTTTCCGGTGTCGCCCGAAGTGGCGGTCAAAATCACGATCTCCTGCTTTACGTGGTTCTTCGCGGCGGCCGTGGTCATCAGGTGAGGCAAAATGGAAAGCGCCATATCCTTAAACGCGATGGTCCTGCCATGGAACAGCTCCAGATAATAAGCGCCGTCCGCCTCCTTTAAGGGCGCAATCCGGTCGGTGTCGAATTTGTCGTCGTAGGCTTTGCGGATGCAGTCCTGCAGCTCCTCCCGGGTATAATCCGTCAGCAAAAGCTTCATCACCTCATAGGCGGTCTGCCGATAATCCATCCGGGAAAACTCTTCCAACGTCTTATCCAAAACCGGAATCCGTTCCGGCACATAAAGCCCTCCGTCCTCGGCCAGCCCCTGCAGGATCGCCTCCGAGGCCCTGACCCGTCTTTCGCTCCCCCGCGTGCTTCTGTAAAAAATATCCATGCTTTCTTCTCTCTTTCCTTAAGACTGAGTTTTATTGTAACACAGCCTTTTCTCACAGACAATACTTTTTCCCGCGCGTTCACCGAAAAAATTCGTGGCCTCCGTAAGAAAACAGCCGGGTAAGATGCGAGTCGAACCAATCCATATTCTGCGGATCCGCCGCCTGCCGGGAAACAAAATAGAGCGCCCCCTGGGACAGATCCTCCCCGCCAAGCGCGCGGTCCACCGCCTGAACCGTCTGGGGACTGATCGTAACGTTTTGAATACTTCCGTTGGAAACCGGCGAAAACTGCGCCTTTCCTTCGCTTTCCTGGTAGACCACCCGAGTCACCGTATCGGGGAACGCCTCGCTGCGCACCCGATTCAGCACTACGTTTGCCACCAGAAGCTTTCCGGTCTCATCCTCGCTCCCGGCCTCCGCTTCTACGATGCGCAAAAGGGTTTCATATTCCGCCTCGGGAAGGGCGCTGCGAGGCTGCAGCTTGAGTACCCGCATGGGAATCACCGGATTATAGGAGCCTGTCTCTCTCACATGGCCGTATATCTTTTGCGTTACCATACTGTCGTTTTGTTCCTGCAAAAAAGCCGCGCTTCGTTCCAGACTGCTTCCGTTTACACAGAACCATGCTGTCAGCAGCAAAAGCGCAGACCACCACACAACGGGCATATATCTGTCATCCATCGTTTTCCTCCCAAACAGAATCCTGTTTGTAAAAAACCTGTCCTTACATTATATACGGCCCGTCCCAATAAAATACCAAAGAGCGCGGATCCAAAAATCCGCGCTCCCTTTTCTGTCTTATATTGTTTTCCCCGCCAGAATTTCTTTGTAATCCTCCAGATTCTTTCTCAACAGATTGGGCGTATCCAGATGATACGGACATTTCTTTCGGCATTGTCCGCAATTCAGACACGATTCGATCCGGAACATCTTTTTTTGCACCTCCTGTGTCAGCTGGGCTGCGGAGGGGGAACGCCGGATCAACAGCGACATTCTCGCGCAGTTATTGATCTCAATCCCCGCCGGACACGGCATACAATACCCGCATCCCCGGCAGAAATCGCCGATCAGCTCTGCCCTGTCCTTTTCGATGACGCTTCTGAGTTCGTCCGTCATCGTCGGGGGATTTTGGATATAGGAAAGAAATTCGTCCAGTTCTTCCTCTCTCTGAACGCCCCAGATCGGCAGCACGTTTTCAAACTGCGCCTCAAACGCGTAGGCCGCCGCAGAATTGGTAATCAACCCGCCGGAAAGGGCTTTCATGGCGATAAAACCCATCCCGGCCTTTTGGCACTTTTCTACCAGGGCAAAATCCTCGTCGCTGGCAAGATAGCAAAACGGGAACTGCAGCGTCTCGTACAGTCCGCTTTCAACGGCTTCCCGGGCCACCGCCAGACGATGATTGGTAATCCCGATATGACGGATCTTTCCCTGTTTTTTTGCCTCCTGCATACACGCATAGAGGCCGTCTAGTCCGTCCGGCTTGGGACAAAACGCCGGATTGTGAAACTGATAAAGATCCAGATAATCCGTCTTTAAATTCGTCAGCGTCGTATCCAGGTCTTTCCAGAACTCTTCCGGATTTTTGGCCCCTGTCTTGGAGGCGATAAAAACCTTCTCTCTCATTCCTGCAAAGGCCAGTCCGATCTTGTGCTCGCTGTCCGTATACAGGCGCGCCGTGTCGTAAAACGTCACGCCCGCATCGTACGCCTTTCGCAGCAGCCGGACGGCCTGTTCGTCGTTGATACGCTGTATGGGCAGCGCGCCAAACCCGTTTTTATTCGTTGTAATCCCCGTACGCCCCAATGTTACTGTCTGCATCCATACCCTCCCTGTTTTCAATGCTCTACAATGATTTTCCTGGGACATTTCTGCGCGCACTGCCCGCAGCCGACACATTTTTCCTGGTCGATGACCGCCCTGAAATCCTCTACCTTCACCGCATCCTGGACGCAGTTTTTCTGACAGAGAGAACAACCGATGCAGCCCGCCCGGCAGGCTTTCATGGTTACAGGCCCTCTGTCCCTGGAGCTGCATGCCACCGCATACCTGGCCTGATAGGGGATCAGCGAAATCAGTCCCTTGGGACAGGCCGCTACGCATTTTCCGCATGCCTTACAGGCCTCTTTGTCCACGACGGCCACCCGATCGATCACATGAATGGCGTCAAAGGGACAGGCCGCCACGCAGCTTCCGAATCCCAGACAGCCATAGTTACAGCTCTTTGCCCCGCCGTTTGGCACATAGGAGAGCATACGGCAATCCTCAATCCCCACATATTCATAATCCGCGCCCGCCTTTTCACAGGTACCCTGACAGGCCACAAAAGCCACCATCCGCTTTTTTTCCACAGACGCCACGCCCATCACCGACGCAATCTTTTTGCCGACGCTTTCGCCGCCTACCGGACAGGCGTTGACCGGCGCTTCTCCTTTGGCGATGGCGGCCGCAAGACCGCTGCAGCCCGCATAGCCGCATCCGCCACAGTTATTTCCCGGCAAAAGCGCAAGCACGGCCTCCTCTTTGGGATCCGTCTCCACCCGGAACCGGATCCCCGCCGCTCCCAAAAACAGACCGATGAGCAATCCCACCGCTCCCACCACTACAGTGGCGACTAAAATACCGGTGATCATCTTCTTTCCCCCTTATAAAAGTCCTGAAAATCCGCAGAAGGCAATGGCCATCAGCCCCGCTGTCACAAGGACGATGGGCATGCCCTGAAAGGATTGCGGAACATCGTCGCAATAGGCCATCTTTTCCCGGATCCCGGCCAGAATCACGATGGAAATGGTAAAGCCCACCGCCGTGGCAAATCCGTTCACCATCCCGGTAAAGATCCCGTACTCCTTCTGCACATTGGTCAGCGCCACGCCCAGTACCGCACAGTTGGTGGTGATCAGCGGAAGATATACGCCCAGCGCTTCATAAAGGCCCTTCATATACCGCTTCAGAAACATCTCCACAAACTGTACCAACGCCGCGATCACCAGAATAAAAACGATGGTCTGCAAATATTCGATCTGCAGCGGCACCAGCAAAAACCGATAGATCGCGCCGGCCACGCCGCTGGCCAGGGTAATGACAAAGATCACCGCCGTTCCCATGCCGGCAGCCGTCTCCACCTTTTTGGAAACGCCCAAAAACGGGCACAATCCCAGAAACTGACTTAAAACCACATTGCTGACCAGGGCGGATCCCGCCATCAGCAAAAGAAGTTCTCTCACCTGATCCCACATCATTCTGCCCTCCCCTTCTTTTCATCCTCCGGGCTACAGTCCTTTGCCTTTTCACAGGAAAGACAGTTCCCGCCGCATCCCGACTGGATCCTGCTCATATCCTTTCCTCTTTTGGTCCCTTCGATCTTGATCTTGTTCTGGATCGCCGTCAGCGCCGCCAGGACAAAGAACGCGCCCGGCGCCATGATAAAGATGGAAAAAGGCACATAGGAATCCGGCATGACCTGCCTGCCAAACAGCTGGCCCGCCCCGAGCAGCTCCCGCACCGCGCCGATGCAGGTCAATGCCAGGGAAAATCCCAGGCCCATGCCGATGCCGTCAAATAAGGACGGAAGCACGGGATTTTTGGAGGCGTACGCCTCCGCTCTTCCCAGAATAATACAGTTTACCACGATCAGAGGGATATAAATGCCCAGCGATGCATACAGCGAAGGCAGATATCCCTCCAGCAAAAGCTGGGTGACCGTCACAAAGGAGGCGATGATTACGATAAACGCCGGAATCCGTACCTTATCGGGAATCACCTTGCGCAGCGCGGATATGAGCAGATTGGAAAGAGCCAGCACCACTGTGGTGGAAAGCCCCATGCCCAGTCCGTTGATGGCGGAAGTGGTAACCGCCAGTGTGGGGCACATCCCCAGTGTCAGCACAAACGTGGGATTTTCTTTGATGATGCCGTTTATCAGCCGTTCCCCTACCTTATTTTTTTCACTCATTTTCTCCACCTGCCTCCCCGTTTTTCTCCAAAACCTGCTGGAAATAATACATTCCGGCGTTGACTCCGTTGGTCACCGCGTTGGTGGTAATCGTGGCGCCGGAAATCGCGTCAATCTCATTCTCGGAGGATGCTCCCGATTTCACATAGACAAAAGGATAGGCGCGCCGGTTCTGAAACTGGGGGACCAATACCTCCTCCGCCCGCATCCCGAGTCCCGGCGTCTCGGAAATCTCCAGCAGCGAGATCCCATTGAGCGTCCCGTCTGCAGCGATCCCCATGGTAAAACGGATGTCTCCGCCATATCCTTCCCGCGTGTTTATCGTAAGAACATATCCCGCCGCGCTGCCGTCTTTTGCCAGCGCCTGCTGACAGGCTTCCACAGACTGATCGGCATACCCGCCTTCCGTCAGCGCCGCCTGGGCCGTTTTTTCGTCAAAAGAAGGAACCGGCGCAAAAGAATCCGCCTGCGGGAAAACCTCCCGGCAGGCATTTTCCAGCGTCTGCGCCTCCTGCCTGGCGATGGGCTCCTTTGTAATCTGATATACACTGCCCAGCAAAACGCCCGCAATCAAGGTAATGGCAAACAAAATCGCCGCGTCTTTCAGCATCCCTTTCATGACCGCTCCCCTCCTTTGCCAAAGCATTTCGGCATCGTATATTTCTCAATCAGGGGCACCAGCAGATTCCCCAACAGGATGGCATAGGAAACGCCCTCTGCGCTGGCGGAGAAAATCCGAAACAGCGCCGTCAAAAATCCCAAAAACACACCGTAAACATACTGCCCTTTTTTCGTAATGGGACGGGTGGTATAATCCGTGGCCATAAAGAACGCGCCCAACATCAGGCCGCCCCCCGCCAGCTGCGCGCAGAGGAAGGACCCGTCCACCGTCCTGTGCAAAAGCGCGCCAAAAAGCGCTGCAAAGATCACAAAGGAAACCAGATAACTGCCCGGGACCTTCAGATCAATGATCCCTGCCAAAATCAGGATACAGGCCCCCACCACAATGGCGATCAGGGACGTTTCCCCGATGGTGCCCGCCGTCCTGCCGACGATCATATCCATGAGATTGACCTGCTCTCCCGCCTTTAAGGCCGCCAGCGGCGTGGCGCCCGTATACGCGTCGCAGTTAAAATTGGTCATCAGCGCCGGAAAGGAAATAAGCAGGAAACAACGGCCCGCCAGCGCCGGGTTCATGAAATTTTTCCCCAGGCCCCCAAAGAGCATCTTTACCACCAGAATGGCGAATACGCTGCCGACGGCCGGAAGCCAAAGCGGCACCGAAACCGGAAGGTTCATCCCCAGCAAAAGTCCCGTTACCACTGCGGAACAATCCTTTATTGTCGGTTTCTTTTTGCATAAAAGTTCAAACAGCAGCTCCGTCAGTACGGCAAAAGCAACGGAAATGACCAGCACGGCGGCGGCCCGCAGGCCGAAATTATAAATGCCGAAAAAGGCGGCCGGCAAAAGCGCCACAACCACTGTCAGCATAATCCTTGTCGTCGTATCCTTATCTCTGATATGGGGATTGGAGGATACCTTTCTTAACTCACTCATCGCAACCGCCTCCTACTTTTTCTTTCGATCCGCCAGCACCATCTTACGCGCGGATTTAATTGCCTGAGTCAGGGGCCGCTTGGCGGGACAGATATAGCTGCAGCAGCCACATTCGCAACACTCCATGCCCTCATGGGCCACAAACTGTTCCAGATCGTGATGTTGCGCGTACTCGGCCAACAGCTTGGGGATCACGCGCCCCGGACAGACCTCGGCGCATCTACCGCAATTGATACAGGCGGAAGGTTCCTGCTCGGAAACCTCATCCCGGGTCAGACAAAGCAGCGCCGACGCGGTCTTGGTGGTGGGCACGTCCAGATCAAAAAGCGCAAATCCCATCATCGGCCCTCCCGAAACGATCTTTTGGGGCTCGGTGACAAAACCGCCCGCCTCCTCGATCAGTTCATGGTAATTGGTACCGATGCGGACAACCAGGTTCTGAGGATTGGCAATGGCGTCTCCCGTCACCGTGACGATCCGGTTCATCAGCGGCTTCCCCTCCAACACCGCACGGCGGATGGCCACCACCGTATCCACGTTATCCACAATACATCCCACATCCGCCGGCAGCTTGCCGGAATGGATCGCCCGGCCCGTCACCGCATAGATCAGCTGACGCTCCGAACCCTGCGGATACTTGGTCTTTAAGGCCGCCACCTCGATCCGCGGCTCTTTGGAGACCAGCCCGGAAAGAATTTTGATGCAGTCCGGCTTATTGTCCTCCACCGCCAGGACGCCCCTGGCGTTTGGAAACAGCCGCAGGATCACCTTAAGGCCCTCCACCAGTTTCTCCGGCTCTTCTACCATCCTCCGGTAATCGCTGGTCAGATACGGCTCACATTCCGCGCAGTTTACGATGACATACGAAATCTTCTCCGGTTCTTTTACCGAAAGCTTTACATGGGTGGGAAAGCCGGCGCCTCCCATGCCCACAATGCCCGCCTCCTGCACCGCCGTCAAAATCTCCTCCCGGCTCATCCGGTTTAACGGCTTGGGCGTGGGATATTCTACCTCCTCATAGAGCAGATCGTTTTCCACCACGATGCTCATGACCTGTTCGCCCGTCACCACGCGTCTGGGTTCGATGGCCTTCATCAAACCGGATACCGTGGCATAGACCGGAGCGGAAACAAACCCCTGCGCCTGCGCGATCTTCTGCCCCGCCAGTACATGATCGCCTTTTTTGACGATGGGCACGGCGGGCGCGCCGATATGCTGCGAAAGCGGATAGACCAGATCGCCCTTGGGAAGCACCGCCCGCATGGGATTATGCTTAGAAATCTCCTTTCCGTCGTAGGGATGAATCCCTCCTATAAATGTAAACTTCGCCATACTCGCTCCCTCTCTCCATACTGCACGTTGATAGTTCCATGATACTATTTTTTTCGACAAATTACTACAGAAAGATTGGAATTTATGCTATGATACCGTTATGAAAACCATAGATTCCACTTTTTCTGCCAAAACAGAATCCTATCTGCAAAACCGCGGGATACGCCCGCAGGACGTCCTTTATTTTGACATTGAGACCACCGGCCTCTCGCCCGAACGCGCCTTTGTCTATCTGATCGGCTGCGCCTTTTTTCAAAACGGCTGCTGGACCATCCGCCAGTTTTTTGCAGCGGCACCGGAGGAAGAAGAAGCGCTTTTAAAGGACTTTCTGTCCTTTTCCTCCTCTTATGCCCATCTCATCCACTATAACGGGCAGACCTTCGACATCCCTTTTCTCAAAAGCAGGTGCCGCCGGTACCGACTGACCGGGTTTGATCCCACAGCGCAGACGGATCTGTATAAACGGATCCTGCCCTACAAAAACGCGCTCTGTCTGCCCGGCTGCCGCCAAAAACAGCTGGAGGAATATCTGGGAATTTGCCGAAAAGACCTCTACGACGGCGGGCAGCTCATTGAACGGTACTTCGAATATGTAAAAACCGGATCCCCGGAAATCGAACGGATCCTTCTGCTTCACAACCGGGAAGATCTGTCCGGGCTTGTACGGCTCACCGCCCTGTTTTCCCTTCCCGCCCTGTTTGAGGAAGGGGCCTTTACGATAAGCCAAATGCAGGAAACGCAAACGGAACTGACCTTCCGGCTTATTTTACAACAGCCCCTTGCCGCTCCTCTCTCCTGTCATACCGGCCCTTTCTTTCTGGCGGGCAGACAGGAAATCGCGCTGCTGCGGGTCCTGCTGCGGCAGGATACGCTGAAGCTGTTTTTTTCTGACTACAAAAATTATTGTTATCTTCCGCAGGAGGATCAGGCCCTGCACAAATCTGTTGCAATATATGTGGACAAATCCAGGCGTATGCCTGCCACCGCGGATACCTGTTATACCCGCAGACAGGGGACTTTTCTTCCGGCAGGAGCAAAAAAGCTGCCCGGTCTTTCTCTCTTTCGGGAAACCCGCAAGGACAGACAGGGCTGGATCCTTTTGGAAAACGGGGCCTTATCCGATCCGGCCCTGCAGCGTTCCTATGTATGCAGCGTGCTTTCTCTGCTGAAAAAAGGACACTGAATCCGACTCCAGTGTCCTTTGGGGTTTTTATTTTATTCTGCGTCCTGTTTCGCAATGACGGCGTTGATATCCACGGATACCACATCCGCATCGTCCTTTTCGGGGGCCGCCTCGCCGGTCTTTTTGGGTTCCGGAGCAAGCAGCGCCTTGATGCTTAAGCTGATTTTTCTGCTGTCCTCGTTAAAGTCCACAACCTTGGCGGTAATCTCCTGACCGATCTTTAAAACGTCCGCCGGCTTTTCCACATGCTCTTTGGAGATCTGGGAAACATGCAGCAGGGCGTCGATACCGGGTTCCAGTTCCACGAAAGCGCCAAAGTCCGTCATTCTGGCTACTCTGCCGGTGACCACATTGCCGATGGCGTATTTTTCCGCCGCGCCCTTCCAGGGGTTCTGATCCTCGAATTTCAGGCTCAGCGCCACTTTGTTGCCGTTGATTTCTTTAATCAGGACGTTTAACTTCTCGCCCACCTTGAATACCTTTTTGGGATGCTCGATCCGTCCCCAGGACATCTCGGAAATATGAAGCAGGCCGTCGGCCCCGCCCAGATCAATGAACGCGCCGAAATCCGTCACATTCTTCACGACGCCTTCCACCACGTCGCCTTCCTTGATGCGGGCAAACAGTTCTTCCTGCAGCTTGGCCTTCTTCGCAACGATCAGCTGCTTGCGGTCGCCAATGTATCTTCTTCTTCTGGGATTGTACTCGCTGATGACAAACTCGATCTCCTGATCGGCATATTTGGTCAGGTCTCTCTCATACGTATCGGATACCAGGCTCGCGGGGATAAAGATCCGCACTTCCTCCACAACTACGATCAGCCCGCCGTCCAGCACCTGCGCTACCTTTGCCGTAAGGACCTCATGGTTGTTGAACGCCTCTTCAATCCTCTTGTTGCCTCTGTCGGCGGCCAGTCTCTTGTAGGTCAAAAGCACCTGTCCCTCTCCGTCGTTTACCTTAAGTACCTTTACTTCCATCGTATCACCAGGCTTTACGACTTCGGTCAGATCCACGCTGGAATCGTTGGTATACTCATTCTTCGTCAGGATCCCATCGGACTTGTATCCGATGTTCAGTACCGCTTCTTCGGGCTTTACATCAATGACTGTACCTTCGACTACCTCTCCTGCATGTATTGTTTTCAGTGATGCGTCCAGCATCTGTTCAAAAGTTAATTCTGACATAATTTTGAACCTCCTCGATGATTTTATTCGGGGTAGACGCCCCGGCTGTAATACCCACTAGTCGGACAGATTCAGGTAGTTCTAAATGCAAGTCATCCAGTGTCTGTAAAAAATAGGTGCGGGCACATTCCTGACTGCAAATCTCATACAGCTTCCTGGTGTTGGAACTGTGCCTGCCTCCTATTACAATCATAGCATCAACTTTGGCAGCAATTTCTCTGGTTTCAGTCTGTCTTTCCTCAGTTGCGTTACAGATAGTATTCACAACACTAATATCATACCCTCTTTTGGTGAAAATTTCAACTAATTCTTTAAATTTATTGTAGTTAAATGTCGTTTGCGAAACAATGCAGACCGGGCGATCCAAATCCAGCCGGATTTTGGCTATTTCTTCCGGCGTTTCCACCACTGCCGCCTTAGAGGAGGACCAGCCCATGATCCCCTCCACCTCCGGGTGCCCGGCGTTTCCGATGATGAGGATCTGTTTGCCCCGGGCGCTCTCCTTTTCCACAATGCGGTGAATCCGTTTGACAAACGGACAGGTGGCGTCCACACAGGAAAGCCCCTGCCTCTCAATCTGCTCGTAGATCCGCTTGGGCACGCCATGGGAACGGATGATGACGGTGCCCTGCGTCAGCTTTTGCAGTTCTTCTTCCGATGTAATGACGGATACGCCTTTTTTTTGCTGATCCTCGACCACCTGCTCATTATGGATGATGGGGCCGTAGGTATAAATTTTCCCGCCCTTTTGAATCTGCTCGTATACGGTTTCCACCGCCCGTTTTACCCCGAAACAAAAACCGGCGCTTTTGGCTACCAAAACTTCCACTTACACACACCCTTTCTGCCTGCAGATTTCCAGGATCGCATCCGCCGCCTGGTCGATGGAAAGATCGGAGGTATCCACCAAAACCGCGTCCTTTGCCTGTCGCAGCGGGGAGACGGCCCGGGTCATGTCCTGATGGTCCCGCTTTCGGATTTCCTCTTCCACCGCGGCAAGGCTGCACGTCTCTTTTCGCTCCAGAAGCTCCCGATAGCGCCTTTTTGCCCTGACGTCCACGCGGGCCGTCAAAAAGATCTTGACCGTCGCGTCTGGCAGCACGCAGGTTCCGATGTCCCTTCCGTCCATGACCACATCTGTGTCCCCGGCGATTTTTTGCTGCATCCGCACTAGTTCCTGACGTACTTTCGGATACCGGGAGGTGACAGAGGCCATATCCCCCACTTCCTGTGTCCGAATCAGCCCGTTCACGTTCTCCCCGTTTAAATAAACCACCTGCGTTTTGTTTTCAAAGCCCAGCGTGATTTGCGCCTTTTTGCAGCAGCCTTCGATGGCGGCCTGATCGGTTCCCTCTAACCCCTCCCGGAGAAAGAACAGCGCCAGCGCGCGGTACATTGCCCCGGTGTCCACATAAAGACATCCTTTTTTTTGCGCCACAATCCGTGCGATGGTGCTCTTTCCCGCTCCGGCGGGGCCGTCAATGGCGATGCTGTAACTCATGGTTTCTTCTCCCCTTCCTTATTGGCGTCGGCTGCGCTTTCCCCGGCAAGGCGCCCCGTGGACCAGGCGATCTGCAGATTGAAGCCGCCGGTGAGCGCGTCCACATCCAACAGTTCTCCCGCAAAATACAATCCCTTAACGCGCCTGGATTCCATCGTGGAGGGGTTGACCTCCCGCACCGACACGCCCCCTCTTGTGATAATCGCTTCCGCAAATCCCCGGATACCGGTGACTGTTATGGGAAGCTCCCGGATCAGGGACACAAAATTCAGCCGCTGCTGCCGGGTAATCTCGTTTACCTTTGTTTCCGGATCGATCCCGGACAGCGCCGTCATCACCGGGATCAGCCGGGCCGGAAACAGACCGCCCAACGCATTTTTAAACCGCCGGTTTTTCTGCTCTTCAAAATCCCGCAGCAGGCGGCGGTCCAGCTGTTCGCGATTCAGCGCCGGTTTGAGATTCAAAGAAAGCGCCGCCGTCTTCTGTCCCGCGCCATCCAGATAACTGGACGCGGTCAGCACCAGCGGGCCGCTGACGCCAAAATGGGTAAACAGCATTTCCCCGCGCCCGCGGTATCGTTCCTTTTTCCCCTGCATCAGGGAAAGCTCCACATTTTTCAGCGTCAGCCCCTGAAGCTGTCTGCACCAGTCCTGTTGTGTCTCAAACGGTGCCAGGGCAGGACTGCAGGACACGATTTCATGTCCCAGCTTGCCGGCCATTTTCAGTCCGTCCCCGGTGGAACCGGTGGATGGATAAGACAGGCCTCCGGTAGCCAGAATCACAGCGTCCGCCTCTATCTTTCTTCCGTCCGACAGCTCCAGACCGCAGACGGCGCCGTCCGCATCCTGCAGGATCCGCCTGCCTTCGCAGCGCGTCTGGAGTAAGACGCCCGCCTTTTGCATCGCGTCCACAAGCGCCCGGGTCACATCCGAGGCATGATCGGAAACCGGAAAGACCCGATTCCCCCTCTCCACCTTCAGCCGGCAGCCCTGCGCTTCAAAAAAATCCATGACGCTGCGGTTGTCAAATCGAAAAAAGGCGCTGTAGAGAAACCGGGGATTGCGCACCACATTTTCAAAAAAATCCGTCCGCTCGCAGGCGTTGGTCAGATTGCATCTTCCCTTTCCCGTGATATAGATCTTTTTCCCCGGCTTTTCGTTTTTTTCATATACCGTAACCTGACATCCTGCTTTGGCGGCGGCGCAGGCGGCCATCATGCCGGCCGCGCCGGCTCCCACGATCGCGATCCTTTTTTTCATCCCGCATTATCCTTTTTTATCCAAAAAAGGCAGATCAAACATGGATTCGTTGATAAAATCGATTTCGTCCTTCTGATATACCTGGTAATCCCTCCAGGCCCGCTCCAGTTCCTCCAGATCCCGTTTGAGCTGATCCGGCCGTTTCAGACAGAGCGCCACCACCAGCGCGTTGATGACAGAAAGCGGCGCGACCAGAGAATCCACGATCGAGACCATGTCGCTTCTGGCCAGCAGATTACAGGAGGAATACAGATTCATGGGCGAATGTACGCTGTCCGTAATGGTGATGATCTTGGCGCTTCGGTCATTGGCAAATTCCATGGCCTTGAGCGTACGGACGGAATAACGGGGAAAGCTGATGCCGATCACGCAATCCTGCGCGCCGACGCGCAGCATCTGCTCAAAAATCTCGCTGGGACTGCTTGTTTTGATCTGCGTCACGCCGTCCCGGATCATATGCAGATAGAAGCTGAGAAACTCCGCCAGCGGCTCGCAGCTGCGAACGCCCAGGATATATACGGTGCGCGCGTTCAGGATCAGGTCCACCGCGGTATCAAACGCCGCCGGATCCAGGTGGTCGATGGTGTGCCGGATCTTTTCCATGTCGCTGGTAAGCACAGAGGTCAGCACCTCCGACTGGCTGTTGTTTTCGTATGCCTTTTGCACACGCTCGGCCCGGTGGATTCTGCCTTTGAGCAGCTCCGCCACGGCCTCCTGCATCTGCGGATATCCTTTGTATCCCAGGGCCGCAGCAAAGCGCACCACCGTGGATTCGCTGATCGAAAGCGTCTCGCCCAGCCGCGCCGCCGTCATAAAGGCCGCCTGCTCGTAATGCTCTGCCAGATAAGCGGCGATGGCCTTTTGCCCTTTGCTCATGGACGCGTATTTTTCGTTGATCCTGGTAATGATATCGTTTCTGCCTTCCATATCCTCGTCCTCATTACGCGATCCTCATTTCAAATACGGCCGCACCAGGCAGGTGCGGCCGTATCGGATCATGCCCGAAAGCGTTTTATACAGGGTAGGCGGCGTTTGCGGAATCCGCCTGGGTCATATCAACCTTTTCCTGCTGTGCCTGACGATATTTAAAGAAGTCTACGGCAACCTGCGGGAACAGCGCATAGGAAAGCACATCCTCGTCCTGCTGTTTCCACTGTTTCATCTTTTCCTCAATCTGCGCAAGCTCGTTGGGAATCAGATCCGCAGGACGGCAGGTGATCACTTCGCCGTCGCCGATGACCTTCTTTTGCACTTCCGCATTGAACGGCTTTACCGTTTTGCCGTATTTGCCGGAAAGCAGATCCTTGGTCTCGCCGGTAGCCACCTTGTAGCGCTCGCCCATGAGGACGTTAAACACGGCCTGCGTGCCGACGATCTGGGAAGAAGGCGTCACCAGAGGGGGCTCGCCGAAGTCCTTACGGACTCTCGGAATCTCCTGGAGCACCTCGTCATACTTATCGCTGGCGTTCTGCTCTTTCAACTGACTTACCATGTTGGAGAGCATACCGCCGGGCACCTGATACATCAGCGTCTTGATATTGACGCCCAGTACCTTGGGATCCAGCAGGCCGCTCTTTAAGCACTCTTCGCGGTAGGGACGGAAATAATCCGCGATCTCCGCCAGAAGATTTTGGTCATACCCCGTATCATAAGGGGTGCCGCGGAACGTTTCCACCATCACCTCGGTGGCAGGCTGGGAAGTGCCCAGCGCAAACGGCGACATGGCGCAGTCGATTACATCCACGCCGGCCTCTACCGCCTTCAGATATGTCATGCTGGCAACGCCGGAGGTGTAATGGGTGTGCAGCTGGATCGGCAGCTTCGTGGCGCTCTTCATAGCGGTGATCAGCTTTTCCGCCTCGTAAGGCACCAGCAGGCCGGCCATATCCTTGATGCAGATGGAATCCGCTCCCATCTCCTCGATCTGCTTTGCCACGCTCATCCAGTAATCCAGCGTATAGGCGTCGCCCAGCGTATAGGACAGGGCGATCTGTGCGTGTCCCTTTTCCTTATTGCAGGCCCGGACCGCACATTCCAGGTTGCGCAGATCGTTTAAACAGTCGAAAATCCGGATGATATCAATGCCGTTGGCGATGGATTTCTGAACGAAATATTCCACCACGTCATCGGCGTAATGGCGGTATCCCAGGATGTTCTGTCCCCGAAAGAGCATCTGCAGCTTTGTGTTTTTGAAGCCGTCCCGCAGCTTGCGCAGTCTTTCCCAGGGATCTTCCTTTAAGAAACGCAAAGATGCGTCGAAGGTGGCACCGCCCCAACATTCCACGGAATGATAGCCCACCTTATCCATTTTATCCACAATAGGAAGCATCAGCTCGGTGGGCATCCTGGTCGCAATCAGGGACTGATGCGCGTCACGGAGCACGGTTTCCGTAATTTTGATCGGTTTTTTTTCAGGCATTTTCTTTCCCTCCATAAATGTTTAGTATATCGCGTTCCGCTACAGAACCGGTATCAGAATACGCCGAAGATCGCCATGAATGTGCCGGCCGCAACCGCCGTGCCGACAACGCCCGCCACATTGGGCCCCATGGCGTGCATCAGCAGGAAGTTGGTCGGATCCGCCTGGGCGCCCACCTTTTGAGAAACACGGGCCGCCATCGGAACCGCGGAAACGCCTGCGGAGCCGATCAGCGGATTCACCTTGCCGCCGCTGAGCCTGCACATGAGCTTTCCGAACAGTACGCCGGCCGCCGTGCCGAATGCAAAGGCAATCAGGCCCAAAGCCACGATCTTTAAGGTATCCAGATTCAGGAACGCCTCCGCACTGGTCGTAGCGCCTACGGAAGTGCCGAGCAAAATAACGACGATATACATCAGCGCGTTGGACGCGGTATCGGCCAGCTGGCGCACCACGCCGCACTCGCGGAACAGATTTCCCAGCATCAGCATGCCCACCAGCGGAGCCGTCGTGGGAAGGATCAGGGATACCACAATGGTAACGATGATGGGGAACAGGATCTTTTCCAGTTTGGAAACCGGACGAAGCTGTTCCATCTTGATCTTCCGCTCTTTTTCTGTGGTAAGCGCCTTCATGATGGGAGGCTGGATGATGGGCACCAGGGACATATAGGAATACGCCGCCACTGCGATGGGGCCCATAATGTTGGTCTGGCCCAGCTTAGAGCAAAGGAAGATGGACGTAGGGCCGTCCGCGCCGCCGATGATGGAAATTGCAGCCGCCGCTTTATCGTTAAAGCCCATGGCAATGGCGCCAAAGTACGCTGCAAAAATACCAAACTGCGCCGCCGCGCCCAGCAGAAAGCTCTTGGGATTGGCAATCAGCGGGCCGAAATCCGTCATGGCGCCCACGCCCATAAAGATCAGGGACGGCAGGATCGCCCATTCATCCAAAACGTAGAAATAATACAGCAGACCGCCCACGCCGTTGGATGCCTCCTCCGGACGGATCATGATGTCCGGATAAATGTTGACGAGCAGCATCCCGAATGCGATGGGAACTAAGAGCAGCGGCTCAAATCCCTTGGCGATAGCCAGATAAAGGAATACACAGGCCACCGCGATCATCACCAGATTCCCCCAGGTCATATTGAAAAAGGCCGTCTGGTGGATCAGGTTGTCCAATGTAGTCATAATATAAGACATTTTGTTGACCTCCTGTGTCGTTAGTCAGACTTGCGGCTTGCCCGCAGCCGGATCAGTTTAACGTTGCCAGCAGAGAACCCGCTTCTACCGCATCGCCTACCGCAACATCAATGCTCGCCACAGTGCCGTCCTGAGGCGCCACAACAGGGATCTCCATCTTCATGGCCTCGATGGTAACCACCGCGTCGCCCGATTTTACCGCCTGGCCAACCGCCGCGTCAATCTTGAACACCTTACCGGCCGCGCCCGCTTCTACCCGGATGCTGCCGGCCGCGCCTGCCGCCGCAGGTTTGGCTGCGGGCGCCTTGGGAGCCGCCTTTGGGGCCGCCTTGGGCGCTGCCTTGGGAGCGGGTACGGGAGCGCCTGCTCCTTCTTCCACTACGACGTCATATACGTTGCCATTTACAGTAATGGTATAATTTTTCATTTTCTGATCCTCCTATGATCGGTTTTTTGAAGGGACGGCAATTTGCCGAAACCCGTATTGAATAAAAGTAAGGCTGCTTTTACGCTCTTTGCCATTTCCCGCCGCGGCGTTTGATACTGCGGACGATGAAGTCTCCGGGGGCTGCCGCGCCGTTTTCGCTCTCGTAGGCGGCAATCGCAGCGGCGATTACGGCCGCCAGCTCATTGTCATCCTCCCGTGCGGATTGCTGCGCCGCCGCGGATACGGCCGGTACAGGCGCAGGCGCCGCAGATACGGCCGGTTCCTTCTTTTTGCTGAATTTTTCCTGCAGACTGGGAATGATCTTAAACATGCTGATGAGCCCGGCGATCAAAATCAGGACGATAAATACGGTGCCCATGCCCAGCAGGGTGTTGAGCGCAGCGTTTGTCATCAGCTCTTTAAAACTCTTGATCGTATCCAGATGAAAAGAGGTCACATACCCCTGCTCGTTTAAAACGATGGTGGCGATGGCGTCATGGTCGCTGCCGTCCAACGTCATTTCCACGGAAATACCGTCCTCCTGCCGGCTTACCTTATGGTCGGTAATCCCCGAGTAGGTGCCCAGCTCCGGCAGCAGCATCTCCCAACTTTGCAGCCATCCGCTGACCACCTCATTGGAAGCATACTGATCCTGAAGCCCCTCGTCCACGACCTGGGAGATATCCTCGATCATACTGTCCGCAATGGCAATGACGGTCTCCTCCGGGATCGCAAAATCGTCCTGAGCCGAATCGGCCTGTGTTTCGCTGCATGCCGTCATACCTGCAAGACAGGTTACCATACCTAATATTATCAGAATTTTTTTCATATTAAGTATCTTCCTTTCTTAGACTGTTCCATGCTTTTTGGCCGGGCGGTCTTCTCTTTTGGTAAACAGCATTTCCAGCGCGCCGATCACGTACTTTCTGGTTTCGGACGCGTCGATGATCTGATCCACGTATCCTCTTTTGGCTGCGCTTTCGACGCTGTTTAACCGCGACGTATACTCAGCCGCGCAGGCGTCGATCTTTGCAGCGTCCTCTCCGTCGCAGATAATCTTCGCCGCAAGCTTTGCATCCATCGTGCCGATCCTGGTATCCTTCCAGGCAAAGGTCATATCCGCGCCGATGGCTTTGCTGTTCATCGCGGTATAGGCGGTGCCAAACGCGCTGTCCACCACTACGTTTACCTTGGGCACGGTGGCGTTTGCAAACGCATAGGTCAGACGGGCGGCAGCTTTGGCAATCCTCTTCTCCGCGCATTTGGTGGCCGCATACCCCTTCACATTGGTCAAAGACAGAACCGGAATGTTGAAGGCATCGCAGAAATTGATGAAATCGGCGGCCTTTTCACAGCCACGGGGCGTAAGCGCCGCATCAAATGTTTCGGCTGCTTTGCCGTCTTCGCCAAGGATCTCGCTGCGATTGGCCACAGCGCCAACGGTCATGCCGTTGAGACGGAGGAATCCGACGACCATTTCTTTGGCGTACGCCGCTTTCAGTTCCAGGAAATCGTTGTCATCCGCAATCAGGGCCAGGGCCAGAGCGGTATCGCCCGCGCAGCCGGAAAGCTCCGGATTGATCCGGTTGAGATCGTCCGTGCACTCCTCATACGCATCGGCGTCCTCGTTGTTGGACGGGAGCAGGCTCACCAGTTTGCGGATGTTGGCCAGCACCTCTTCCTCCGAAGCTGCCATATCCACAAGCCCGGCCTCCTCGCTCTGAAACGCGGCCGATGCGGTATCGCACTTCTCCACGCTGTTGCCCTCCAGGGCGTTGGGAGAATTCACGAACAGCTTTGCCTTTTTGCTCTCCATGAACGTGAAATCCGTCAGCGCGGGGATCAGGGCCAGTCCGCCCCCGCAGGTCCCGAACACGGCGGTGATCTGAGGGATCACGCCGGAGGCCATCGTCTGTTTGAAATAGATCTCCCCGAATCCGTTGAGCGCGTCGGTCGCCTCCTGCAGTCTCAGTCCTGCGGAATCGATCAGACCGATCACGGGCGCTCCCGTCTTCATCGCCAGCGTGTAGAGACCTGCGATCTTTTTCGCATGCATCTCGCCAACGCTGCCGCCAAGCACCGAAGCGTCCTGGCTGTAAACATACACCAGGCTGCCGTCGATCAGTCCGTAACCGGTGATCACGCCGTCGGAAGGGGTCTCGGTCTGTTTCAGATTGAAATCCGTCGCCCGGGCGGTTACGCCGGCGCCGATCTCAACGAAACTGTTGTCGTCGAGTAAAGCTGTGATTCTTTGACTCGCTTGTGAAGAATTGCTCATTATTCAGCCCTCCATTTTATAGTTAGATAAAACTTAAATCTCATTGACGGATTCCTGCAAAAAACGCGTAAAACGCCCATATCCACAAAATCCCGTACGGTACAAGTATAACACGAAAAAACAAGAGCCGCCAGATATAAAATGGAAATATTTTGCCCAATTTATTCTTTTGCAAAAGTAATTTTTTGACAAAAATCACAACAACAGAAGCGCCAGAATCTGATCCAGACAATAGAGATACGTGATCTTCTCCACGTCCGTGGCCGCCGTTACCGGAATGGAGTCATATAATTGCCCATTGACGTAAAACTCCTCCTTTCCCACCACGTCCCCGGACCGAACCGGCGCCTCCAGACGGTCGGGCAGCACCCACTCCACCCTTACGTCGTCCTGTCCCGACAACAAAAGACGGATTTCTTTTGACGCCGCCTTTAACGCGGTCTGTTCCTTCTGCCCGTTTTCCACCGGCACCGGGTCAAGCTGCCCCGGCTGGTATATATCGCACGATTCATAATGCTCCAGCCCGTAATTCATCAGAAGCTTCGTATCATGCCATTTCCAGCTTTTGTTGTTCGGCCACCCGCAGGCCAGCAGGGCTACCACAAACGTCTTCTCGTCCTGCCTGAGCGCCCCCACATAGCAGTACCCCGCCTTTCCCGTAAACCCGGTCTTGCCGGACAGCGCGCCCGGCATCATCTGAAGAAAGGCGTTGTGATTGACGCAGGAAATCGTACGGCTCCCTGTAGCAAACCCCTCCTCTTCTTTCCGGTAATCCGGAAAGCTGTAGGACTCGCACCGGGTAATTTTTAAAAAGTCCTCCTTCGCCGGGGACCGGGTAATGCAGTAGCGCATGATCTGCGCCAGATCCGCCGCCGTGGTGGAATGTTGGATCTGCTGCGTCCCGTTTTTTCCCTCCAGCGTCAGCGTCGCGTCCAGTCCGTTGGGCGTTACGAAATGGGTGTCCGTACAGCCCAGTTCTTTTGCCTTTTCATTCATTTTCTCCGTGAAGGCAAGAACGGCCTCCTGGCTTTCCTTCGTGGAATGGGAACTGACATCGGAAGAAAGGCCGGCCCAGATACTGCCGTAATGCTCCGCGAGGATCACCGCCGCGTCGTTATGGGATTCCAGCATCAGAGAATACAACAGATCCCCAACCTTGTAATACTCTCCTTTTCTGGCGCCCAAGTGGGTTTTTGGCTGGCTGGCCGCATAGGCGGATACCATGGCGTAGTTCGACAGATTTCCCTTCTCCAGCGTCAGGATACAGGTCATGATCTTGGTGGTGCTGGCCATCGGCAGGATCTCATGTCCGTTTTTTTCCAACAAAATACGCCCGTTATCGGCATCCATCAGGACGGCCGACTGGGCGTATAGCTGACTGGTTGTACTGATTGTCTCTTCTTTTCTTTCATCCGCAGGCTGTCCCGCCGCGTTTGCCGTCATTCCCCATAAAACGGCTGTCAGCAGCAGCCACGCCAGAAATGATCTTCCCGTTTTCTTCATGATCCCCTCCGAAGGATCGCATGTTCTCCATAATATATATGTGAACGAAACGGCGTTCTATACATCCGACTGCAGCTGATCGACCTCCTGCGCCGCCTGCTCTTTGAATTCTTCTATCTGCACGGCGGACAGCGACGGCAGCTCCTCCAGGGAACTGACCCCGAACGCGCGCAGAAACTGTTCCGTCGTCCCAAACAGCAGCGGCCGTCCCGGCGCATCCATACGCCCCACCTCCATCACCAGATCAAATTCCATCAGTCTGTTAATGGCATGATCGCAGTTGACGCCCCGGATCCGTTCCACATCCAGCCGGGTAACGGGCTGTTTGTAGGCAATGATGGAAAGCGTCTCCAGCAGCGTATCGGTCAGCGTATACTTTTTGGGGCTTTTGGCGATTCGGATCAGATACTCGTACATTTCCTTTCGGGTACACATCTGCCAGGCGTCCTCCAGCGCGATGAGCCCGATTCCTCTTTTCTGCTCCTCCCAGCTTTGCTTCATCTCTTCCAGGATCTCATTGGTCCTCTGCGGCGTTTCTTCAATGATCTCCGAAAGACGTCCGACCTCCACAGATTCTCCCATGGTAAAAAGGATCGCCTCCAGTACGGCTTCCTGCTTTTTTCTGTCCATTTCAGTTTTCCTCTTTCGATATCACGATGATCTCATCGTCGATGCTTTGCTGTTCGACCGTAATCCTGCCCACCTTCATCAGCTCCAGCACCACCAGAAAGGTGACGATGATTTCCATCTTACTATGCTGCTTTTCTAAAAGCTTCCGGAAGGGGAACCGGCTGTGCGTGCGGAGAAACGATTCCACATAACCGGATTTTTCTTCCAGATTGATCTCGTCCTTTTCAATCCTGCCAAAACTGCTCCTGACCGGATCCACCTTATCTGCCTGACGGCGCATCACGCCGGTAAAGATTTCATGCAGACGGGACAGCGTGGCGTCTCCGATCAGCTGCTCGTAATCGACGGGCTCCCGGTAGGCGGCCACCTCCTCCGGCATGTCCATTTCCCGGAAATAACTGATGCCCGCGTTCGTCTGCAGATCTTTGAGCTCATAGGAGATATATTTGTACATCTTATATTCCAGCAGCTTCTGCACCAGCTCCGCTCTGGGATCCTCCTGCGCCTCCTCCTCTTCGGTCTGCTGCGGCAGAAGCATCCTGCACTTGATATCCAGCAGCGTGGCCGCCATCACCAGAAACTCGCTCATTCCGTTCAGATCCAGATCCGGCATCTGTCGGATGCAATCCAGATACTGTTCCGTTATCTCCACAATGGGGATGTCATAGATATCAATTTTATTTTTTTCGATCAGGTGCAAAAGAAGATCCAGGGGACCCTCAAATGCCTCCAGCTTTACTTCCAGCGCCATGGAATGTGTTCACTCCTCATCTTTGGGAACAAGATCGATCACCACCAGCTCCGCGGGGTTAAAAAAACGCAGCGGGATCGTATGGCTGCCCAGCCCGCGGCTCACCACCATCCTGCGGCCTTCCTTTTCAAACAGCCCGCCGTCATATTTGGGAAACAGGGTGAACGCGGTGGACAATACGCCTCCCACAAACGGCAGACGCATGATCCCGCCGTGAAGATGCCCGGAAAGGGTCAGATCCGCCCCCCAGTTTCCATACGTTTCAAAATAAGCGGGATGATGCGCCAGAAGGATGACATATTCGTCTTTGACCGCTTCGCCCAAAAGCTCCCTGACCTGGTCTGCAAAAAAAGGTTCCTGTTTCAGCTTGCGGTACACCCTGCGGGGCAGATCCAGGCCGTAGAGACGGATGCCGGACGCCGGCAGAAAAACGTTTTGATTTTCCAGACGCACCACGCCGGCCTGATCCAGACTCTGCACAAACTTCCTGCCCGCATCTCCGTAGGTCTCCGGTTCCAGAAGCATCCGGGATTCATGATTGCCGTTTGCAAAATAAACCGGATATTGCTTCGCCAGGCGGACCAGAAGCTCCTGCGCATTTCGCGCCGGCCGGTTGGGCGTAGCGGTGAGCATGTCGCCCGCGCAGACGATCAGATCCGGCTGTTGGGACAAAATGGCCTGCAGCAGCTTTTCATTGTTCTTTCCGTATCGCTTGTCATGCAGATCCGACAGCAGGATCAGCCGCGTTTTTTTCCGGATCCGACGATCGGAAAACCGGTAGGATACGGTTACGAACCGGTTGCTGTCATACAGGGCCACCGCTGCCAGAAAAAGACCGATGCCTAAAAAAAGGATTCCCACAATCGACCACATAAGGTTCTCCTGCGTTCTTTTTTATGTTACGCTATCGCCCATTATAACACATCTTTTTCTTCTATAAAAGGAAATATCCGATGATTTTTCCCACATAATCCCGGTACACCGCCTTTTTCACACTGGCGGCAAACAGAATCGGGACGGTGCCCACCACTTCGCCGTTGAGCGTATATTTTGCCTCTCCCGCCTGCTCGCCCGCTTTGACCGGCGCCTGGACGCTTGCCGGAAGCTCCAGATTTTTCTGGATCATTTCCACATCGTTTCCTTCCACATCCAGATAGGAAAACCCGGAATCATACGCCAGGGGAACCGTCTCCTTTACGCCCCCGTCCACTTTCAGCTCCGGGATCCGATCCTTATTCTCATCCCGATAGAGGGCGCTGACGCTGTAGCCGTAATTGAGCAGCGTCGCGGCGTCCGCAAACCGGGAGGGGGAATCCGGAACGGACATGACCACGGCGATCATCTCCACACCGTCTTTTTTGGCGGAGGCGCTGAGACAGTATTTGGCCTTCGCGGTATATCCGGTCTTTAACCCGGTCGCCCACTGATACTGCTTTAACAGTTTATTGGTGGAGGAAAGGGTGAAGGTGGAGCTTCCGCGGGCCGTGGTATGCGTAATATCTTCCATCCAGATCCCGCTGTAACGGCAAATCTGCGGATACTTTGACAAAAGCTCCCGACTCATGATGGCCACGTCCCGGGCGCTGGTATGATGATCGTCCGAATCGGTCAGACCGCAGCAATCCACAAAATGGGTATTGCTCATCTGAAGCTCCTGCGCTTTCTGATTCATCCGGTTTACAAATTCTTCTTCGCTGCCCGCGATATGCTCCGCCATCGCCACGGCGGCATCGTTTCCGCTGGCCACGGCGATACACTTGATCAGCGTATCCACGGTCTGAAGCTCGCCCGTTTCCAGAAAGACCTGCGAGCCTCCCATGGACTGCGCATGTTCGCTGGTGATCACCTCGTCCGTCAGCTTGATTTCTCCCTGATCCAGCGCCTCAAAGATCAAAAGCAGCGTCATGATCTTGGTAATGCTGGCGGGCGAGCAGACCTGATCGGCGTTTTGCTCATAGATCACCTTTCCCGTGGAAACCTCCAATAAAATGGCAGAAGGGGCTGAAATGCTGACGGCTCCTTCTGCCGCGTATCCGGTCTGTGCCGGGGTGACGATCAGCACCAGAATTATCATGGCCGAAATGACACAGGAAGCTGTACGTTTCTTGAAACAACCGCTCATAAAATGTACTCCGTCCCGAAAAAACTATAATAATTCTTATGCCCGTTCTCCCGGATTATGCCTGATTCTTTACTGCGCCTGTGCCTGCGCCTGCGCAATCACCTGCTGTACCAGAGCAGGATCGATCACCTCTCCCGTGGTGCTGTCCGTCATCGTGCCGGTAGCCGGATCATAGACCCAGGCAGCCGGATTGATGGAAAGCGTCGGATCCACCGTCGGAACCGCCGTGGCGATGCCGTTTGCGTCAAAGGCATACGCCACCTGATCGATCACCAGCGTGGTATTGACGGCCATCGTGCCGTCCTCTTTAAAGTAGCGCATACCGGCAGCGTCCGTATACCAGCCGTACTGCATGGCCCCGTCCGCCCCAAACAGGTAGAACTGTCCGCCGATGGCAGTCAGGCCGACGGCCATCACGCTGGCCGGATTGAAATAATACCGATTGGCGCCCACCGTGATCATCTCATTGACCGCCATGCTGCCGTCCTCTTTAAAATAGCGCGTCCCGGCCGTGGGATCCGTATAAAATCCCTTCACCATGGCGCCGTCTGTCCCAAACAGATACACCTTATCCCCCAGCGGGAGCATCCCGGAAAACATCAGGCCGTTGGGAAGGAAATAATACTGCTTGCCCCCGATTTCGGAAAGGCCTTTGTAAAGATGGCCGTCGCCGGGATCCGAATAAAACAGATTCACGCCGTCGCCAAGCCACCCTTTTTTGTAAAGGGAACCGTCCGTATTCATGAAATAGGTATTTCCGTTGTCCTCCACAAAACCGTACTGCATCCGATAATTTTTATAATAATAGGTATTTCCGTTGCGGTTGGTAAAGCCGTTGGCAATGATGAGATTGGAGTAATCCTTCATCTGATAATTCAGATCCACGTTTCCGGCGATGCCGGGCACCGAACCGGTGCTGGAAAACTGCCAGAAAGCCGGATTGGGATATTCGCAGATCGAGTTATACTGCGCAATCCATTTGTCAAAGGGCACGCCGCCGATTTTGGTGAGCGCCCAGTTCTTGCTGGCGTACAGCATCGGATAATATCCCGCCGCCTGCACGGTGGTGCAAAAAGCCACCGTCATGGCGGCCAACTGATCCGGCGTCATGTTTTTATGTACGGTATCCTCCAGATCATACACCACCGGAAGACTCACCGAAAAAGGCGCCAGGGCTGCCACGGCAAACTGCGCTTCCGTAATCGCGCCCTCCACGGTCGTGGCGTAAGAATACACATACGCGCCCACCTTCATGCCCGCGGCGGCGGCACCCGTCATATTGGCCGCAAAATAAGGATCCAGCCCGCTCTTGGCGCTGCCGATTTTCACGAAAGCAAACTGATATCCGGCATTTTTAACCGCGCTCCAGTTCACCGGGCCCTGGTACTGGGACACATCAATTCCCTTGGCGATGGGGCCGGCCGCTTCTGCCTGAAGAGGGGTGCCCGCCAAAACGCCCGCCATGAGCGCAATCGCCGTCAAAATACTCCAGATTCTTTTTTTCATCTTCCTTTGTTCCTCCTGTCTGTCCTGCCAGATTTTTCCAGCCTAAGAAAAGTCCCTGGGGATACACCTCAGGGACTTTATGGCGTTAATTGTATTTGCGCTTTCTCGCGGCTTCTGATTTCTTCTTGCGCTTTACGCTGGGCTTCTCGTAGTGCTCTCTCTTGCGGATCTCCTGCTGGATGCCTGCCTTGGCGCAACTTCTCTTGAAACGACGCAGAGCGCTATCTAAAGTCTCGTTCTCTTTCACGATAATGTTAGACATATCTCACACCTGACCTCCCTTCAGTCCCGTCTCTTGACTGATTGGGTTAATAATGTACACAGACAATCTCCATGCACAAAACTATTATAACAAAAATCCCCGTTTCGTCAACAGTTTTTTTCACGAAAACCGTTTTTCATTCCGGCAAAATCTGTTTTTGCAGCACATGGGCGGCTTCCTGAAGCGCGGCGTCGATGCCGGAGGGATTTTTACCGCCGGCCTGGGCCATATTGGGCCTTCCGCCTCCGCCGCCGCCTACCAGCGCTGCGATGCCCCGGATCAGATTCCCCGCGTGGGCGCCCCGATCCATTGCTTTCTGCGTGGCCATGGCGATGAGGTTTACCTTGCCGTCCTGATGAGAGGCCAGCACCACCACGCCTTCCCCGATTTTGGTCTTTAACTGGTCTCCCAGATCGCGCAGCCCGTTCATATCCACGTCCTTTACGCTGACCGCCAGCAGGTTTACGCCGTTTATCTGCTGTACCTTGTCGGAAACATCGCCCATGGCTTCTTTGGCCGCCCGGCTCTTTAAGGATTCATTTTCGCTCTGCAGCGCGCGCATCTCCGCCAGCAGATGCTCCAGCTTTTCCTTCAGCCCTGCCGGCGTGGATTTCACCGCTTTTGCGGCTTCTTCCAGCGTCTTTTCCAGATTGTTGTAATAGGCAAACACCGCCTGTCCGGTCAGCGCCTCGATCCTTCGAACGCCGGCGGCCACGCCGTTCTCCGAAAGAATCTTAAAGGCGCGGATATCGCCGGTATGGGCAACATGGGTTCCTCCGCACAGCTCCCGGGAATACTCTCCCATGCAGACTACGCGCACCGAGTCGCCGTACTTTTCTCCAAACAGCGCCATGGCGCCGGATTGTTTGGCCTCCTCCAGGCTCATGACCTTTGTCTCTACCGGAAGATTCTGCGCGATCCTTTCATTGACCCGGTTTTCCACCTGCGCCAGCTCTTCCGGAGTCATGGCCGCGAAATGGGAAAAATCAAACCGGAGCCTGTCCGCGTTGTTCAGGGAACCCTGCTGCTCCACATGGGTGCCCAGCACCTCCCGCAGCGCCTTTTGCAGCAAATGGGTCGCGCTGTGATTCTGACAGGTTCTCCTGCGGTTTGTCCCATCCACTTCAAGATGCACCCGATCGTGCAGCCGGAACATCCCGGCGGTCACCCTGCCCACATGGCCGACTTTTCCGCCTTTGAGCTTAATGGTCTCCTGCACCGCAAAGCTTCCTTCCGCGCCGGAGATGACCCCGATATCGCCCTCCTGACCGCCCATGGTGGCGTAAAAAGGCGTTTCGTCCACGATGATCGTCCCGCTCTGTCCGTCGGTCAGCGCCTCTACTACCTCGCTGTCCGTGGTCATGGCGCTGATGACCGAATCGTGCTGCAATCTGTCATACCCCACGAACACAGAGGTAATGGCCGGATCCAGGGATTCATATACGGTCACGTCGGCGCCCATATAATTCGTGGTTTTGCGGGCCTTGCGCGCCATGTCCTTCTGCTTTTGCATGGCGGCGTCAAACCCATCCTCATCCACGGTAAAGTGTTTCTCTTCCAGAATCTCCTTGGTCAAATCCAGCGGGAATCCGTAGGTGTCATAGAGGCGGAACGCATCCTCGCCCGTCAGCACCTGTCTTCCTTTAGCCGCTATCTTTTCTTCCAGATCCGCAAGAATGGCAAGCCCCTGATCGATGGTCTTGTCAAATTTATGCTCTTCCTGGGTCAGAACGTTGAAAATAAACGCCTTCTTTTCTTCCAGCTCCGGATACCCGTCCCGGCTTCCTTCGATGACCGTCCGGCTCAGATTCGCCAGAAACTCGCCTTGGATTCCCAAAAGCCTGCCGTGGCGCGCGGCGCGCCGGATGATCCGGCGCAGCACGTAGCCTCTTCCCTCATTGGAAGGCAAAATGCCGTCGGAAATCATAAAAGTCGCGCTGCGGATATGATCGGTGACGATCCGGATGGAAACGTCCCACGCGTGCTCCTTGTGGTACGCCTTGCCCGCCAGCTCGCAGACGCGGCTGCGCAGGGCGTAAATCGTATCAATATCAAAAATGGAGTCCACGTCCTGCACCACGGCGGCCAGACGCTCTAACCCCATGCCCGTATCGATGTTCTTTTGCACCAGCTCCGTATAATTGCCGTGACCGTCATTGTCAAACTGCGTAAATACGTTGTTCCACACCTCGATGTAGCGGTCGCAGTCGCACCCTACCGTACAGCCGGGCTTGCCGCACCCGTACTTTTCTCCCCGGTCGTAGTAGATCTCGGAGCAGGGGCCGCAGGGACCGGAGCCGTGCTCCCAGAAATTGTCTTCCTTTCCGAAACGGAAAATACGTTCCGGCGCGATCCCGATCTCCTGATTCCAGATCTGATAGGCTTCCTCATCGTCCTGATAAACGGAAGGATACAGCCGGTCGGGATCCAGCCCTACTACCTGCGTCAGAAACTCCCAGCTCCAGGCAATCGCTTCGTGCTTGAAATAATCGCCGAAGGAAAAATTCCCCAACATTTCAAAAAAGGTGCCGTGGCGCGCGGTTTTGCCGATGTTGTCGATATCGCCGGTCCGGATGCACTTCTGACAGGTGGTCACTCTGCGCCGGGGCGGAATCTCCTGCCCCGTAAAATAAGGCTTTAAAGGCGCCATGCCGGAATTGATCAAAAGCAGACTGTTATCATTGTGCGGTACCAGCGAAAAGCTTTTCATCGCCAAATGGCCCTTGCTCTCAAAAAACTCCAGAAACATCCTTCTCAATTCGTTCACGCCGTATGCTTTCACTTGTGTTATCCTCCAAACCTGTTGCGATCCTTTGCAATCTTACCTATTATAATTTTCTTTCAGGGGCTTGTCAACCTACAACGTCCGTTCGTCTCCCCAGAAAAACAGCGCCACGGTGCCGGGCCCGGTATGGGAACCGATCACCGTTCCGATATCGTTGATCAGGACTTTGCCGTCCAGCTTCAAAAACCGCTCCTGTACGATCTGCGCCACCGTTTCGGCATCCTCCCGACAGGCCGAATGACAGATATAGCATTTTCCGCTGTAATCAAGGCCGTCCTGCGCATGCTCTGCCATCTTGTCCACCAACGCCCGGATCACCTGCTTCTTTCCCCGATGCTTGGATCTGGGAATGAGCCGGCCCTGGGAATCCACGTTCAAAAGCGGACAGATATTCAGGGTCTTTCCGATCCATCCCGCAGTTTTGGACACTCTTCCGCCCCGGATGAAACAGGTAAGATCGGTGGTGAAAAACCAGTGATGCAGCCGCAGTTTGTTCTGTTCCAGCCAGTCCGCATTTTCCGTCAAAGACATTCCCTTCCTTTGGTTCTCCAGCGCCTGGGTCAGCAAAAGCCCGTATCCGGAAGAGGCCGCCAGGGAATCGATCACGATCACCTTTCGGTCCGGATACGCATCCTCCATCTGCGCTTTGGCTACGTTGGCCGAATTGACCGTACCGGAAATGCCGCTGGAAAGGGTCAGGTGCAGCACGTCCATCCCCTGTTTGAGAATCGGCTCAAAGAGCGCGCAGTACTCCTCGGCGTTGACCTGGGAAGTGACCGGCTGCGCGCCGTCGGCGATCATTCCGTAAAAGGCGTCGGGCGTGATGCTGGAATACAGATCATCCGGATATTCCTTCCCGTCCAACTGATAATGAAACATCACATACGGGATCTGATTCTCTTCCATATATTCTTTGCTCATGTCCGCTGTGGAGCAGCAGGTAATCTTGTATTTTTCCATGGTCTTCTCCCTCTTTCTCATAAAGTAACCGCCCTTTCATTATAGTAAATCCCACGCCTTCTTACAAGATAAAATCTCAAAAAATACCTTTACGCCTCCCGGATAACGTGCTACAATCCCTTTAGAACAAACGTTTGCTTATGCTGCTGATCGGAGGATCCCATGGAACAGCTTTCTTTATTTGATTCGGATAACCTGTCCGCGCCCCTGGCGAGCCGGCTGCGGCCCGATACGCTTTCGGATTTTGTGGGGCAGTCCCACCTTCTCGGAGAAGGGAAGCTTCTTTCCCGCATCATCGAAAGCGACCAGATCCCCTCCATGATTTTCTGGGGGCCCCCCGGCGTGGGCAAGACCACGCTTGCCAATATCATCGCCAAAAAGACCCATGCGTCCTTTATCAATTTCAGCGCCGTCACCAGCGGGATCCGGGAGATCAAGGAGGTCATGGAACGGGCGGAAAACGCCCGCTGTCTCGGACAGAAGACGCTGCTTTTTGTGGATGAAATCCATCGGTTCAACAAAGCGCAGCAGGACGCCTTTCTTCCCTATGTGGAAAAAGGGAGCATCATTCTGATCGGCGCCACCACGGAAAATCCCTCTTTTGAGATCAACTCCGCGCTGCTTTCCCGCTGCCGTGTGTTTGTCTTAAAGGGACTGGGAACCGACGATCTGATCCGTCTGCTGCAAAACGCGCTCTCCAGCCCCGCCGGTTACGGCCACACAAAGATTGCCATTACCCCAAAACAGCTCGCCGCCATCGCCGCCTTTTCCGACGGGGACGCCCGCGTCGCGTTAAATACGCTGGAAACGGCCATCACCAACGGCAGCGTATCCCCCGGCTGCATCACGGTTACCGATGAATGTCTGACGCAGTGCATCAGCCGCAAATCCCTGCTCTACGACAAAAACGGGGAGGAGCATTACAATCTGATCTCCGCCCTTCACAAATCCATGCGCAACACCGACCCGGACGCCGCGCTCTACTGGCTTTCCCGCATGCTGGAAGGCGGCGAGGATCCGCTCTATATCGCCAGACGGCTGATCCGTTTTGCCAGCGAGGACGTGGGCCTGGCCGACAGCAACGCCCTTACCGTCGCCGTCAACGCCTATCAGGCCAGCCATTTTATCGGTATGCCGGAATGTAGCGTCAATCTGTCGGAGGCCGTCGTCTACCTCTCTCTTGCGCCCAAATCCAACGCGCTTTATACCGCCTATGAAAAATGCCTGCGCGACGCCAGACAAACGCCTGCGGAGCCGGTGCCTCTCCAGATCCGCAACGCCCCTACCCGGCTGATGGAAGAGCTGCATTATGGGGAGGGATATCTCTATGCCCATGATACGCCGGAAAAAATGGCGCGGATGCAGTGTCTTCCGGATTCCCTCAAAGACCGTACCTACTACAATCCGGACGGAGAAGGCGCGGAAAAGGCGCTTAAGGAGAAGCTGGAAGCCGTACGCCGCTGGAAGGCGGCCGACTTGTCATCCTGAGGAAATCATGCTATAGTAAGGATAAGCAATGGAATAATCCGTGACTGCATGGCCGGTGAAACGCCGGAGAAGGGAGGGAAAATGATTCAGAAGTGGAACGTGACGATCCCGCAGTTAACCGGGACAGAAAAACGGCGGGTGTATCTTTATCTTCCCGCATCCTATCAAAAGGAGCCGGACAGACGCTATCCGGTGCTCTACATGTTCGACGGGCACAATGTATTCTATGACGAGGACGCCACCTATGGAAAAAGCTGGGGGATGAAGGAATACATGGACGCCACAGACACGCCGCTTATCATCGTGGCGGTGGAATGTAACCATGATCCGAATCACGGGCGGTTAAAAGAATACGCCCCCTACTCCTTCCGGGCTCCGCAGATCGGCACCATCACCGGGCTTGGCAAAATTACAATGGATTGGATGGTAAATACCTTAAAGCCCGATATTGACCAACGGTTCCGCACGCTGCGCGACCGCAGGCACACCTTCATCGCCGGCAGCTCCATGGGCGGCATGATGAGCCTGTACGCGCTTCTGATGTACAATCAGGTCTTTTCCGGCGCCGCCGCTCTTTCTCCCTCCCTCTGGACCACGCCGGGCCGATGGGAGATGCTCGTACGCCGTCACAGACCGCTGCCGGATACCGTCCTTTATATGGACTACGGGGAACGGGAACTTGCCAACCACAAGGAAATGCTCCCGCTTTTTTCCCGCATCAGCGCCCTTCTCATGGAAAAGCAGGTTCGGCTTTGCTGCCGGATCGTTCCAAACGGAGAACACTGCGAGGCGTCCTGGGAAAAACAGATCCCGTTTTTCATGAATACGCTGCTCTATCCTGATTGCTGAATTTCAACAGTTGACGTGCAAAGACTGATCCGCAACGGCTAAATCGTAAAAGCCTGAGCGGATCAGTCTTTCTTTTGTCAGTGCCCCCTCCTAACCATATACATGCCGTTATTAGAAATTCCTTATCTCTTTTGCAAGGGAAAAAGGTATTATCTCTCCGGGATTTGTGCCTTGATAAGCTTTTTCCTCATGCATATAATCGACTATCTCTTGCGCTTTATAATTCTTAAACTTCTTTATCACGGTATCTAAAATCTCTTTATCTTTATTACTCAACACACTATAGTCCATATCCTTGGTAGGATAAATATGAAGCATAGAGTCATAATTGAGGCTTACTTCCTCACGAACATTCAAGTTTTCGAGATTCATAAGGCTATAATGCCCGATTGGAAGCGCACCCATTTCATAATGTCGATAAACCAGTCCGGTAATTGCATATTCATTCTCTTTATAAGATAAGGCATCAGCATACCAAAGCATTTTCATCAACTTGACTTTAAACAGATTCGATACCTGCTCAGCAATATAAGAAATAGCCGCCTCAAGCTTATCTATGTTCAGCAAGACAAATCCATTCGAATCAGATGGTTGTTCAAAACTTGCATATTCGCCTTCAAATGCCTGTCGAGTCAGGTATTCCTTTCCGTATGAATCCAACTTCTCTACAATTTTGGATCTCACTTCAATCCTCTTAAGTTCCGGGAATTTATCAGCGTTTTTCTTTAGAAATTCTAAAGCCTGTAATGGATTATCTTTTATCAAACGCAGCATAGTATCATACGCTTCATCTTGAATTGCCTTGCTTTCGTATCGAGAAATTGTAGCTTCTCCCCATCCGAGCAATCTTGCCAAATCTACTTGAGATAATCCATAACTCTCTCTTATCGCAACAATCTCATCAGAAGTAAGCAGTCCATGCTTAACTCGATATGCATTTCGAGCATTAAGAAGATTTTCATTTGTCATAGAACCAGTTTCAAATTCATTTTCCGCATCATCCGCATTGGCACAAAAATAAAACCGCTCTTCATAGGTTACCCTATCCCCTTTGAGAGTGATCGTCGTAAAGCGCTTTCTTTCTTCCACTTCATGCGTTTTGTCACATAATGGACAATCCATATGAACCTTTCTAATTAAAGTGCTGTCCTCCATTGTTTGCCTCCTTTTCTTTCCGCTTATGCATATGGGAAATTCAGTTTGACATAGACAAGCTTTCTGTTAATATCTTTTCCAAATACAAATAGTAGTGGTGGATTCAAATCATCTTTATCTATTTTGGTCTCGGAATACTCAGCCACTGTTAATTCTTTTAACCGCTCTACTACATCCCGGGCGTCATAATCTAAATCCAACAAAGTATATGGCGTAGAATGTTCTTCATCGTCGATTTTTTTCTTTTTTATCAGTGTAAGATCAGAATCTATATTAAAATCTTCTTTTCCCAGAAGTTCTTTTAATTCTTCCAGGAAAGCGATGACTTCTCTTTTTTTCGATTGTGTACTAAGAAAAATGTCAATCTCCTCCTTTAACATATCTGCTATCAATTGATAGTATACCAATCAATTGATGGTTAGTCAAGTTTTTTAAGTCGCCGCCACCCGTAAAACGGGTGGCTCGGGACGCGGGCTCTAAGCCCGCCCTACTTGGCCGCGCCTCAAGGCG
>CANQUI010000004.1 GCA_947626995.1 uncultured Eisenbergiella sp. | reverse complement strand
TGTGAACTTTTTCAGCTTTTTCAATTATCTCAACCGAGAGGTGTTTACTCAAGATGCGAGTTATTTACCTGATACGTCTGTTTTCGCCCTTTGTAAAGTTTGGCGTAGCAAGGCTTGGTACTTAAAAGGGAAAAGCACGCTAATGATATTTGAAAGGCATGCAAACCTAAAATACAAGTATGGCAATCGGCATTTCTGGTGTAGGGGCTACTATGTAGATACGGTAGGGAAAAATGCGAAAAAGATCCAAGAGTATATCCAGAACCAACTGAAAGAGGATCTGGAATACGATCAAATGACTTTAAAAGAGTATATTGACCCGTTTACGGGTGAGCCAGTAAAACAAAGCAAGTAAGACGAGCCCTTTAGTGTTCAGCAGAGAAATGATGTTGCGGCTGGCGAGCTTTCGATGGGTCTTTAGACCTAGTGCTGGTAACAGCCCCTTATAGGGGGCAGAACAGGCCACCGGCTAAGCCGGTGGTTCTGACTTCCTTTTGTTTCTTTGATTCCGGAAAGGAGAACATAAAAGTTTCCCGAAAAAATCTTGACAATCCGCAAAACGGATGGTATGCTTTATGAGTATGCCGCATAACGAGGTATAAGTATGCCCATGGGGAACCCCATCAGGCGTCACCACAGTTAGCGAGTAACGTCAGTTCTTCTGACGTAGACAGGAGGTGTCCCAGATGTACGCAATTATTGCAACAGGCGGAAAGCAGTACAAAGTGGCGGAAGGCGATGTTCTGAAAGTGGAAAAGCTTGGCGTTGCCGCCGGTGAGACGGTTACATTCGACCAGGTGCTGGCAGTGAGCGACGACGGCTTAAAAGTCGGCGCAGACGTAGCCGACGCAACCGTGACCGCTACCGTAATCGGAGACGGTAGAGGGAAAAAGGTGATCGTTTACAAGTATAAGAGAAAAACCGGTTACCACAAGAAAAACGGCCACAGACAGGCATATACGCAGGTCAAGATCGAAAAGATCAACGCTTGAGATATGACGACCGTATGGATGAAAAAGAAACAGGAAAGGTATTGCGGCTTTCTGGTCACAGGACATGCCGGGTATGCGGACAGCGGATCGGATATCGTTTGCAGCGCCATCTCTGTGCTGGTCATCACTGCAATCAATGCAATGGAAAAACTTGCCGGTGAAGCAATGGATGTAAAGGCCGATGAGAAATCGGGACGAATTGAAGTCGTCTTCTTGCATCCTGTCAGCGAAGCATCACAGCTTATCCTGGATACCATGGTGCTGGGCCTTACTGACATTCAGGAACAGTACGGCAGCCAATACCTGAAATTGAAATTTGAGGAGGTGTAATCCCATGATGAAATTAAACCTTCAGTTTTTTGCTCATAAGAAAGGCGTCGGCTCCACCAAGAACGGCCGGGATTCCGAATCCAAGCGTCTTGGCGCCAAGAGAGCGGACGGACAGTTTGTAAAGGCGGGCAATATTCTTTACAGACAGCGCGGAACGAAGATCCATCCCGGCGTCAACGTCGGAATCGGCGGCGACGATACGTTGTTCGCCAAAGTGGACGGCGTACTGAGATTTGAACGGAAAGGAAGAGATAAGAAACAGGCTTCCGTTTATCCGGCAGAGCAGTAAAGTGAAGGCCCCAGACATTGTGTTTGGGGCTTTTTATAACAGAAGATCACAGAAAGGTTGGAAGATGTTTGCAGACAGAGCCAGAATCTATGTCAGAAGCGGGAAGGGCGGCGACGGACACGTTTCCTTTCGCAGGGAAAAATATGTTCCCGCTGGCGGTCCCGACGGCGGCGACGGCGGCCGGGGCGGCGATGTGATTTTTACGGTGGACGAAGGTCTTAACACGCTGACGGATTTCCGCCATATCCGCAAGTATAAGGCGCAGGACGGTCAGGAAGGCGGAAAGAGAAACCGCCGGGGCAAAGACGGAGAAGATATTGTCATCAAGGTTCCGGAAGGCACCGTGATCAAAGAATTCAACAGCGGGAAGGTCATTGCAGACATGTCCGGAGAAAACCGGCGCGTGGTGCTTCTAAAAGGCGGAAGAGGCGGGAGCGGCAACCAGCATTATGCCACCAGCACCATGCAGGCGCCCAAATACGCCCGTCCCGGCCAGCCGGCGAGGGAATTGGATCTGCTTTTGGAACTGAAGGTGATCGCGGACGTAGGGCTGATCGGATTTCCCAATGTGGGCAAGTCCACGTTTTTGGCTCGGGTATCCAACGCGCGTCCCAAGATCGCCAATTATCCGTTTACCACGTTAAATCCCAATCTGGGCGTGGTGGACCTGGAGGATTCGAAGGGGTTTGTCATTGCGGATATTCCGGGATTGATCGAAGGCGCTTCGGAGGGAATGGGACTGGGCCATGAGTTTTTGCGCCACATTGAGCGGACGAAAGTGCTGATTCATATTGTGGACGCCGCCGGAACGGAAGGGCGCGACCCGGTGGCGGATATTTATGCCATTCAAAGGGAACTGGAAAATTATCAGGCGGACCTGTCCCAGAAACCGCAGATCATTGCGGCCAATAAAATCGATGTGATGGCAGATTCCGGCGACGAGACGCTGCGGCGGATCCGGCAGGAATTTGAGCCGAAGGGGATGCCGGTATTTCCCATATCCGCGGTGAGCGGGCAGGGCGTGCGAGAGCTGCTGTATCAGGTGCGCAGCGTACTGGACGGTCTGGATGAAAGCCCCACCGTCTTTGCCCAGGAATTCTTCCCGGAAATGGCACTGGCCATATCGGACGAGCCGTTTACCGTTTTTTATGACGAGGAAAACAAAGAATACCGGGTGGAGGGCCCCCGCATCGAAAAAATGCTGGGATACACCAACCTGGATTCGGAGAAGGGCTTTACGTTTTTCCAGAATTTCTTAAAGGAAACCGGGATCCTGTCCCAGCTGGAAGCGCTGGGAATCCAGGATGGAGACACGGTGCGTATATACGGCCTTTCCTTTGATTATTACAAATAGGAGCAATCAGATGAACACACTCACCAGCAAACAGCGGGCCTATCTCATGAAACTGGGCGCCGGGCTGGAACCGATTTTTCAGATCGGGAAAGCAAGCCTGACGCCGGAGGTTACCCAGGCCATCGGCGAAGCCTTTCACAAAAGGGAGCTGATCAAAATTTCCGTGTTAAAGAACTGCACGGACGATCCCAGAGAACTGGCGGAAACGGTAGCGCAGCGCACCAAGTCCACCGTTGTGCATGTCATTGGGAAAAAGATCGTTCTCTACAAAGAGAACAAGGATCATAAAAAGATCGAACTGCCGTTATGAAAGAAGGAAAAACGGAAAAGAAACGGATCGGAATTCTGGGCGGCACCTTCAATCCGATCCACTGCGGACATCTTATGCTGGCAGAAGAAGCGCGGGAGCAGTTTGCCCTGGACCGTGTGCTTTTGATCCCCAGCGGCTGTTCCTATATGAAGGATCCAAAAGAGGTGCTTCCGGCCCGGTTCCGTTATGAAATGACGCAGCTTGCGGCGCACGACAATTCTCACCTTCTGGTGTCGGATCTGGAGATCAGGCGTAAGGGCAATTCCTATACCTGTGAAACACTGGAGGAACTGCATCAAATGTATGAGGACGCGGCGCTGTTTTATATTGTGGGCGCGGATACCCTGTTTCACATGGAAGAGTGGAAGAATCCGGAACAGATTTTTCAAAATGCCATTACCGTGGCGGCGGCGCGGGACGCAAACGCGGATCGGGACCTAAAACGGCAGATCCTGTATCTTTCGCAGAAATATCATGCGGATATCCGTCTCCTTCGTTTTTTGCGCGTCGAGATTTCCTCCACGGATATTCGAAACAGGATCCGTGCACGCCGTTCCATCCGTTATCTGGTGCCGGAAGCCGTGCGCCAGTATATTCTCCAAAACGGTTTCTACCTCTGAAAGGAGTTTTGCATGAAAGAACCAGATCTGCACAAGATACGAAAAGCCATGGAAAAGAAGCTGGACCGCAAACGCTACGAACATACGCTGGGCGTCGCCTATACCGCCGCCGCGCTGGCGATGCGGTATCATGCGGACATCCAAAACGCCCTTTTGGCAGGCATGCTGCACGACTGCGCCAAATGTATGAACAATGAAAAGAAACTGGCGATCTGTGAAAAATACAATATCGCCGTAAACGAGACGGAACGAAAAAATCCGTACCTTTTGCACGCCAAGGTAGGAAGCTTTCTGGCGGTGAGAAAGTACGGCGTATCGGACAAGGACGTGATCAACGCAATCCTCAATCATACCACGGGCCGTCCCGGGATGTCCCTTTTGGAGAAAATCATCTGGCTTTCGGATTATATCGAACCCGGCCGAAAGCAGGCGCCCCATCTGGCAAAAATCCGGGAACTGGCCTTTGAGGATCTGGATGCCGCGATCCTGATGGCGCTGGAGGACACCATCCGCTATCTGTACGACGGAAAGATCGATATGGATGACATGACGCAAAAAACCTATGATTATTATAAAAGACAGGGAGAAGTAAAATGACACAGGCCGCAGAAATGACCACAATCGCCATCGAAGCTCTGGAAGAAAAAAAGGGAGAGGAGATCAGTATTCTGGATATCCGGGAGGTGTCCGTACTTGCGGATTATTTCCTGATCGCCAGCGGCAACAGCCGCAGCCAGATCCAGGCGCTGATCGACAATGTGCAGGAGAAAATGGGAAAAGCCGGATATTTTCCCAAAAACGTAGAGGGATATCAGACCGCAAACTGGGTCCTGATGGATTACGGAGATCTCATCGTCCACGTGTTTGACCGGCAGAACCGTCTCTTTTATGATCTGGAACGGATCTGGAGCGACGGGAAAAAGATCGAGAAGGAGGCGCTGGACTAAAATACAGGGCCCAGCCGATTAAAAATAAGGATACCGGAAGCTGTTTCCGGTATCCTTTTTTATAGCTGCCCTTTAACGGTAAATGCGAAAGACGCCGAAAACCCGGCCGAGGATCCGGCAGTCATCCACAAGAATGGGCTCCATGGTGTCATTTTCGGGCTGCAGACGAATGTGGCCGTTTTCCCGGTAAAAGGTTTTTACCGTGGCGGAATCCTCCAAAAGCGCGACGACCATCTGCCCGTTACGCGCTTCCTGACAGCTCTGTACGAAGATCTGATCGCCGTCGTATATCCCGGCGTTGATCATGGAATCGCCGCGGACCTTCAGGATGAAGCTGGGTTCCCCGTTTGGAACCAGATCGGCCGGAACCGGAAAATAGCTTTCAATGTTTTCCTGCGCAAGGATGGGCTGTCCTGCGGCAACGTTGCCGACCACAGGGAGACTGACCATCTCCGTACGCACGATCTGAAAGCTGTCGTCGCAGATCTCGATCGCGCGGGGCTTGGTAGGATCCCGGCGGATGTAACCGTTCTTTTCCAGCGTTTCCAGATGGGAGTGGACGGAAGAAGTGGATTTGAGATGTACGGCTTCACAGATCTCCCGAACCGCAGGCGGATATCCCTTCCGAAGGATCTCATCCTTGATATATTCCAGAATCTCTTTCTGTTTTGCAGTGATCTTTCTCTGTGCCATCGTCGGCTCCTTTCCAAAAACAAATGGACGCAACGCTCCTTTTGTCTTTTAGTATATCATATCAAACGGCAGATGGCAAACATATATTCCGAAAAAATGTTCGATTTTTCTTCCAAAAAGTATTGACATTCGAAAGTACGTTCGATATAATAAAGCATAAAGGAACGTACGTTCGCAACATTTGTTCCGGATGATGCGGATATAAGACGGAGGAAGGATCTATGGGAAAGGATCAAAGAAGCAATTACAGACAGCGCCAGAGACGGCGCCGCGCCCGTCGGCGCACATTGTTTGCGGCATTTTTCGTTGCCGCGGCCATTTTGTTTGCCATCCCCGTCTGCGCGCTTACCGCGAATGCGCAGACTGCCCGCCCGGATCTTTCCCGCAAATATTACGCCAGTATTCTGGTGATGCCGGGCGATACGCTGGATGGGATTGCGCGCCGTTACGCGGATGCGCACTATGATTCTTTGGAGGACTACGTAAAGGAAGTCCGTTTTATGAACCATCTGGCGGATGGAGAGGGCATTGACGCCGGCGCCTATCTGATCGTGCCGTACTATACGGATCTGTAATTTTTTGTCAGGAGACGCTGGCCATATTCTGTTTTGGATCATACGTTGCAAAAACCAAAGGATTTCTTTAGAAATTCTTTGGTTTTTTCTGTTTTGGAACGAAAGGTTTGTCCGTTATAATGCGATTGTGGTTTCCGATGGGGATATTGTATAATGAATTTAGAATTTCATGACCAGAACCACAAAATTGCTGCAGGAGGGCGTAAGATTGGAGAAGAATCATATTTTGATCGTAGAAGACGACGCCGATATTCGGGACGGGATTGAGATATATCTGAAAAATCAGGGCTATCGGGTCAGTAAGGCGGCGGACGGCATTGCCGGAATGGAGGTCATCACCACACAGCCGGTCGATCTGGCCATCGTGGACGTCATGATGCCCCGTATGGACGGAATCACCATGATGATGAAGGTCCGGGAGAAGGGCTTTGATTTTCCCGTCGTCATGCTGTCCGCCAAGTCCGAGGAAGTGGATAAGATCATGGGACTGAATATGGGCGCGGACGATTATATCACAAAGCCCTTTACGCCGCTGGAGCTTCTGGCGCGGATCAATTCCCAGCTGCGGCGCTATAACCGGTATAAAGAGGCGCTTTCTTTGTCGGAGACCGAAAAGGATACGTACCATGTAATCGGCGGGATCGAACTGAACGAAGAAACGGTCGAGGTTTTCGCAGACGGCGTTCCCGTTCGCCTGACCCCCTTTGAATTCAAGATTCTGCTTTTGCTGATGAAGAATCCCGGCCGGGTTTTCAGTGCCGAAGAGATCTATGAGCGCGTCTGGAATGAAAAGCCGGTCAATACGGATACGATTATGGTACACATCCGAAGAATCCGGGAAAAAATAGAACTCGATCCGAAGAATCCAAAATATTTAAAGGTGGTGTGGGGTGTTGGATATAAAATGGAAAAACAATAAAATCAGAAGTTTCCTCATTGCGCTGACCGCAGCAGCCGTTGTCACGACGATGTTTCTGGTTCTTCTTCCGATCTTTCAAAAAAGCGCGAAACAGGAATTTGAAAATCCGCTGATTTCCGAGGCGTTTCTCCGTTCCCTGTATGAGGACAATTATGTGCAGTATAAATATCTGCGGGAAAAAGCGGAACAACAGTCGCTTTCCTATGGGCAGCTGTATGTGAAGGAGCGCTATCTGGGAGATTCCGACAGTTTGGATCTTTCGGACTGCGTCCATGTCGATGTATCAGGCGGCGCGACGGAAGGAAGCAAGACGCTGCTTCGGGAAGTAGAAGAGTATAAGGAATCCTCTCTGTCCTCTGTTTTTAGAACCGGCTCCCAGGGCCTGACGCAGTATATGGATTACTGCGCCAGGGATACGAAAACGGGCACCGTGATCGGCAACAGCGACCGCGAGGAGCTTTTGTCGCTGCTTATGGACGAAACGAAGGCCGATCAGGATTCCGCTTATGTTTATTCCATCCGGATCTGCTACGACGGCGCCGGAAATACGGACGGCTTTCTGGTCCGTACGAATGGAGACGTGGACGCACAGGAGCTTTTGAAAAAAGTAGAAGCGCAGGGCCGGCAGACCCTGTTTGCGTACGGATCCGATTCGGATTACAGTCGGACGCACAGGGTGGCGTTTTACAACGGCGACGAGGACAAAGCCTACGTCTATGAACTGACGGCGCATGGCCCCGAGAATATGCAGATCGTCTATGCGCTGACAAAAGATCAGTATGAAAAGCTGGCGGAGCGGTTGGACAAACAACAGGCCATGCTTACCGGCTATTTGAAAGCCGGGGTGGCGGCCACCTATCAGGTATTCTGGGTTTTCTGCGTCCTGCTTGGCGCATTGCTGGTGTGGATTTTAAACCGGGTAGAAAAGGATTCCTATGTCTTTGGGGAGATGTTTCTGTGCCGTCTTCCGGCGGAGGCGCTTTTCCTTCTTGCTCTCGTTTTTTATTTTCAGGATTATACCGTAACCCGGCAGATCTGCAATTATCAGAACGGCTGGATGCTCCCGGGCCTTTCCCGGAACATTCTGGATCCGCTGCATCTGGGCTATCTGCGGTTTTTCCTTCTGGCGGGAATGTTGTTCTGCCTGTTTTTTACGGCTTTCTCTTTGGGAAGCGTTTTGCCAAACCTTCGGCATCCGGGCGCCTATTTGAGAAAACACAGCCTGATTTTGCGTTACGGGGACAGGATCAGGGAAGCTGTGCGTGCCTTTTATCAGAAGCTGATGACGTTTGATATTGGAAAAGACGCCAAGGGGATGCTCCGGCGTCTGATTATTTTCCATTTTATCCTGTTGTCTTTCTTTTGTATGTTCTGGTGGTTTGGCATTATCCCGCTGTTTTTTTATTTGGTGATCCTGTATTTTCTGCTGAAAAAATATGTGCGGAATGTGCAGGAACAGTACCGGGCGCTTTTAAGGGCCACCGGCGCCATCGCCCGCGGAAATTTTGACACGGTGCTTTCGGAGGATTTTGGCATGTTCGAAAGCTATAAAACGGAGCTGGAGCAGATCCAGAAGGATTTCAAACAAGCCCTGGAACGGGAGGTCAGAAGTCAGAGGATGAAGTCGGAGCTGATCACCAATGTGTCCCATGACCTAAAGACGCCGTTGACGGCCATTATCACCTACATCGACCTGCTCAAAAATCCGGAGCTTACCACAGAGCAGAGAAAAGAGTACCTGGACATCCTGGATCGCAAAAGCGCCAGGTTAAAAGCGCTGATCGAGGGCCTTTTTGAAGTGAGCAAGGGGAACAGCAAAAATGTAACGCTGCATTATGACAACGTGGATATGGGGAATCTGCTGCGACAGTGTTATCTGGAACAGGAGGACCGGTTTTTACAGGAGGATCTTACGGTCAGGTTTTCTCTTCCCGAAAAAAAGACGGTCTTACGGCTGGATCCGCAGATCACGTTCCGCATTTTTGAGAATCTTTACACCAATATCATCAAATATGCGCTGCCGGGCACCCGGGTTTACATCAGCCTGAGGGAGGAAGAAACGGAGGCTGTGGTGGAGCTGAAGAATATTTCGCGGTTTGAGCTGGATGTGGAACCGGAAGAACTGCTGGAGCGCTTCGTGAGAGGAGACAGCTCCCGCAATACCGAAGGAAGCGGTCTGGGACTTGCCATTGCGCAAAGCTTCACCGAGCTGCAGCACGGATCGTTACAGATTCTGCTGGACGGGGATCTGTTCAAGGTGACGCTGCGGTTTTGCAGAGACGAAATCCGGGAGTAAAGGGGTCACGGTTCCCGCAGCCGCACGCTTTTGGCAGCTTTTCGTTTGTTGTAATCCTTCATCGCCGCATAATGCTTCCGCGTGGTATTGACGTCTTTATGGCCCAAGACGTCGGCGACCAGATAGATGTCGCCGGTCTCCTGATACAGATTTGTCCCGTAGGTGCTGCGGAGCTTATGCGGCGTGATCTTTTTGGTGGTGGTAACAAGAGAGGTGTATTTTTTGACCATATTTTCCACGCTGCGCACCGCCATACGCCGGTTTTGCAGGGAAAGGAAAAAGGCCTTTTCGTGTCCCGATTCGGGGATGAGATGCGACCGCTGTTCCAGATAGGCCGACAGCGCCTGTTGTACCTCTTCTCCGAAATAGACCACGTCCTCATAGCCTCCCTTGCGGCGCACCTTGACGGCCATGTTTTGAAAGTCCACGTCCGAAAGATCCAGCCCCACACATTCGGAAACGCGGATCCCCGTGCCCAGCAAAAGGGAGAGGATCGCCAGATCCCGTGTTTTGGTCTTTTCGTGGAATTTTAACTGGCTCTTGGTCATTTTTGCGCCGGCTTCCACCTGGTCCAAAAGCACCGCCACCTCGTCCGCCTCCAGGCGGACGATTTCTTTTTCATGGAGCTTGGGAAGCGGTACGCGGGTCGCCACGTTTTCATTCAATTCGCCGTGCTGATAATAGTAATTGAGAAATGTGCGCAAAGAAGCCAGTTTGCGCCGCTTTCCCCGCTCATCGTTGGTAATCTGCACGCCGTCCTTTTCATAGAGGGAAAGGTATTCCGAATACAGGAGAATGTCCTGACGGTCCAGCCTTTTGAGGTCCCCGATGACAAATTCCCGGATCGGTTTTTCCCGGAAGATGGGGCGTTCCTGATGCAGAAATTCAAAAAAGATCCGCAGGTCATAGGCATACCCGATCCGTGTCCTGGATTCCATGGTATCCTCGATCCCCATAAAGAAATCCTGGCAGAAGGGCGGAAGCTCCTGCAGCAGTTCCCGCAGGCGCAGGATATTATTTTTCTTGATTTCCTCATGATAATTTTGCCCGTTCATTGTAAATTCCCCCTTTCGGCGGCGTCATAGCATCCGTTTCGGAGGGCGGTAAACAACCGTTCCTTCACGCCGGGATTTTCCCGATTGAGCTGACGCACAAGCCGTTTGACATATTCTCTTTTGGTATGCCCATCGGCGGGACAGGGGCTTTTGACCACCGGAAGCCCTGTCTTGTTTGAAAAGCCGATCACATCCGCCTCCTTTAAATAGAGCAGCGGACGAATGACCGTCAGACCCGTACGGTCCAGCCTGGTTACCGGTAAAAACGAATGGAATCTCCCTTCGTACAGCAGGGAGAGGAGCAGCGTTTCCACCGCGTCGTCCTGGTGGTGCGCGTAGGCGATTTTATTGCAGCCTAAGGAGAGGGCTCTGTCGTTTAACGCACCCTTTCGCAATTTGGCGCACAGCGAACAGGGATTGGTTTCCTGCCTTGCGCCAAATACGATATCGGAAATTCTGGTGGAGACGATCTCATAGGGAACGTTTTGTTTTTGACAAAAGGTCTTAACGGCGCGCAGGTCAAGATTGTCAAACCCCAGATCCACCGTAATCGCGCACAGCGAAAACGGATGCGGATAAAAGGCGCGCAGTTTCTCCAGGGCGTAAAGCAGCGTCAGGGAATCCTTTCCGCCGGAAAGCCCGACGGCGATCCGGTCCCCGTCCTGAATCATCCGATAATCGTCCAGCGCGCGCCGGACAAGACTTAACACTCGCTGCAGCCGCATGAGATGCCACCTGTTTCATCCTTTCCTAGAAACAAGTATACTATTTTTTTTCGCTTTTTTCATCAAAAATATCTTTGTTTTTGTCAGGACGTGTTATAATTGAAATGCGAAAAAAAAGAACCAAAAAAGAGAGGGGATTTTATGAAATTCCGTTGGGACAAAAAATATCTGTATTGGGGCATAACGGCGCTGCTGGTCATCATCGGCGGGATCAGTTTTTATTATCTGATCTTTCACAGCAAATCGCTGTTCCGGAACCTGGTGCGTATCCTGGATATCGCCATGCCCATCATCGACGGTCTGGTTCTGGCCTATCTTATGTGGCCGATTCTTCGTTTTATCGAACTTCGTCTGTTATATCCTTGTAAGGACTGGCTGACAGACAGATTTGACGGGCTAAAGGGCAGGGAAAAGACCCTGAAAAAATATTGCCGGGGGATCTCGATCCTGCTGACGCTGAGCTTTGTTTTGCTGCTGATCTACGGTTTCTTTCAGTTTATCATCCCGCAGCTCGCCGTCAGCATCCGGAATATCGCGAGGCAGTTCCCTACCTATATCCGCAATTTCAGCACATGGTTAAACTGGATTCTGGCCAGCTATCCGGAGATTGAAAAAACGGTGGTGGGCCTGTTCCAGACGTATTCGCTGGAGTTAAACCAATGGCTCAACGGCACGCTTCTTCCGCAGATGAATACGCTGCTGCGCAGCGTCTCCAACAGTATGATCGCCATTGCCCGGTCGCTTTGGGATCTGATCATCGGGCTGATCATTTCCATCTATCTGCTGGGCAACAAGGAGCGGTTTCTCAGTCAGGCCAAAAAAGCTACCTACGCGCTTTTTGATACCCGGCAGGCCAACCGCCTGGTAGAAAATGCCAGACTCATTGACGCGACCTTCGGTGGTTTTATCATCGGCAAGCTTCTGGATTCCGCCATTATCGGCGTGATCTGCTTTGTGGTGGTATCTCTGATGGGGATGCCGTATCCCGTCCTGTTAAGCGTAATCGTCGGCATCACGAATATCATTCCCTTTTTCGGGCCCTTTATCGGCGCGGTTCCCTGCGCGCTGTTGATCCTGGTGGTCAATCCCGTGCAGAGTCTGTATTTTATCATTTTTATCTTCATTTTACAGCAGTTTGACGGCAATGTGCTGGGGCCGAAGATTTTGGGCAATACCACCGGGCTGTCCGGATTTTGGGTCATTTTCTCCATTACCGTTTTCAGCGGATTTTTCGGCGTCTGGGGGATGCTGCTTGGCGTACCTACGTTTGCGGTCATTTATACGCTGGGCAAACGCAGGGTCAACCGCAATCTGAGCCGCAAAGGGATGCCCACGGATACCGAAACCTATTTGCAGTTAAAGGAAGTGGATCAAAAAACCGGGGATTTTATCAATTTGGATTTCAAACAACCGGGAAGAAACGGGAAGAAGACGGCGTACTGGCGGGAGAAGATCCGTCAGGCGCTGGCTCCCCGCAGGGAAGAATTCCCCTCAGGATCCGGCAGTTTGCCGACAAAAGAAGCAGACGATAAAACGTCCAAAGAGGAGAAGCCATAAACATGAAATTTGTCATTCAGCGAGTCAGCCGGGCTGACGTAACCATCGACGGGAACGAATTTTCCCGGATTGAAAAAGGATTTCTTGTGCTTGTGGGGATTTCGGACTCGGATACGGAGCAGACCGCGCAAAAAATGGTCCGAAAGATGATCGGCCTGCGGATTTTTGAGGATTTAGAGGGCAAGACCAATCTGTCGCTGCGGGATGTGAACGGACAGGTTCTGCTGATTTCCCAGTTCACCCTGTACGCGGACTGCAAAAAAGGGAACCGGCCGTCCTTTATCAAGGCGGGCGCGCCGGCCCATGCCAACGCGCTGTATGAATCTGTGATTGCCCTGTGCAAAAAGGAGATCCCGGTGGTAAAAACCGGAATCTTTGGCGCAGATATGAAGGTTTCTTTGGTAAACGACGGCCCCTTTACGATCCTGCTGGATTCGGAAGAACTGTAACGGCAGGATTTTTTGCCGGAAGGAGAGCAGAAGAGAGACATCTGCTCTAATGGATTCATCAACTATTCGCAAAACCCATTTCACCAAACGCAGCAACCTGCACCGATCAGGGAAACCGATTCCCCGTTTTGTTTCATATTATCCGGGCTGAAACAGAGATTATGACCGCCACAGATGACGCGGGAACGCTTTTGCATACGTGAAATGATAAAAACATTGCGGATACGGTTCTTACATATGACAATCATTGCACATAATTTGTTACGATCAAAAAAATGGCCGGTCAGGGTTTCCCCGACTCACAGAGAAGAAACGCCGTTTTCCACCCATAATTATTCGTTAAACTTGCGTTTTGCGCATAGTTGTAGAGCGCAATGTGTCCTCTTCCGAGAACGAATCGGGGCCCATTGATTGACATAATAATATTATGTAAATCTTTCGGTTTTTGCCACACCACAAAACACATACAACAAAAAAAGACGCCTCGCGGTACGGGACGTCTTTTTATGAGGCGGAGCCTTTTAATTTCCGCGTTTTTCAAAGTCTTCAATGATCTGAACGATCAGCTTTACCGTGCCGTCAACCCCCAGCACGGAACTGTTCAGGCAGAAATCGTAGCTGTCCGCCCGGCCCCATTTTTTGGACGAATAATAATTATAATAGCTCTGACGCTGTTTGTCCTTCTTGACGCACATGTCCCGGGCCTTGTCTTCGCCCAGATCGTATTTTTTCATGATCCGCTTGACCTTTGCCTCTTCATCTCCGTAAATGAAAAGATGGATACAGTTTTTAAAGTCATGAAGCGCGTAATCGGCGCAGCGTCCCACGATGACGCAGGGCCCCTCCGACGCGATATTTTTTATGGTGTCAAACTGCGCCAGAAAAACCTTGTGGCTGATGGGCATATCCACAAATGACGATGTATTGTATCCGAAGGAATAGGTGTCCATGACCAGATTGTATAAAAAGGAACTGGTGGGCCGTTCGTCATGGTTGCGGATCATCTCTTCGCAAAATCCGCTTTCCTTGGCTGCCCTGGTCAAAAGCTCCTTGTCATAGCAGGGAATTTTGAAATATTCGGCCACCTTCTCTCCGATCTCTTTCCCGCCGGATCCAAACTGCCTTCCAATGGTAATAATCGTGTTCATGCGCCATCCTCCTTTCAGATATTGTTATTATACACAATGAAAAAGGAAAGTTCAACCCCATTCTGTGCAATTTATACAGAAAAACGTTCTGTAGGTTCCAAAAGACCGGCAAGATCCTCCGGACGGACACCGGAAGCAAAATAAAAGGCCGCCATCTGGGAACGGGAGGAAAACGCCTCTGTTTTTAAAAGCGCGCGCACTTCACTGCGGCTGTAAAACCGGGCGCTGATCTCTTCGTTTTCCGACGTGTGATCCGAAAGATCGCCGGATGCTTCCACAAAGGCAATATAGGTCCGGGTGTCCGAAAATCCGACTGCGGAAAAAGAAGGCGGCAGGAGGGCCAGGAGACGGTTGACGCAAAGTCCGGTCTCCTCGTATAACTCCCGTTTGATACATTCGACAATGGTCTCGTTTTCTTCCAGCATACCGGCGCAGAGATTGTAGATTCTGCGATTGATGCTCAGGCGGAATTCCCGCAGCAAAAGCATCCTGTCCTCGCAAAAGGCGACGATGGATACGCCGCTGACCTGATTTCCGAGATCCTGCGGCCCTTTCAGCTCTTTCCGGCTGACGATTTCGTATTTTTTGATCCTGCCGGCCTTATTTTCATAGGCCAGCTCATAATTCTTCAGATACCTGCCGTCCCGTACCTTCTCCATCCCCAGAAATTTCATTTGCTCCGTTCTCCTTTGCAAGAAGCTCTGCCAGAGTCCGCTCCCGCTTCTGCCGTGTGACCTCCACCAGACCCAGCGGCGTCATATCAATTACTTTGGCGGGCACGGGATCCTGCCGGCACAGATCTCTGAAATACAAAAGCAGCTCCCGGTTGTCTTGCCTGTTCTTCATATTGATAAAATCCACCAGAATGATGCCGGACAGATTCCGCAGGCGCAGCTGGCGCGCCGTCTCGGCGGCCGCTTCCCGGTTTATGAGGCGAAAGGTTTCTTCCGTCTGTCGGTTTCCCGTATATTTCCCGGTGTTGACGTCGATGACCGTCAGCGCCTCCACGGGTTCGATCACCAGATAGCCTCCGGAAGGCAGCCAGACCTTTTTCAGGATTGCTTCCCGGAATTTGCCCTCCAGCCCGTAAAGCAGAGGAAGCGGGATTTTTTCATCCTGATACAGCTTTGCCTCAGCCGGACACCCGGTTTCTTTAAGATATGCGGAAACGGCCGTATAAACCTCCCGATCGTCCGTTACGATCCGGTCCGGAAGCGGCATTGTCCCGTCGAAAAGAGGCCGAAGAGAATCGGGATGCCGTTCTGTGAGCAAAGAAAAGACCGTGCGTGTCTTTCCGACCTGCAAAAGATGTTCGGCCCGTTGGATCTGCCGCCGCGCGCCGTTTATCAGCGCCTCCGGATCGGTTATCTCTCCTGCCCCGGTGCGTACGATCAGCGTCATGTGCGCAGGGACCAAAAGCGGTTTTAATGCCTGATCGATTCGCTCCTTTTGCTCGTTCGTCAGCTTTTTGGAATAACGGATGCCGTTGTCTGTGCCGATCTGTACGCCAAAAAGGTGTCCCGTTACGGAAAGATTGGCCGAAAGCACCGGATCTTTGGTTTTGACCGCATCCTTTTTCACCTGTACCAGCACTTCGTCTCCGGCCAGCAGTCTTCCGTCCGACGGGCGGTTGGCAAGAATCGGATGGGCGGCCTGTGCAAGAGGCAGAAAACAGGTCTGCCCGCCGGCGATCTCCACAAAGGCCGCGTCAATGTTGCGGACGATCTGCCTGACCTTTCCCACGAAGATGCCGCCCAGCAGCGAGGGCTGCTCTCTCGCCGGATGGACCTCCACAAGCCGGTCATCCTCCAGCAGGAATCCGATCTGCTGAGAACGGATGCGGGTGATCACATAATTTTTGCTCAAAATTCTTCTCCTATCGCGTCCAAAGGTATGAGCGTTCGTTCCGGTCCGTCGCCCTGATGGGTATAAAGCTCCAAACGGATGATCTGCAGCGCGCTGTCAGGCGCTGCAACATGGATAAAATCCAGGAAACGGCTCACCACCCAGGAGGGTCTGATGTTGCCGGAGCTGCTGGCGTCAACCGTAAACAAAAGGGCGTCGTCTTCGATCTTTAACTCGTAGATCCCCAAACGGATATTCCGAAAAACCGTCCCCTTTTTTTCTTCCTTTTCCACCAGGATTTCCTCCTGGGCAAGGAAATCTGCGCATTGACCGCTGTAGTCGCAAAAACTTCTGCCCTTTTCCTTCCACACCGCCGCATACGAGGCGGCCGAAACGCTGGCCATGGCGCTGACGACCTTTTTGTTTGGTTCCGGCTCTGGCAGCGCCTTTACGGAAAGAATATCAATGCCAAAAGGACACTGGGCCTGGAGCCGTTCCTTCATATCCTGCGCGCCCTGATGGGAATGGACCTCAATATCCATATATTCCCCCAGGCTGCACATTCCCATCCCCAGCGGGGAGGCAAAGGTCATGATCTGATGGGGACTAAACCCGGTGGTATACGCCACGTCGATGCCGGCGCGCCGGATGGCCTTCTGAAAGAAGCGCATGACGTCCAGATGGCCGATAAACCGCAGCGATCCGTATTTGGAAAATTTGATCCGAATCTTCATACGGCAGCCCCCTCTCTTTTTTCCAGACAGACGCCCCCTTTGAAACGTGCGGCGCCGCAGCCCTGGCAGGCTTGTCTGCAGTTGGGGGTGATCTCCTGGCGAAGCGCCTTTTGCCATTCTTTCCATAAAAACGACTTGTCCACGCCGCAATCCAGAAAGTCCCAGGGAAAGATCTCCTCTTTTTCTCTTTGGCGCACCGTATAAAAATCCGGATCTACCCCACATTCTGCAAAGGCTTCTGTCCACAGGTCATATCGGAAGGTTTCCCCCCAGGAATCATACAGACAGCCCTTTTCATAGGCCCGCAGGATCACAGGGGCGATTTGGCGGTCTCCTCTGGCAAAAACGCCCTCCAAAACGCTCAAATCGGCTTCATGCCAGTTGTATTTGATCCGTTTCTGGTTCAGCTGTTCGTGGATCGCATGTTTGGTCAGTCCCGCCTTATGCGTAAACTCGTCCTTTGTGCACATGGGCGCCCACTGGAAGGGGGTGAAGGGCTTGGGAATGAAAAACGAAGTGCTGGCTACAATCTGAACCGGCCCGCTGCGCTTCTCTTTGGGAAGAACGTCATAGTAAAGCGCGGCGATTTCATTACAGAGCGCGGCGATTCCACGAATATCCTCCGGGGTTTCCGTGGGCAGGCCCAGCATAAAATAGAGCTTGACCCGGTTCCATCCGCCCAAAAAGGCCATCCGCGCCCCCTGCAGAATATCCTCCTGCGTCAGTCCCTTATTGATCACGTCGCGCAGCCGCTGGCTTCCCGCTTCCGGCGCAAAGGTCAGACTGCTTTTTTTCACATCCTGCACCCGGCCCATCACATCCAGGGAAAACGCATCAATGCGCAAAGACGGCAGGGAAATGTTCACATTCTTTTCCCTGCAGGTATCCATCAGAAAATCCACCAGCTCTTTTAAATGAGAATAGTCGCTGGAGCTTAGGGAGTTTAAGGAAATTTCTTCCTGGCCGGTGCCCTCCAGCAGCTCCAGGGCGTCTTTTTTGAGCCGTTCCAGACTCTTTTCCCGAACCGGCCGATAGATTTGTCCTGCCTGACAGAACCGGCATCCTCGGATGCAGCCCCGCTGGATCTCCAACACCACTCTGTCCTGCACGGCCTTGGTGTAGGCTACCACGGGTTTTTGCGGATAGGGCGCGCGATCCAGATCCATGACGATTTCCTTTGTGATCTTTGCAGGCACGCCGGGCGCTGTGGGCAAAAAGGAGGCGATGGTACCGTCGGGATGATAGGTGGTTTCGTACAGAGCCGGCACGTAAATGCCGGGAACCTCCCGGGCCGCGCGCAGCAAAAACGATGCTCTGTCCTCTCCTTTGGCTTTCGTCTCCAGATACAGATCGAACAGACGGCGGTATACCGTCTCTCCCTCCCCGATGTAAAACAGGTCAAAAAAAGGAGCGATGGGCTCGGGATTATAGGAACAGGGCCCGCCTCCGATGACGATGGGACAGGTTTCGTCCCTGTCTTTGGAAAGCAGCGGGATTTTGGACAGATCCAGAACCTGCAGAATATTGGTATAACACATTTCATATTGCAGGGTGATGCCCAGAAAATCAAATTCCCGGATCGGATCCTGTGATTCCAGCGCAAATAACGGAATATTTTCCCGACGCAGAATCCGGTCCAGGTCCGTCCAGGGAGAATACACCCGCTCGCACCAGACGTCCTCATAACGGTTGAACATGTCGTAGAGGATCTGGATGCCCAGATGGGACATGCCGATCTCGTAAACGTCCGGAAAACACATGGCAAAGCGAAGGGCAATCTTCTTTTTGTCTTTATAGACCGCATTGACTTCTCCGCCGATGTATCGGGCGGGTTTGTCCACGGAAAGAAGGATTTCGTCCGACAACGCCAGACGGTTCTCAAAATCGGGTAATCGCATCGTATTGTCTCCCAAAATCATTTTTCACTCATCAAACGCCGAAAAGAGCCCCACGGCCCTGGCCAGTCTGTCTTCCATGGAAACGGACAGCTGATCCTGAATCATTTCTCCCAGAGGCTGCCCGGAACGAAGCGCGGTATCGCTCCGGTCCAGATAGATCACCAGTCCGAATAAAAGCAGCGCCAGGGCGGTACGCATCCCAAAGGAGGAACGAATCGTACGGGGCCCGGGCATTTCATAGCCGGATTCGCTTAAATACCCTTCGTATACCAGCGGAATTTCCTCCGCCGTCATCGGTTTCCCGCTTCCGTACAGGATTTCTTCCCGGCTTTTCATTTTCACGCGGTTCATGGCGTTTTCCTCGCGCAGAAACCGCGTCAGCTTCAGCTTACGCTCTGATTCCGTCATCGCAATCCATGCCTGTTTGCTTTTCTTATCCCTATCCTATTGCGAGAAACGGGCAAATATTCCCTCAGCGGTTCGCCAGTTCCGTCGTGATCTCCTCCCAGGTGATGTCGCGCTGCACCATCAGCACCATCATATGATACAGAAAATCGGCGATTTCATATTTGATTTCATTGGGATTGGGATTTTTGGACGCGATCACGATCTCTGTGGCCTCCTCTCCCAGCTTCTTTAAGATCTTATCCAGCCCCTTATCAAACAGATAATTGGTATAGGAGCCTTCCTTGGGATGGATCTTCCGGTCTTCGATGACGGAAAATACTTCTTCAAAGACCTTTAACGGATTGTGGGAATTCGTTTTATCGCTGCGGTTTTGGATCTCATGAAAAAAGCAGCTGTATGCGCCGGTATGGCAGGCGGCGCCCATCTGGACGACTTTTGCCAGAATCGTATCCATATCGCAGTCCGCAATTAACTGATGGACATACTGAAAATGCCCGCTGGTCTCCCCCTTTAGCCAAAGGCAGTTCCGGCTGCGGGAAAAATAATACATCCTGCCGCTTTCCAGCGTCTTTTGATAGGCCTCCTCGTTCATGTAGGCGACCATGAGCACCACATCCGTTTTCACATCCTGGACCACCACGGGGATCAGGCCATCCGGTCCTTTTTTCAGATCCTGCCAGCCAAAGGCCGCCTGGATTCCCGCAACCTCGATGCCGTTTTCCCGGCAGAATTGCTTGAGCGCGCCGATGTGCTCCACGTTGTCGTTGATCAGCGGACCGGACAGGCCGCCCACATTGGAGAAGGAAAGCACCTCCATGACCTTTTCCAGGGAGACCTCCGGCATGAATGGCGTCACGGGGACCGGCGAGGTGAGCGCGGCCTCTTTGATGCCGGCGCCATGGAATAAAAACACCTCCGAAGCATATTGGTGCAGCGCATCCTTTTCTTCCTGAAGCTGCGCAGGGTGCTCCACCCCCGCCAGGATTCTGTCCCGACCGAATTTTAAGGACACTTCTTTCAGTAAGGTCTTCTGCTCCTCCTTTCGCAGGTCCAATACGACCTGGGAACAACCGGCGTAGAGCAGCTTTTTTACGTCCTCCATTCGATGAATGTTGCCGCCTCCCACCACAGGAACGGCCACCGCCGCGCAAATGGATTTGATCACATCCAGATTTTCCTCCTGGGATTTGTCGTCGTAGGACAGATCGGCAAGATAAATGCGGTCGCAGTTTAAAATACTGTAATGCTCCGCCAGCTCCAGAGGATTCCGGCTTATTACGGATTGACCGTCCTGGTCATCCATCGCTGCTTTCTCTTTCAGAAAAATACTGGGCATAAATTTTTTTTCCATTATGGTTCCCTCTCCGATTTAAAGGGTGCCTTTGGTGGACAAAACGTCCGTCAGGCGTTTCTCGTATCCTGTGGCCATATCCGTCGCTTTGGAAAACGCTTTGAACATGGCCTCCGCAATATGGTGACTGTTTTTTCCGTCCAGAATCTTAAAATGCAGGTTCATTCCCGCAGAATAGGAAACGGCGTAGAAAAACTCCCGGATCAGTTCGGTATCCATGCTCCCGATGCGGGGGGCCGGAAATTCGAAATCAAAATTCAGATACGGCCGTCCGCACAGATCCACCGCGCATGCCACCAGCGCATCGTCCATGGGAAGCAGGAAAAATCCGTACCGGCGGATTCCCTTTTTGTCTCCCAGCGCCCGGGCGATGGCCTGTCCCAGCACAATCCCGGTATCCTCCACGCTGTGATGCGCGTCCACGCAAAGATCGCCCTCCACCTGCAGGGTAAGATCAAAAAATCCGTGCCGCGCAAAGCCCTCCAGCATGTGATCGAAAAAACCGATTCCGGTTTTCACCGCAGCGGAGCCGTTTCCGTCCAGATTCAGCGTCAGGCTGATGTCCGTTTCTCTGGTTTTTCGTCTGATCTGTACTTCTCTTTTCATAACGCATCTCCTGTCTGATTCTCAAATCGTACGCGAATGGAATTTTCATGGGCCGTCAGCCCTTCGCCTCTTGCAAATCGTTCAATCTCCTCATGGACCTGAAAAAGAGCCTGCTTAGAATACGAAATCACGCTGGTTTTTTTCATGAAATCGTCCACGTTTAAGGGGGAGAAAAAGCGGGCCGTTCCGTTGGTGGGCAGCACATGGTTGGGCCCCGCGAAATAATCGCCCAGCGGTTCGGAGGAATATTCGCCCAGGAAAATTGCCCCGGCGTTTTGGATTTTTGTCATCAGCGCATAGGGATCCTTTGTCAGAATCTCCAGATGCTCCGATGCGATCTCATTCGCCGCTGCGGCCGCTTCCTCCAAAGAATCCACCAGAAGGATATAGCCGTAACGATCCAGGGAGGTCTGAATAATCTGTTTGCGGGATAGGGTCTTAAGAAAGGCGTCTGTCTGATCCGAAACCTCCTTTGCCAGCTTTTCGCTGGTGGTGATCAAAATCGCGCTGGCCATCTCGTCATGCTCGGCCTGGGACAACAGATCCGCCGCCACATACCGGGGATTGGCCGTCTCGTCCGCAATGACCAGAATCTCGCTGGGCCCTGCGATCGAATCAATGCCCACATAACCAAAACAGGCCTTTTTGGCCAGTGCGACAAAGATGTTGCCCGGCCCCGTGATCTTGTCCACCCGCGGGATGCTCTGCGTCCCAAAGGCCATTGCCGCAATCGCCTGGGCGCCGCCCGCCTTATAGATCTCATCCACTCCGCCGATGTGGGCGGCCGCCAGGGTTCCCGGATTTACCTTGCCGTCGGGGCCCGGCGGCGTGCACAAAATGATGCGGGAAACGCCGGCCACCTTTGCCGGGATCACGTTCATCAGTACGCTGGAAGGATAGGCCGCTTTTCCGCCCGGCGCATAGACGCCTGCGGCGGCAATGGGCGTGATGCGCATACCCAGGATCGTGCCGTCCGGACGGGGATCGAACCAGCTGTTGCGCAGCTGCCGTCTGTGAAAGGCGCGGATGTTTTCCGCACTTTTTTCCATCACAGAGAGTAACGCATCGTCTGTTTTTTCATAGGCCTCTGCAATCTCGTCCTTTGTCACCCGGATCGACTGTGCGTCGAGGGCGCAGCCATCGAACTGTCTGGTATAGGAAAACAGCGCCTCGTCTCCCTTCGCCCGGATGTTTGCGACGATATCGGCCACCGTTTTCTCGTATTTTCCATAATGATTGGGACTTCTCTTAAGCAGATCCTGCAAAAGATGTTCCTTGCTTTGCGGTGTCAGTCTGATGATTTTCATATCGCTTCTCCTCCCTTCGGATCCTCCAGCAGATGTCGCAGTTTCAGGATGATTTCCTGGATCTTCTCATATTCCATCTGCATACTGACGCGGTTTACGATCATGCGGGCGGAAAGAGGACAGATTTCCTCCAATACCTCCAGGCCGTTTTCCTTCAGGGTCGAGCCGGTTTCCACAATATCCACGATCACATCGGAAAGACCGACGATGGGCCCAAGCTCCACCGAACCGTTCAGCTTGATAATGTCCACGGTCTGATGCTTTTTATTGTAAAAATAATCCTTGGCGATGACCGGATATTTGCTGGCCACCCGGATCATCTCATGATGCCGGAGCAGCTTTTTGGCATCCGCCGGACCGCAGACGCACATCCTGCAGCGTCCGAAACCCAGATCCAGCACCTCGTAAACCCGCCGGCCCTGCTCTAAAAGCTCGTCCTTTCCCACCACGCCGATATCCGCGGCGCCGTATTCCACGTATGTGGGCACGTCCGGCCCTTTGGCAAGAAAGAATTTCAGTTTCAACGCCTCGTTGACAAAAACCAGTTTTCTCGAATCCCGGTCCTTTGTCTGCTCGCAGTCGATGCCGATCTGTTCCAGCAAAGAAAGGGTTTTGCCTGCCAGCCGTCCCTTGGTCAGCGCGAAAGTCAGATATCTGTTTTCCTTCATGATCATGAAAACTCCTCGTTTCCTTCTTTTTTCATCAGGATCACCCGTTCGATCAGCTGCCCCCTGGCGTATGTTTTCCAGTCGTCAGGGCTTTGCGAAAGCGGGACCAGCGCCACGCGCACCCCGTCCTGCCGCAGCTTTTGGGCCTTTTGCAGGGCGCGAAGGTAGGTTTTTTCTTCGTAGGCGATCAGTACGCCGTCACATCGGATGTCCGGCTGGAGCTTTTGCCTGGCAAGCGCCTCCATCAAATCGTCCACAACCACCATAAACCCGATGGCGGGCGCGCTCTTGCCAAAACAGGACAACAGCGTATCGTAACGGCCGCCCGTCACGATGGCGTCCCCGACGCCATAGGTATATCCTTTGAAGATCACGCCGGTATAGTAATGATATTTGCTCAAAAGGCCCAGATCGAAGGTGACGTATTTTTCCACGCCATATTCCTTTAATACGGCATACAGCGCCTCCAGGCGCTCAATGGCCTGCAGGGAACGCCGGTTGGAGACGGCTTTTTTGGCCTCCCCCAGGTCGCTTTTTCCCATCACGGTATCCGAAAGCCGCAGTAAAATCCGGGCCTGATTGCCATCCACGCCGCACTGCTCCAAAAGCTCCTGCACGCCGAAGTAGTTTTTCGCGGAAATAAAATCCCGCAGACGCAGTTCCACGTCGTCTTCTATCCCTGCCTGATGGCAGATGCCCTTAAAATACTCCACCTCTCCGATGGTAATCTGAAAATCGGACAGGCCGCAGCTTTGCAGCGCGTCGATGACCATGGCGATCATTTCCGCGTCGGCCAAAACGGACGGCTCCATCATCAGCTCCGCCCCCATCTGGGTCACCTCCTTTAGCTTCCCCTGAAGACTGGAGGTATTGGTGAAGGTATTTCCGGAATAGGTCAGACGGATGGGCCCCTTTTCATCCATGAAATATTTGGCGGCACAGCGGGCGCAGGACGGCGTAAAATCCGGACGCAGGGACAGGGTGTTGCCTTCCTTGTCAAAAAATTTGTACAGCTGGGCAGAGGGCGTCGTGCCGATCTGTTTGCTGTAAACGTCAAAAAATTCAAAGGTCGGCGTCTGAATGTCCTGATACCCGTATCGCCGGATCGTATCGTGCAGCCTGCGCTCAATAATCAGTTTGCGTTCATATTCTTCTCCGTAAATGTCCCGTACGCCTTCCGGCGTATGGAGCAATGATTTTCCCATACGACTCCTCTCTGCCCGCGGCGCTGCTTTATTACGCTGCCGTGGTAGCATATAAAACTTACCAAAGTATACACAATATCCGGTTATCTGTCAACCGTTGCCGTCAATTTCCTAAAAGAAACCGTTCCCAGTCCAGTTTTGTACCATCCAGCACACATTCGGTCAGTTCGTCCCCCTGATAGGAAAGCTTCAGGGAAAAGAAAGGCGCCTGTCGGTCCAGCAGCCGGAAAAAAACCCTGTCGCCGCTCCAGAGGGGCAGATCGTTTACCGCCGTCTTTTGGATCCATTCCAGAATCCCTTCCCGACAGTCGCCGGTGATCTTACCGGTCCATTCGTCGGCGGTATACAGACACATATACTGGGTCTCTACGCCTTCCAGCACAAACGTGACCAGACCGCGGAACCGATAACGGGTCAGGGTCAGTCCGGTTTCTTCATACACCTCCCGCAGCAGGCAGTCCTCCGGGCTTTCCCCCATTTCGGCATGTCCGCCCACGCCGATCCATTTGTCCCTGTTGATATCGTTTTTCTTTTTGACCCGGTGCATCATCAGATAAGAACCGTCTTTTTCCAGATAACACAGCGTGGTCAGGCTGCATTTTGTCCGTTCCATCGGCGCATGTCTCCTTTTTTAGTCCGGGCGTTCTGACAGATCCTTCTGGATCAGGTCCAGAAACGGAACCAAAATTCCGTTTTTCTTTGGCAGGAAATATTCCGGATTCAGCTCTTCAAAGCGGAAGGACTTGCGGCCTCCCTCCTGCGCCCTGTCCCAGAAAAAACGCAGATGTTCATAGGGCAGATAATAAAACAGGTCCCGCTTGGAGTAATAGATCAGAAAAAAGGCGATGCCCTTCTGCTTTTCAAAATTCCCCATAAATTCCACCTGATGCGCGTGAATATTCTGCAGGCTGAAGGTGTCCTGGGCACATTCCTTGGCGTCAAAGCAGACCGGGATCCCCTGCACCACGCCGATATAATCCACGGTGCTTTTCTGATCGAAATAGGCCAGCGTAATATGCCGGTGTTCCTTATCGATCCGGATCGGCGTGATGGGCGTCGGGATCTTCTGGATCAGCGCCAGGCCGTTTTCCAGGTATTTTTCATTGGTGCGGTTGATCAGATCCTCCAACGTAGAGCCCCGCAGTCCTCTGGTATTCCAGGTTGCCATTTGTAAAATCCTCTGTTTTTCATTCTTTGACCCGTTCGGTCAAGATCCGGCGGTATCGTTTGGGTAAGGGCGCGGTGATGGTTTGGGCCGCCAGATCGGAAAATCCCGAACAGCCTTCCGGCATACGCGCCGGAAATGTCACCTGCCAGGCGTGCAGAAACTGGGCGTTTGCTCCCGGCATCCCATTGCCCTGTCCGTATTTGGGATCTCCCAGAAGCGGATGCCCGATATGGGCAAGCTGCGCCCGGATCTGATGGCTTTTTCCGGTGATCAGCTCCGCCTCCGTATCCGTCACGATCCGGCCGTCCGGCAGCCGGTATGACGCCCGGGGCCGAATGTGCGTTTCTATCCTTGCGCCGTCTTTTAGGGGCGTGTCAAAAATACGCGACACATTTTCCGTTTTATCCTTTACCATCCAGCCGGTAAGGACGGCCGGAGATTCGATGACGCCCAGGGCAAGGAACCGGTATCTTTTGATCAGCTGCCGGGTCCGGATCAGTTCCGTCAGAAACTGCAGCCCTTCCAGGCTTTTGCCGCACAGGACGATGCCGCTGGTATTGCGGTCCAGACGGTTGCAGACAGAGGGCTTAAACGTGGAAAGGCGCTGTCCGGAAAGCGTGCCTTTGCAAAGCAGATATCCCACAAGCCACTCGTTCAGGGAAAGATCGTTTTTTGACGCCTTCTGCGTCAGGATCCCGACGGGTTTGTTTACGGCAAGAATCGCGTCGTCCTCATACAAGATAGCAATCTCTTTTCCTGTGCGAAACGCCGTCTCATATTCCGCCAAAGCCTCCTCCTGCAGGGCGGGCGTCCGGAATTGCTCCATCGTTTTGTCGGAAAGGAAGAAACGGATTTCGTCTCCCGGTTGGAGATGTTCGTTTCCCACACATCGCCTTCCGTTTAATACGATGTTCTTTTTCCGCATCATTTTATAGAGAAACGAGGAAGGCGCTTCCTTCATATATTTTTGCAGGTATTTATCCAGGCGCTGGCCGCCTTCGTTTGGACCGACGATCAAAGTCTGCATGGACCGATCCTCCTACAGGGAGATAGCCAGAAGAAGGGAACGCAGGCGTTGGGCATTTTCCGGCGTTTCCTCGTCCTTTTCCTTTTCCAGTGCGTCCAACCGGTTCAGATACGCCGGCAGCTCCCCGAAAATCCGGACCTCGATGCCGGTGAGGCCGTTTTTTTTGCACATGGACTTTAAATGCGTTTCGCAGGCCTTTTGATCGCAGGCTGGGTTTTTGGTGTAGCCGATCAGGCAGTGATTGCGATAGGCCATATGATGAATCTCGAAATTCTTCTCATAACTGGTGAATACCAGCTCCGACAGCGCAAGGCAGGATCCCGTATGCCGGGCGATCTTTCGGGCATCCTCGCTTTCGATGCCATGATAGCGCAGGGTGACGATCATATTGACCGCGCTGCGGCTGGCGGGCAGACATCCCAGCACCGCCACGATGGTCAACAAATTCCGGTTGCTTCCGGTCACCATAAGCCCCGTCAGATACAGGGCAAGCGGCAGGGCAAACAGGAGGATCGTCCGAAAAATGGTCTTTTTTTTCTGGCAGCGCAGATAGCCTTCTTCTCCTTTTTTAATCTTTTGATTCTTCATTTTGGGATCTCCCTTTCCACTGTCCGGCGGCAAATATCATCGGGCCCTGGGGCAGGACTCTGGTGGCAAAGTAAAAGGCCCGCATGGGAAAGCCGCAGATGACCATCCGTTTCCGCCTGAAGCTGGCGCAAAGCGCCTCCCTTACGACCCGTTTCGCGCTGACCATGGTATATTTTTTGACGGACATCATTTTCCCGTACTGCTCTGCCACATCAAAAAAGGCGGTGGAAACAGGGCCGGGACAGACTGCCGTCACATAAATTTTTTTGGAGGAAAGCTCCTGCGCCAGCGCCCGGGAAAAACTGAGCACATAGGCTTTGGAGGCCGCGTATACCGCAAATCCGGGCTGGGGTAAAAACGCCGCGCTGCTGGCCATCTGCAGGATCCGGCTGTTCTTTTGCATATAAGGCAGACAGGCGTGGGTCAGCCAGGTCAGGGCGCGGCAGTTCACATCCAACTGCCCCGTCTGCGGCACCACGGGAATCCTTTCAAAATCGCCGATCATTCCATATCCGGCGCAGTTTATCAGCATCCGCACCACAGGCTTTTCTTCGTTTAAAAGTTCCCAAAAGCGCGCCAGAGAGTCCATTTCGGACAGGTCAAACGCCAGGATCCTGACACGATGACGCATGGCCCGTTTTATTTCCTCCAGCCGTTCTTGTCTTCGGGCCACCAGCCAGAATTCGTCAATGGAGGAAAATCCCTGATCCATCTGCCGGGCAAATTCCCGGCCGATTCCGCTGGAAGCTCCGGTGATGATCACGATATGCTTCATATCCTTTTCCTTCTTTCAGCTTTTCTTTTTATGGACGTTGCGGATGGTTTTCTTTTTTCTTCCCGCTCTCTTTTTTGTAGGGTTGTCCTGATAAAAGACGGCCTGCTTTTTGTCCGGAAAGGGCCGGATCAGACAATGCCTGTCATAACCGATCAGATCCTGACGGCCGGCCTTTTGTAACGCCTCCTGCACCAGCTCGTAATTTTTGGGGTCGCGATACTGGATCAGCGCCCGCTGCATGGCCTTTTCATGAGGATTTTTGCAGACATAGACCCGGGAACCGTCCCGGGGATCGATCCCGGTATAGTACATCACGGTGGACATCGTGGAGGGGGTGGGATAAAAATCCTGTACCTGCTGGGGCATATATCCCAGATCCCGCAGATACTCCGCCAGCGCCACCGCATCCTGTAACGTGGAGCCCGGATGAGACGACATCAGGTACGGAACCAGAAACTGTCGGGTTCCCAGTTTTTCATTCATTCTCCGATATTTTTGTACAAAGGACTCATATACCGCATGGGGCGGCTTTCCCATCCGCCGCAGCACAGGATCGCTGATATGCTCCGGCGCCACCTTGAGCTGTCCGCTGATATGATGGGCGACCAGTTCCTTTAAAAAATGATCGTTTCCCTCCGCCAGAAGATAATCGAAACGGATCCCGGAGCGGATGAATACCTTTTTCACCCCGGGCAGGGAACGCAGCTTTTTGAGCAGGCTAATATAATCTTCATGATCCGTATCCAGGTTCGGACAGAGCGTGGGAAAAAGACACTGTCTGTTTTTACAGACGCCCCGGGTCAGCTGCTTTTGACAGGAGGGATGGCGGAAATTCGCCGTAGGGCCTCCCACGTCGTGAAGATATCCCTTAAAATCAGGTTCGCCAATGAGGCAACGCGCTTCCTCCAGGATGCTTTCATGGCTTCGTACCTGGACGGTACGTCCCTGATGAAAGGTCAGCGAGCAAAAACAGCAGCCGCCAAAGCAGCCCCGATTGCTGGTAAGGGAAAACCGGATCTCCGAAACAGCCGGAACGCTTCCCGCAGATTCATAGGAAGGGTGGCTTTTGCGCGTATAGGAAAGACCGTAGATCTGATCCATCTCCTCTGTGGTAAGCGGCGGCGAAGGCGGGTTTTGTACCACGTACCAGCCGTTTTCATACTCCTCCAAAAGCGGTTTGCCCTGAATCGGGTCCGTATTCTCATATTGGATTTGAAAGCTTTTGGCGTACAGGGCCGGATCCTCTTTCATCTCTCTGTAGGAGGGCAGGCGCAGGCCCTGGTAAACGCGGTCCGGATCCTTCGTGCGGTACACGGTGCCGGGAACGAAGGTAATCTCCTTTACCGGGATCCCGGCATCCAGCGCGTCGGCAATGGCAACGATGGATTTTTCCCCCATACCGTATGAGATCAGGTCGGCCTGGCTGTCCTGCAGAATCGAATGGCGAAAGGAATCGCTCCAATAGTCGTAATGCGCCAGACGGCGCAGACTGGCCTCGATTCCGCCCAGGATGACCGGCACATCGGGATAAACCCGACGGATCAGATTGCCGTATACGATCACGGCGCGGTCCGGCCGCTTTCCGGTCACGCCACCCGGCGTATAGGCGTCGGTGGGCCTTCTCTTTTTGGAAACATAATAATGATTCACCATGGAATCCATATTGCCGGAAGAAACAAGGAACCCCAGCCGCGGACGGCCGAAAAGGGCCACGCTTTGCGCCTGCTTCCAGTCCGGCTGCGACAGGATACAGACCTTATAGCCGCGGCTTTCCAGCACCCGGCTGATGATCGCGGTTCCAAAGGACGGATGATCCACATAGGCGTCCCCCGTAACATAAACAAAATCCGGCCTGTCCCAGCCCCGCTCCTTCATTTCTTCCACCGTAATCGGCAAAAAAGAACCCAACGCTTTTCCCTCATTCCTGTGCCAGCTCGATAAAATCCCGGATATAATAATCCGCCAGCCGCTTTTTTTCCGGCGTCTGCATAAGCGAGGCGGCATCTTCCACGGCGCACACCCGCATGCCCGCCGCCTTTCCGGATAAAATGCCGGCTACCACGTCTTCAAATACGAGACACCGTCGGTTCTCTACCTGAAGCTGCCGCGCCACCGCCAGATAAATATCCGGCGCGGGCTTTCCCCGCCCCACGTCGCAGGCCGTTATCACACTGGAAAAATAATCTTCCAACCGGTGCACCGCCAGAATCTGCTCCACCAGCTGCCGGGAATTGCTGGTCGCGATCCCCATTTGGATTCCCCTGTCCTTGCACCGTTTCAAAAATCCGGCTACGCCGGGCTTTAACGGCACCTGCCGCATGTATTTTTCCCACGCCATTTCATTCCACGCCGCTTTGATCTGCTCTATGGAATCCGGCAGCAAAAACCGTTCTTTAAAATAGCGCGCCGTTTCGGAAAATCCCAATCCTTCGATCTTTTGCTGCAGATCCGCAGGGACTGTAAGGCCGTACCGGCCCAGATACGCCACGTCAATATCGTACCAGATCCACATGGAATCCACCAGCGTTCCGTCCAGATCAAAAATGACCGCGTCCGTTTCCTTTAACATTTCAGATCCCCAATTCCTTCTTTTCCTGCTCTGTCAGTTCCCTCCAGCTTCCCTTTTTCAGGGAATCCTCCAGGATAAGGGGCCCCATGGACACCCGTTTTAAATAGGTCACCCGGGCGCCTACCGCAAAAAGCATCCGTTTTACCTGATGAAACCGGCCCTCTGTGAGCGTCAGATACAATCCGTTGTCCTTCCCGGAAAGCGGCTTGGTACGGGCCGGCAGGGTCCGCTTTTTGTCGCCGATGTCCACGCCCTCTTCCAGCCGAAGACGCATCTGCTGCGTCACCGGCACGTCCGTATGGACCAGATAGGTCTTTTCCACATGCCGCGCGGGGGAAAGCAGGCGATGCGCCAAAGCCCCGTCGTTGGTAAGCAAAAGAAGGCCTTCCGTATCCTTGTCCAGTCTTCCCACCGGGAAAAGATGTTTTCCGGGCGCGTCCTTTAAAAAATCCAACACCGTTTTCTGAGAAGCGTCCCGGGAAGCGCTGAGGACGCCGGACGGCTTGTGGAACAGATAATATACGTTTTTTTGCGCACAAAGGCGCTTTTGATCCAAAAGGACCTCGTCGCGCTGTTCCTCGATTTTGCACTCCGGTTTTTTACAGGGGACGCCGTTGACCCAAACCCGTCCTTTTTTTATGTATTTTTTCACTTCGCTGCGCGTTCCGGCGCCCGCGTCGCACAGGAATTTATCCAGCCTGACCAAAACGACTCCTATCATGAATGGGTTTGTTTTTACATATTTTTAAGTATACTATATTTGAGCAACCTTTGGTAGAAAGAATGGGCAAAAAAATACGAAAAAATCTGCTGCTTGCCATGTTTGTGCTCCTCACTGCGCTGATGCTGACGGAAAGCGCCCGGGCGGCAAAACTGGCGCTGGAAGGGCTCAATCTTTGGTTTACCAAAATGATCCCCGCCCTGTTGCCGTTTATGATCCTCTCCGGCATCCTCATCGGCCTGGGGCTGTCCGACGGGTTTGCGCGGCTGTTTTCCCCTCTGCTTGGCCCTGTATTTTCGCTGTCGGACTCCTGCCTTTACTGCATTGTCATCGGGTTTTTGTGCGGGTTTCCCATGGGGGCGCGGGTATGCGCCCAAAGCTACGAGCAGGGCCGGATCTCCCGACGGGAGGCCTCGCTGCTGCTTTCGTTTTGCAATAACATCGGGCCGCTGTATTTTGTGGGCTATGTGCGCGGCCTTTTCCCCGGCTACGACCTGTTTTCGCTGCTTTTTGGCATGTACGGCATCCCGCTGCTCTATGGCATTTTTTTGCGCCATACCGTGTTTTTTCGACTTCTGCCATACAAAACAAAACCGGCGCAGTCCCATACCAATGCGCCCGCGCCGCACTTTTTTTCGGTGATGAACGCTTCCATCCAATCCTCTCTGGATGCCATTACCGTCCTGGGCGGCTATATGATCTTCTGTAATCTGCTCAATCTGATCCCGCAGAAACTGTTTGGGCCGGATTCGCTTCTTACCGTGCTGACAGGCCCTCTGCTGGAGATTACCAGCGGTCTTTCCCGGCTGTCCGAAAAGCAGGCGTTCTGGGCCTTTCTTTTGCTGCCCTTTGGCGGCCTGTCCTGCATCGCCCAGACGTACAGCTGTATCAAAAACACGGATCTGTCCCTTTCCGAATACGTGGGACACAAACTCATACAGACCATGCTGAGCGCGCTGTATTACGGGTTCCTTTTCCGATAAAAAACTCCGGTGAGAAACACCGGAGTCATGATAAGCAGAAGGAACGCCGAAATCATTCTCCCTGTTTGGAACCGGAGGATTCGTCGGTCTCCTGCGCCGCTTCATTCTGCGCGGTAAGCTCCGCCCGGTTGGCGGCCACCACTTCGTTGAGATTGCTCAGATCCGTAATCAGCGCGCCATAGTGGGCATTGGCCACCTCGATTCCATGGGCCAGTATGCTTTCGATATTGGCCATCATGTCGTCTGCGTACTGCAGCATGGAATCCCGGATCGCATTGGCTTCTATCGCCGCGTTATCCACAATATCCTGGGCCTGCCGGGTCGCAAGCTGCACCACCTCGTTGGCCTGCGCATAGGCCTGCTGCATGATCTCATGCTCGTTGATCAGTTCCGTGGTGTGCTCCGTGGCTTCATCAATGAGAGACTGCGCCTTTTCCCTGGCCTCGTTTAAAATGGCCTCCCGGTTGCTGATCAGCTTCTGATACCGTTTGATCTCCTCCGGCGTCTTTAGACGGAGTTCCCGAAGAAGCTCGTCGATCTCTTCCTTGTTGACAATAATCTTGTTGTTGGATAAAGGAGAACGCTTACAACTGTCAATGTACTCTTCAATTTCATCGATTAACTGCTCAATTCTGCTGCTCATTCTCTCCTCTTTTCTGCACGAAGCGATTGATGTTTGCTCGGGTCCTCAGACATATCCGTATTTTTCGTATACCAGACGGGCCACAAAAGGGGGGACGCATTTTGAAATATCACCCCGGAAGCTGGCGATTTCCTTGACGCTGGAAGAGCTCAGATAGGCGTATTCCAGACTTGTCGTCAGAAAAATGGTGTCCAACTGCCCTGACGACAACAGCTTGTTAGTCTGGGCGATCTGCAGCTCGTATTCAAAATCCGTGATCGCGCGCAGTCCCCGCACGGAAACCCGGATCTGTTTGCGCTTTGCATAATCGATCAGCAGACCGCTGAAGGATTCCACCTTGACATTGGCAAGGTCTTTTGTCGCTTCCTCCAACATTTTAACACGTTCTTCCACAGAAAACAATGGACACTTTTCTTTATTATTCAACACACTTACGGTCAATTCGTCAAAAATTGAGGCCGCTCTGTGGATGATGTCAAGATGACCGTATGTGACCGGATCAAAGCTGCCCGGATAAATGGCCCTTTTCATGGCTTTCGTCCCTCATTAAGAATACATGCTTGTTGGTTTTATAGATCTTTTCCCGGGTGACATAAAACCCGTATTGCCGGGAAAATGAAAAATCCCGGTTTTTTTCCGCCTCGACGATAAGAAGCGTATGCTGCGTGACATAGGCCATCCCGGATAACGCTGCCAGCACCGGTTCCTCCAGATTCGCCCGGTAGGGAGGGTCCAGGAAAATGAGATCCGCCTCTTTTTCACGAATCGCCAAAACCGCGCTCACCACGTCCTGACGCAGCAGCACCGCGCGGTCTTCAAACCCGGTAAAATGCAGATTATCGGCGATACAGCGCGCCGCTTCCTTTCCGCTTTCCACAAAATAGGCCCTGCGCGCGCCGCGGCTTAAGGCTTCGATCCCGATCCCGCCGCTGCCGCTGCAAAGATCCAGAAACACATTGCAGGGAAGGCGTGACTGAAGGATATTAAACAAGGTCTCCTTGATCCGGTCCGTGGTCGGCCGGGTATCCGGGCCCTGGGGCGTTTTTAAAGGAAGGCTTCTGGCCTCTCCGGCGATCACTCTCATACAAAAACCCCGTTCCTGTATCATTTATGGATATGGTACCGCAATTTTAAAAGCCGGTCAACCTCTAACTTTTGTTCCCCTGGAATCGCGGCCGGCGGCCCGAAGCTGATTGAGCACAAGCGTCCGGTCTTTGTAGGAAATCGCCGTTTCGTCCGTGTTTTTCGTATAATATACCGCTTCGATCTCGTCTCCCGCAAGAAGCTTCATCGCCCGTACGCCGATGGCAGCCTTTTTCTTCTCCGGAATTTCGCTGACCAAAAAGCGCAGGAAATATCCGTTCTTTGACTGAAGGATCACGTTCTTTTGCTCTTTGTATACGGTGACGTCCGCCAGTTCGTCCTGATCGGCCAGCTTGGTCGCCGATACGGCCTTTTTGGTCACGTCGAACTCCCCGCCGTCCACAATCTTGGCCATCGCCTGTCTGGTGACAAACAAAATCCGGTACAGATTGAGGTCGCTCTGGCTGACTGCCAGCAAAAGCCGTTCCTTTGTGGAATCATAATGACTGACATTATCCAGCGGAACGCCCTTGTCCCGCAGTTTGCCCAGGGGCAGATCAGAAACCTTTACCGTATACAGCTGCCCCGTATTCGTAAACAGACAGATCCGTCCGGTATTTTTACAGCGAAAGAAGAATCTGTTCTCGGCGGATACCGCCTCCTGATTGCGTTCAAAGACGGACACGTCAACGGTCCTGCAGTATCCGAACCGGTCGATCAGGCAGTACAGATCCATTTCCTCTATTTTCTTTTCCTCAAAGACCACATCTTCGCAGTTGTCGATCACCGTCTTGCGCTTGACCGAAAATTCTTTCCGGATGGCGTCCAGTTCGTTCATGATGACCTGCGCCATGGAGCTTTTGCGTTCCAGAATATCCTCGTAGCGATAGATGTTGGCCAGCGTCTCCTCATGCTCTTTGACAAGCGCCTCGATTTCCAGACCGATGAGCTTATACAGGCGCATGTCCAGAATCGCGTCGGCCTGTTTTTCCGTGAAACGAAGGTAACCGGCCATAACGGCGGACTCCTTTGACTTAAACCGGACGCCGTCGGTCACGCCGTCCACCAGACAGGCTTTGGCCATGGCTCTGTCCTTACAGCCGCGCAGGATCTCGATGATCAGATCGATGACGTTGCAGGCTTTGATCAGCCCCTCCTGCACCTCCCGTCTTGCCTGTTCTTTTTCCAGAAGGGTTTCATACTTGCGCCGGTTGACCTCAAACTGAAAGTCCACGCTGGCCTGTATGATCTGCTTTAGCCCCATGGTCTCCGGCCGGCCGTTGCAGATGGCGAGCATATTGACGCCGAAGGTATCCTCCAGCCGGGTTTTTTTATAGAGCATACGGATAAAATGATCCACATCCGCGTCCTTTTTCAGCTCGATGACGATCCGGATGCCCTCTTTGGAAGACTGGTTGGAAATATCCACAATGTCGCCGGTCTTTTTGCTCTCGGAAAGGGCCGCCACATCGGATAAAAATTTTCCGATGTTGGCGCCGATCATGGGATAGGGAATCTGGGTGATGACCACATTGGTGCGGCCGGCGCGCCCTTTTTCCGTCTCCACCCGCCCTCTGATCTTGATCTTGCCCACGCCGGTTTCATAGATCGACAAAAGCTCGTCCCGGTTTGTGACGATGCCGCCGGTGGGAAAATCCGGCCCCTGAATATAGCGCATCAGCTCCCTGGTGGAGATGTTTTCATCGAGCATATACGCCTTCACGGCGTCAATGACTTCCGCCAGATTGTGCGGAGGGATGCTGGTGGCCATCCCCACGGCAATGCCCTCGGAACCGTTGACCAAAAGGTTGGGGAACCGGCAGGGAAGCACCGTGGGCTCCTGCTCCGTTTCGTCAAAGTTGGGGGTAAAATCCACCACGTCCTTATCCAGGTCCGCCAGGAACGCATCCTGCGTGATTTTATGCAGGCGCGCCTCCGTATAACGCATGGCGGCCGCGCCGTCCCCCTCAATATTGCCGAAATTGCCGTGTCCGTCTACCAGCGGCTGCGCTTTTTTAAAATCCTGGGCCAGCACCACCAATGCCTCATAAATGGAGCTGTCCCCGTGGGGATGGTATTTGCCCATGGTGTCGCCCACGATACGCGCGCTTTTTCGATACGGCCTGTCGGGGCGGATCCCCAGCTCGTACATATCGTAAAGCACTCTGCGCTGTACCGGTTTTAACCCGTCCCGCACGTCGGGAAGCGCCCGGGAAATGATGACGCTCATCGCATAGTCGATAAAGGACTTTTGCATCACCTCGGAATACTCTGTTTTTATGATCCGATCATCCATCTTTGTCCATCCTTCTTAAAACGGCATCCTAAAAAAGCGTCAGATATCCAGCTGAGCGTCCGTCGCATTTTGATAGATAAAATCCCTTCTGGGCGGCACCTCCGTGCCCATCAGCAGCGCGGTCACGTCGGAAGCCAGTCTGGCGTCCTCAATCTCCACCTGCTTTAACATCCTGTTCTGGGGATCCAACGTGGTCTCCCAAAGCTGCTGGGGGTCCATTTCACCCAGACCCTTATAACGCTGCAGGATAAAAGGCCCTTTGTGACGCCTGCGATAGCGTTCCAGGGCTTTGTCGTCATAGAGATATTCCTCCTTGCCTTTGGAAGGCATGGCCTTGTATAACGGAGGCATGGCGATATAAATATGTCCCTCAAAGATCAGCTCCGGCATGAACCGGTAAAACAGCGTAAGCAGCAGATTGGAAATGTGGGCGCCGTCCACATCCGCATCCGCCATGATGATGATCTTATCATACCGCAGCTTGGAAATATCGAAATCGTTGCCGTAGCCCTCAGAGAATCCGCAGCCGAATGCGTTGATCATGGTTTTGATCTCGGCGTTTGCCAGCACCTTGTCAATGCTGGCCTTCTCCACGTTCAGAATCTTGCCGCGGATGGGCAAAATCGCCTGATACATGCGGTTGCGGGCCATTTTGGCGCTCCCTCCGGCGGAATCTCCCTCAACGATAAAAATTTCGCATTTGGACGCGTCCCGGGATTCGCAGTTGGCGAGCTTGCCATTGGAATCGAAGGAAAATTTCTGCTTTGACAGGAGGTTGGTCTTGGCCCTCTCCTCGGTCTTTCTGATCTTTGCCGCTTTTTCCGCGCAGCCGATCACGCTCTTTAACGTCTCCAGATTCCGGTCGAAATAACGGGGCAGCTCTTCTCCCGTCACTTTGCTTACCATCTTGGCCGCATCCTGATTGTCCAGTTTCGTCTTGGTCTGTCCCTCAAAACGGGGATCCGGATGCTTGATGGAAACCACCGCCGTCATGCCGTTTCGCACGTCCGCCCCGGTAAAATTGGCGTCTTTTTCCTTTAAGATGTTGAGCTCCCGGGCATAATTGTTGATGATGATGGTAAACTGCGTCTTAAATCCGGTCAGGTGCGTCCCGCCCTCCGAATTGTAGATATTGTTGCAAAATCCCAATACGTTCTCGTGGAATTCATTGATATACTGAAAGGCACATTCCACCGTAATGCCGTCGCCTTCTCCCTTAAAATAAACAACATCCGTCACCGGCTCGTCGGAACGGTCAAGATCCTTGATATACCCCACGATCCCTTCCGGCTCATGGAATTCGACGATCTCCGGCTCTTCCCGACGCCGGTCTTCAAACCGGATGGTCAGCTCGGGATTGAGATAGGCGGTCTCATGCAGACGGCTTTTGACCTCTTCTTCCCGAAAGCGGGTTTTTTCAAAAATCGTATCGTCCGGCAGGAAATTGATGGTCGTCCCGGTCTCCCGGGTCTTGCCGATGACCGGAAGGAGGCCGTCGATCAGCTCTGTGGTGGGAACTCCCTGCGCATAGCTGTCCTGATAGATCTGTTTCCCGTCCTTGACCTGTATGGTCAATCTGGAGGAGAGCGCGTTTACCACGGAAGAACCGACCCCATGCAGACCGCCGCTGGTCTTATAGGCCCCGTTATCGAACTTTCCGCCGGCATGCAGCGTGGTAAAGACCAGCCGCTCCGCGCTGACGCCCTTTTCATGCATGCCCACGGGAATCCCGCGTCCGTTGTCGGTCACGGTGGCGGAACCGTCCGCTTCCAAAACGACGGTGATCAGGCTGCAAAAACCCGCCAGATGCTCGTCCACCGCATTGTCCACGATCTCATAGATCAGATGATTCAGCCCTTTGGTGGAGACGCTTCCGATATACATGCCCGGCCGCTTGCGGACCGCTTCCAGGCCTTCCAGGACGGTGATGCTGGAGGCGTCGTAGGTTTGGTTTTCTGCCAATGTGATTCCCTCTCCTTCTGCCGAAAAAATTCACGGAATCATTATAACACGTATGTTCGATTTTGAAAAGGAAATTCTACGCAGATTTTCAGAAAAAACACCATAAATTGCGGTTTTTTGGGGTTTGGCGCACCATATTTTGTGGGAATGGCCCAAAAGCCCGCCTCCCGTGTTCCTTCGGTTTTTTTAGATCGTGCGGTAATCGATCTGTTTTTCAAACAGTCCCGCTCCTTCTTTCAAAAGCGTGACCTTTCCTGCAACCACCTGCTGCGCCAGTTCGCCGGCGTTTAAAAGCACATCCGAATCCTGATAGATGTCGCCCAGAGAAAAGTCCAGCGCGCCGCTTTGACGGATTCCGAACAGATCGCCGGGGCCGCGCAGCTTCAGATCCTCGTTGGCAATGTAAAATCCGTCGTTGGAACGGCTGAGCACCTCCAGCCGTTTGTTGTTTGCCCCGCTCTCATCGCCGGTCATAAAGATGCAAAAGCTCTGTTGCTTTCCCCGTCCGACCCGGCCGCGAAGCTGATGCAGCTGCGCCAGGCCAAAACGCTCCGCGTTTTCCACCAGCATCACGGTGGCGTTGGGCACGTCGATTCCCACCTCGATGACGGTGGTGGACACCAGAATATCAATCCGATGGGCGGCAAAATCCTCCATAATCTGCTGTTTCTTTGCCGCTTTCATTTTCCCGTGCAGCGCGGAAATCCGAATGGGATCCGGCAGCGCAAGGGACAGCTTTTTTGTGTAGTCCGTGACGTTTTCCACACCTTCCCAATCGCCCTCTTCTACCATGGGACAGATCACATAGGCCTGCCTTCCCGCCGCGACCTGGGATTTCAAAAAAGCGTACGCTTTTTTGCGGAAGGACGGGTCCACCACGCAGTTTTTGATGGGCAGACGGTTTTGCGGCATTTCGTCCAAAACAGAAACATGCAGATCGCCGTAAAGCACCATGGCCAGCGTCCGGGGAATGGGCGTGGCGCTCATGACAAGCAGATGCACGCCGTCGCCTTTGTTGGCCAGCGCTTCCCGCTGCCGCACGCCGAAACGGTGCTGTTCGTCCGTCACCACCAGCGCCAGATTGCGGTAATGCACGCCCTCCTGGATCAGCGCGTGCGTTCCGATCAGGATATCCGCCTCGCCGGAGGCCGTCTTTTCATAAATTTCCTTTTTTTGTTTCGCACTCATGGAGCCGGTGAGCAAAACAGGATGCACCTCCAGCTCGTATTGTTCGGCAAGGGAAAGAAGCGCCTCGTAATGCTGGATCGCCAGGACCTCTGTGGGCGCCATCAGACATCCCTGCCTGCCGTTTTGGCTGCACATAAGCAGCGCCAGAAAAGCCAATATGGTTTTTCCGCTGCCCACATCCCCCTGGATCAGGCGATTCATGGCCACGTGCTGCTGCAGATCCTTCTCGATCTCGCCCCAGACCCGCTGCTGCGCGCCCGTCAGCCGATAAGGCAGCGCGTCGATGAGGCGCGCCGTATCCGATACCGGCACCATCGGATGATCTACGATCACCTGCTCGTTGATCACCTTTTCCTGTCTGATCTGCACCAGAAAGGACAAAAATTCATCAAAAACAAGCCGGCGTCTCGCCGCTCTGACCTCTGTTTCGTTTTGGGGAAAATGAATCCGCTCAAGAGCGTCCGAAAGGGGGATCAGACCATACGTCTTTTGCAGCTGCGCCGGCAGATAATCCTGTATGGACAGCGCCGAAAGCGCCTGTTTCATGTATTTTTGGATCATATGGTTGGTGATCCCTGCCGTAAGAGGATATTTGGGCTGCCAGCTGCCGCAGACAGATTGGTACTGTTCTTCTGAAAACATCCTCGGATGCTCCATCACCGGCTGCCCGTTCCCATCCTTTTTGACCAGTCCCCGAAAAACATGTACGGTCCCCGGTTTGAGCGCGTTTCGGATGTAAGGCATCCGAAACCAGGTCAGCCGCATGGCCCCCGATTCGTCCGAGACATTGGCATGGGTAATGACAAACCCCTTTGCCCGGACCATAGAGGGAGAAGCCGTCACCCGGGCCCGTATTGCCATGACCTTTCCTGCGACCAGCTCCCGTACGGCCACAGGAGCGTCAAAATGGTCATAATCCCTGGGATAATAACGGATCAACTGACCGATGGTGTCGATATGCAGTTTTGAAAAAAGCGCAGCGGTTTTAACCCCTACGCCTTTCAAATCGTTCATGGAATCCTGCATGTTCATAAAGTACGGTCACTCCACGGAAACAATATAGTAGTAAATCGGCTGACCTCCGTATTGCAGCTCCACATCGCAGGAAGGATATTGCTCCGTCACCTGTCCGGCGAGCTCCTCCGCGTCCTCCTGGGCGACGTCCGCGCCGTAATAAATGCTGATCAGCTCCATTGTGTCATCCATCATCTGCCGGATCATTTCGGCGGTCACGTCCGCAACCGACCGGCCCACCGATAAAATACCGCTGTCGCCGATGCCCATATAGTCGCCCTGCCGGATTTCATAATCCTCGATGGCGGTATCCCGCACCGCATAGGTGACCTCGCCGGTCTTGACGGAACCGATGGCCTCTGTCATAACGGCCTCGTTTTCCTCCGGCGAAAGATCCGGCGCAAAATTGATCACAGCCGTAATGCCCTGGGCGATGGTTTTGGTGGGGATTACGATAATACGCTTGTCCTCGTTCATATATTTGGCCTGATTGGCGGCCAGAATGATATTCTTATTGTTGGGCAGGATGAATACCGTGTCCGCATTTACCTGGTCGATGGCGTTTAACATATCCTCCGTGCTGGGATTCATCGTCTGACCGCCCTCGATGATATGGTCCACTCCCAGCTCCTGAAAGATCGCATGGATTCCGTCGCCTGCGGAAACGGCGATAAAGCCGTTCTCTTTCCGTTCGGCGGCAGGCTTGCTTTGGACTGTTTTTTGTTCCTGCGCCTCCGTCTGCGCTTTCTCGCTCATTTTGATGACCTTTTCATGATGCTCCAGCCGCATATTGTCGATCTTCATATTGGAAAGCGCGCCGTATTTTAAAGCCCTCTGGATCGCAAGGCCCGGATCGTTGGTATGTACGTGAACCTTCACGACATCATCGTCCGCCACCAGTACGATAGAATCGCCGATGGATTCCAGATAGTCTTTAAAATCCTTTTCCTGCCGGACGTTAAAGGTACGGTTCAGCAGAATGATAAATTCGGTGCAGTAGCCGAACCGGATCTCTGCCTCCGCCTGCGCCCTGGCGCTGGATGCGGCAAACGGGGCCCCCGCCGTAGTCGTGGCGCCGTCGAAAGAAAAATCAACCTCCTTGCCCATATACGCCTCGTAAGCCCCTTTGAGGACCTGAAGCAGTCCCTGGCCGCCGGAATCCACTACGCCGGCCTGCTTTAAGACGGGCAGCATTTCCGGCGTCTGGCTTAAGACAAATTCCGCCTGCTCGATGATGGCGCCAAGAAAGGTTTCCAGATCGGTCTCCCCGGCGTCCGCCAGCTCTCTGGCCTTTAAGGACGCGCCCTTGGCCACGGTCAGGATCGTGCCTTCCTTCGGTTTCATCACCGCCTTATACGCCGTCTCCACCGCGCGTTCTCCCGCCCGCGCCAGCGTGGGAATGTCAATTTTTTCACAGTCGCGGATCACTTTGGTAAAGCCGCGGAACAGCTGGGACAGGATTACGCCGGAATTTCCCCTGGCGCCTCTTAAGGAACCGGAGGAAATGGCCTTTGCCAGGGACGGCATGTCCAAATCGTTGCGCGCGTCCATCGCCGCCACATCCTTTGCCGCCGACATGATCGTCAGCGTCATGTTGGTCCCGGTATCCCCGTCGGGAACGGGAAATACGTTCAGCTCGTTGATCCACTCTTTCTTGCTTTCCAGATTCTTGGCGCCGGCTAAGAACATCTTCGCGAGCATCTTAGCGTCTATCGTGTTTACAGCCACAGTTTCGCTCCTCCTTAATCAATCACTCGTACACCTTCCACATAGATGTTGATCTTTTCTATTTCTATGCCGGTTAAATCTTCCAGTTTATATTTGACATTGCTGATTAGATTATCCGCTACCGCGATAATGCTCACGCCATAGGCAACGATCACATGAAAGTCCAGCACCAGCTTATGATTGTTCAGGCTCACGCCGATCCCCTTGGTAATGCTGTCCCGTTTCAAAAGCTTGACCAGACCGCCTTTGACCGAAACACCCATGCCCACAATTCCAAAGCACTCCATCGCAATCGTCCCGGCATACTGCGCAATCACATCACGGTCAATCGTAATGTTTCCCATGTGGGTGGTCATTGATGATCCCTTCATATGGCAAACCTCCTTTACCCGATAAAATTCAAAACTATTATAACCGCTTTCTGCGAAAAAGGGAATATGGAATTTAACTTTTTAAAAAAAAGCGGATATTTTGCTTGCCAAACGAAATAAATTCTGGTATCATACTACTGTTGTCAGTCAAACGACCAATCTGGGTTGAGGAGGTGCAATCATGGCGAAATGCGATATTTGTGGCAAGGGCGCTCATTTCGGTAATAAAGTAAGCCATTCCCATAGAAGATCCAACCGGATCTGGAATTCCAACGTAAGAAGCGTTAAGTGCAAAGTCAACGGCGGTGCAAAACGGATGCATGTCTGCACAAGCTGCTTAAAATCCGGCAGAGTGGAAAGAGCCTAAACGGAAGGCGTCACATCATGTGGCGCTTTTTTTTTGCAAAAAAGCCCGGCGCCGGGTCAGTGATCTTCCATGGAAAAGATACAATAACTCACCACAAGCAGAACAAGGGCGCACAGCGCGCCAAACACACGGTAACGAAAAAGGAGCATGAGCAGCATCCCGATCGCCACACAGAAAACGGCAAACGCGATGATTCGACACATCCGACTACGCTCCTCATGCTTCCTTGTTATATGATATGCAGTTTTCAAAAAAACATGCAGATTTCAGGCTTCCTCATCCGGAAAGGCCGTCTTTACGGCCGTTTCGTCGTCCGGCATCTGCTCCTGCTCCTTTTTGGTCGTAAAACGCTCCACCAGATCCGGAATCATATCCAGGATTTTGGTCACGCCGTCCTGATTCTTGATATTGACCAGCCGCGTCATCCCGTTCCGGATCAAAAGCACGGCGCTGGCGGACATTTTCCCGCTCATGCCTCCGCCCCCGTTGCTCTTATTTTTGTCTTTGCCGTCTCCGGAAAAGGCGCCCGCTCCCATGCCCACAGAAACGTCCACGATGGGAATGATATACGTGTCCTCGATCTTTGTGGCCTCTCCCACCACCGTTTTTGTGGAAAATACGGCCTCTGCGCCCTTCATCAGAGATTCCATTACCACACCGATACTGTTATCTTTATTTGCAGCCATTTCCATCCTCCTTCTTTCTGCGCAGCCGTTTGATCAGACGCAGAACTTCTTTTTTCAATAAGATTCTCAGCACACATACCAACAGGAAAAGGATACGGATCCTGCCCTTTGCCAAAAGCTCGCCTTCCAGTCTTTGCTTCTCAAAATCCGGTTCTATCCTGACATAACGATGCAAAAGGGGATAACACATACCCTGCAGCGCCATAAGCTGTCCCAAAGACGCCGGGTCTTTTGTCCCCAGGATGCAATTCAGGGAAAATTCGCGGGGAAGGATGTGACGAAAGATCCGGGCAAACTGCCCGACTGCCGTCGTCAGCGCGATTCTGGTACCCTCCTGTTGCCACAGATCCACATAATAGTCCAGATTGTCGCAAAGCCGTGTCAGCTTCTTTTCTGACTCCTCCAGTTTGAGCCGCAAGGCTTCCGCCCACGAATCGACCCGTTCCTCAAAAGAGGCCCGTTTGGTCTCTGTCCGGTCAAACGCTTCTTCTTTTGGTTTAGGCTCCTCCTTTGGCGTGCTCTGCGCCGTGCGCTCTTTTGCGTCATCCAGACAGGCCGCAGTAGGGTCGGGCGCCGACGGTTTGGGCGGTTCGGACTGTGCCGTCTGCGCGTTTTTATCGCCGCCTTTTGTAGGATTGGCCCCGGGCTTTTTTGGCGCAAGCAAAAATCCTGCCAGCCTGATCTGAAAGGCCAGCGCGCCGCTGTCAAAATCCACACGGACAAAAAGAAATCGCAAAAGCCAGGACGCCTGCGCCCGGACCGTCAGTTTCTTTTCAAAGCGGCCCTGGAGGCGATACCGGACCGGTACCAGAAGAATCAGCAGCAAAACCAGGAAGAGGACGGCCAAAAGACAAAGGAGAAAAATACCGATCCCTTTCAGGATCCCGAGAAAAATGGTCATCCCACGCCCCCTTTTGCCTCGCGCAGAAGGAACCGCTTGATATCGCCGCAAAAACCGGCGCGCAGCGTATCGCCCAGCATCAGGCCGACCAACTGATACGCCTCGTCCTTACTGCCCGCAATCCCCACCACATACAGATCCTTACGGGGAAAATGCTTTTGTTTCAACAGGCCGCTGTGAAAAATCTCCAGCTGATCTTTGTTTTGGGCGATACTGATCAGATAGATCGAAAACTGCCCTGCCCCAGAACGGAGTTTTCTTTTTACAGTATTTACTTTTTTGACGGATTTCCCAACATATAAGTTTTGATAGAATTCCATAAACAGCACGCTTGCCCCAATCCTGTCAATAGTACTTACGGCTGCCCCAGAGATTGCTCTTTTTTAATTCCAGATATTCGTGATAGGCTTTCTCCAGAATCTGCTTTTCGTTGGCAAATTTTAAAAGATGGTAGGCCTCATGATACTTATAGAAGCCGGAATCCATGAAAAACTCTTCTCTTTGCGGTTTGCTGTAATAACTGTCCGCCATCATCAGATACCAATGGACGTCCTTTTCCACCGTATCCTCGGGCACATTGAACGTATATTCGCTCTTGCCGATATACTTGATGATGGAAGCCCGGGAGCCGCTTTCTTCAAGCACTTCCCGCAATGCGGTCTGTTTATAATCCTCGCCCGCTTCCACGGTTCCCTTTGGAAGAACCCATCCTTCATATTTGTTCCGGTAGTTCTTGTACAAAAGAAGGATCTTTCCCCGAAAAATTACTACACCGCCACAGCTCGTTGCCTCAATCACTGCAATTCCTCCTGTATAGGCGATACGACGTTCTGAACACAAGTATATCCCAAAAAGGGGGACAGGGCAAGTCCCATCCCGAAAAAAGCATAAAATCGCCCTATGAAAACCAGGTGTCAAATACCCTCTTTGCCAGCGGCACGGCATAATCCCCGCCGGAACCGACCTGCTCCACAAGGACCGTAACGGCGATCTGCGGGTCCTCTGCCGGCGCGTATCCGGTAAACCAGGCATGGGAATCCTCCCTGACCTGGTTAAACTGCGCGCTTCCGGTCTTTCCCGCCGCCGTATAGGACAGACCGTTTAATTTCCTGCCGGTGCCTTCCCTGACTACGGCCTCCATCAGCCCTCTTAAGACACTTGCCTCTTTTTGGGAAAGGAGCCGGCGGTACGGCGTGCTTTCCTTTTCCTGCAGCGTCCTGCCTTCGGCGTTTTCCACCCGGTCCACCAGAATCGGCGTCATCAAAAGGCCGTCGTTTGCAATGGCGGCGGTGATGAGATTGAGCTGTATCGGCGTAATCTGCGTCTTCCCCTGCCCGATGGCAATCTGCATCACTTCCCCGTCGGTGCTGTCGCGCGAAAGGGAAACGTCGGTCTGACTGTACGCAATAGAAAGAGGAAGCGGCTGATGAAACAAAAGGTCCCGGAGTGTTTCGGCAAAAATCTCCCGGTCGATTTGCATCCCCATATTGGCAAAGGAGCTGTTGCAGGATTTGGCAAAGGAGTCCGTAAAATCCACGCGTCCGTGCACCGTACCATGATAACATTCGATCCGGTTCTTTCCGTTTTGATACGCGCCGGTGCACTGGTATTCATACTCCTGCCAGGTATCCGGATTCTGGCGGAGATAGGAAAGCGCCGTTACGATCTTAAAGGTGGAACCGGGCGGATAAAGGCCCTGGGTTGCCCGGTTTAAAAGCGGCGCTTCCTGCGTATCCTCCCTCACATCCTCCCAGATTGCGGCGATCTGATTGGGATCGAAATCGGGCTTGCTGACCATGGCAAGGATCCGGCCCGTTTTGATCTCCGTCACCACGATGGCGCCCCTAAACGCGCCCAGCGCGTCGCTGGCGGTTTCCTGGAGCTTCACGTCCAGCGTGGTATACACGTTGTTTGCGGGATTCCTGACGCCGGCCAGTTCATTGTCCAGCTTTTTCTTTTCCGAAAGATCGGCATTGCTGAGCGTATAATTTTCCAGCGCCTCTATGCCGGTCTTTCCCTTGTCGCTGTAGCCGACCACATGGGCGAACAGTTCGGCGTAGGGATATTCCCTTTTTTGTTCCTGATCCTGCCCGATGACCGTATACGCCAGCACTTCTCCCGAGGAGGCGTAAATACTGCCCCGGATATTCTCCTGCGCCAATACCCGCTGCCGGGAATTGTAGCTGTGATTAAACAGCGCCTCCCTGTTTGCCGTCACATAATGCGCCAGATAAGTAAAAAGCACCGCAAAAAGGCAGAGAAACAAGGCGGTAAACAGGCGAATCTCCCGGTTACGCCTGTTGTTTTTCTTCTTTTTTTCTTTTTTGTTCAAGTTTTCTTTCCTCATTGTAGCGAAGCTGATAAATTCCCTGCACCACGTAGAGCATCAACACCGTAGCCAGGACGCTGCTTCCTCCGTAACTGACCAGCGGCAGCGTCACCCCCGTCAGGGGAATGAACTTCGTCCCCCCGCCGACGGTCAAAAAAAGCTGTACCACAACAGATACGCCAAATCCCACGGTCAGATTTTTGTAAAACCCGTCCCGGATGCCGCAGGCCAGACGCATCAGAATCAAAAAAATCACCACTCCGGTCAACACAATGCCGATTCCAAACAGCAGGCCCATCTCTTCCGTCAGGGCGGAAAAGATAAAATCCGTCTCGACAAAAGGAATGTCCCCCGGCGTTCCCTTCCCGATGCCAAGGCCGAACCACCCGCCCCGGCTTAAGGCAAACAGCGACTGGGTGATCTGATACCCCTGACTGTCCACCACGCTCCAGGGGTCCAAAAAGGCCTGCACCCTGACCTGCACATGGGGAAAAAGAGCATACGCTGCCACAGACGCAAAACCGCCCAGTACCGCCCCCGCCAAAGCATACCGGAGCCGATGGGACGCGATGGTGATCATCATGACGGCGACGACATAATAGATCAGCGCGCTTCCCAGATCTTTGGAAAACACCAGGATCAGCACATGGAGGGCCGCCAGGGCCCCGGCCGAAAGGATTTTGAAAAACCCGGGCTCTGCGCCAAGCAGGGAGGCCAGAAAAAAGACGTATGTGATTTTGACCAGTTCCGAGGGCTGAAACGTAATGCTGCTTATGGTAAAAGAAAGCCGGGAACCGTTTGTCAGCCGCCCCAGGACCAGCACCAGCGCCAGCGCCCCGATCCCGCAGGCGGCATAGATTCCGCCGTACCGCCGCAGCATGGGGAATTTTCCCATCACAAAGGGAACAAACATGGCCAGGAAAAAGGAAATCGCCGCGATCACAAGCTGCCGGACCGCCCGATCCGGATTGATTCTGGTCAGTACGATCATGCCGGCGTGAACAAGCATACACATGGCGTTGAGCAAAACCAGGTTCGCTCCGGGATAAATCAGGACGGTAAACACCAGTACCGCCAGCGTCAGAACCGACACAAACGCATACAGAATCAGATACGAAAGCCGCCCGGTCCGAATCCCGATGGTCCACCCGACGGCCAATTGGGATAAAAACAAAAACAGGCTCTGCACCAGCGCCACCCTGCGCTGCTTTCTCACGCTGACATAGCGCAGCGAAACAAAGGCGCATCCCAGAAATAGCCAGAGAAACAGCGTGATAAAGTATTTGGAATAGGCCGCGATCAAAACGTTCAAATCAGGATACCCCTTTTTTGTAATGTCCCACCGTATAGGCATAGGGGACCGTCTGCTTTTTTTCGGCAAACAGACGCAGGATCTCTGCCGTCTGCGCCGGACTTTCCTCGGTAAAATCCAGCCGGAAGGCCCCTGCGCCGTCCTGTGCGATCTGGGAAAGGTGCTGGTGCAAAGACAGGGGCACGGAATTATAAATGGTATTCATGCAGTGCGCGCAGTCCACAAACACCGGAAACTTTGCCTGATAGCGATCCCGCAGGAAAAACCACATCTTTATCTGCGCGGTTTTGTCCCCGTCCTGCCCGCACAGTCCCGCCGTCTTTTTTACACAGTTGGCGCTGATCATCATAGGGATTCTTCCATAGACCATCCGCTCCTGAAAACAGGCGTCGAGGGCACGCTGCTCGAATCGGTTCAGTTCCAGAGGCGCGGTAAAACTGTCTATCGGAAAGTGACGCATATACAAAGCCAGCGTTTCCCGATTAAACACATACAGCGAATGGTTCAGGCTCAGCTTTTTGTTCTGGCGGCCGGCCCAACAAAGTCCCGACAGGCCGGAAAGTAGAAAACCGTCCGTCATCGCGCCCTCTTTTGTGCCCGTCAGCCATTGCGCAAGCTCCTGCAGTTCGTTTCGGGAAGGCAGGCGCAAAAGAACGGGGAGGGAAAGGAACAGGGAAAAATCCCGGTTTTTCTCTTTCCTGCTTCGAATCGCCTCCCAAAGCGTCCCGTCTTTTGCTTGGCTTTGCGCAACATCGGACGGCAGGTACAGCCGTTGAACGGCCGGGTGAGAAACCGCCGCTTTCGCCTGTTCTGCGGTGAGGACGGAAACAAAAAAGGGCAACGCATCCGATGCCGGGATCGTTTTATGTGCCTGTTCGCTTCGGGCAGGCGCACAAAGCGGAGCCTGCCGGGTTCGTCTGCCGGGTTGGACCATTTTTTCATAGAGGGCTTCCAGTCCCTTCCGGCGCAGGTCGTTTAAGGCCGACACCGGCAGAAAACACGGATCGGTGAGACAAATTTGCAGATGCGCCGCGTGAAAATGAGAGCCTCCCGTCCGAACCAGCTGCCGGCGCACATCCTCCTGCGTCAGCGGTTTTTTGACGGCCTCCATCACTTCCATCCCCTTTGTTGTCACGGCAGTACCGTCGCATACAGCGCAAAGGACGGCCGGCGCGCCGGGCGTAAGGGTGAGGGTCATGGACACCGGACGGGACGGTTCTGTGGAGAGGAAACGGGTTTTGACCGTCTCCAAAAAGGCGGGGTCACAGCCCGTATAGCCGGGATTTGTTAAGGTCAGCATCTGCCTCGCGTTGTGTTTGTGGTAATAGCCGCCGTCCGAACCGCCCCGCACGTACAGCCGGTTTAAAACCTCCAGATCCTTCTGCTGTACGCTCCAGTTATCCGGCGAGGTCTCAAAAAGATCGAGATACTTCCGATAGATGGCCGTCACAGCCGCAACGTAAACCGGCCCCTTCATGCGTCCTTCTATTTTGAAGGAATCAATGCCTCCCCGGATCAGTTCGGGCAAAAAAGGAAGCGTGCAAAGATCCTTCAGGCTGAGCGGATATTCCTCCGGCGTCAGCCGCCTGCCTTTTTCCTCGATCGAATAGGGCTGCCGACAGGGCTGGGCGCATCTTCCCCGGTTGCCGCTTCGTCCGCCCAGCATACTGGAAAACAGGCATTGCCCCGAATAACAGTAACAGAGGGCGCCGTGTATGAAGGTTTCCAGTTCCATCCCGCTTTCTTTTTTTAACGTGATCAGCTCGGCAAGGCTTAGTTCCCGGGCGGGCACAATCCGGCTGACGCCAAGCCGTTTTAAAAAAAGCGCCGCGGAGGATTCCGTCACGGTCATCTGCGTGCTGGCGTGCAGCGGCAAGTCCGGAAACGCGTTTCTGCACCTTTCCAAAACGCCCAGATCCTGTACGATCACGCCGTCCAGACCGGAGCGATAAAACGGGCGCATCCAGCTTTCCAGTTCTTCTAACTCCCTGTCCTTTGTCAGGGTGTTGACCGTCAGATACACCTTTACGCCAAAAAAATGAGAAAGGTCAATGGCCTCCAGCAATTCCTTCTCCTCAAAATTTCCCGCGAACGCGCGCGCCCCATACCGTTTTCCGCCCAGATATACCGCATCCGCGCCGGCGGCAATGGCCGCTTTGAGACATTCCATATCGCCCGCCGGCGCCAGCAGTTCCACCTTCCTGCCCAATGTTGCCCTCCTTTGGTTTTGAAAAAAGGGCCGTCCTGCGACAGCCCTCTTTGTATCATTCCTTCGTTTTATAATTGCGCAGCTGTGTCTCCAGCCGAACGATCTGCCGGGAGCTTTCCTGCAGTTCATTCTGTGCGCTGCGCAGCGATTTTTCCGTGTTTTCCAGTTTGATCTGCGCGGCGATCAGTTCATGCTTTAAGTCGTATACTTCCTTTTCTCTGGCGCCAATCTCCTCTTCATAGAGCTCGACCTGCTCCTTTGCCTTAAAGTAATCGTCCGCGATATTTAACTCCAGCAAAATATGCTGCCTGTCTACCGACTGTCTGCGGAAGCTGTCTACCTTGCCGTATTCCGCGATCTTACTGTTGATATAGAAGGCAACCTTTTGCAGGTATTCTTCGCTTTCATATCCGCTGAGCGTCATCGTATTGCCTGCAATGACCACTTCCGTATTATTCTTGACTGCCATACCTTTTCCCTCTCGCGTACACAACTTCCCCAACGTTTCGTTTTTATTATAACGAGGCGGAAAGGGAAATGCAAGTTTTTTTCAAAACGCTATTGACATCGGCTCTCCGGTTGAATATACTATCATTTGAACAGTTGTTCAAATAAAAGGAGGTTCCCATGATGAAAAACGAGGTCCGCATCTTCGCCGACGGGTCCGGCGAGTCAAAAGACCAGGCGCAGCAGATCGCCATCGAGCAGGTCCGCGACGCGCTCCCGGACGACGAGATCCTTTATGATCTGGCCGAATTGTTTAAGGTATTCGGCGATTCCACCCGGGTGAAGATTCTCTACGCGCTGTTTGAAAGCGAGCTTTGCGTCAACGATATCGCCCAATGCCTGAATATGACCCCCTCTGCGGTGAGCCATCAGCTCAGAATTCTCAAAACCAATAAGCTGGCAAAATTCCGGCGGGACGGAAAAACCGTCTACTATTCCCTGGACGATGAACACGTACGGACGATCATCGCTCTGGGTCTGGAGCATATTTCAGAATAAAGCAAAAGGAAAATAAAAAAGGAGAACAGAATTATGGAAAAGAAATTTAAGGTGGAAGTGGACTGCGCAAACTGTGCGGCCAAAATGGAAGAAGCCGCCCGGAGGGTAAAGGGCGTAGAGGACGTGACCATCAGCTTTATGGCGCAGAAAATGATGCTCAAGGCGGAGGAACCGCAGTTTGATAAGGTTTTAAAAGATGTGGTGAAGGTCTGCAAAAAGGTGGACGGCGATTTTGAGATCTGTCTGTAAAAAAAGAACAGCGAGGACAAAGCTATGACCAAAAAGCAAAAGAAAGTTTTATTCCGGATTCTTTTTTCCGCAGCGCTGACTGTTTTGATCCATTTTATTCCGGTTGCGGGAATCGGAAAATTTCTGCTCTATCTGCTTCCCTATCTGATCATCGGATACGACGTCCTGCGCAAGGCGGCGTTGGGCGTGATCCACGGGGAAGTGTTTGACGAAAATTTCCTGATGGCAATCGCCACCGTGGGCGCCATGGGACTGGGCCTGTTTGGAAACGACAGCTATGCGGAGGGCGTAGAGGTCATGCTCTTTTATCAGATCGGCGAGCTGTTCCAAAGCTATGCAGTGGGAAAAAGCCGCAGCAGCATAGCGACGCTGATGGACATCCGTCCCGACTATGCCAATCTGGAGCTGGACGGTGAGATCACGAAGGTTTCGCCCGATACCGTTATGCCCGACGCAATCATCCTGGTCCGTCCCGGAGAACGGGTCCCTTTGGACGGGGTGATTTTGGAAGGCTCCTCTACCCTCAATACCAGCGCGCTCACCGGAGAAAGCCTGCCCCGGGAGGTTTGTGCCGGCGACGATATCATCAGCGGCTGCGTCAATCTCAGCGGGCTTCTTAAAGTACGGGTGACAAAGCCCTTTGCGCAGTCCACCGTGACAAAGATCCTGGATCTGGTGGAAAATTCCAGCATGAAAAAAGCGAAAGCCGAAAACTTCATCACCAAATTCGCCCGTTATTATACGCCCGCCGTCTGTATCGGCGCGGCGCTGCTGGCGTTTCTTCCGCCCCTGTTTGTGGGCAACTGGCTGGAATGGATCAGCCGTGCCCTGACGTTTCTGGTCATCAGCTGTCCCTGCGCCCTGGTCATCAGCATCCCCCTCTCCTTCTTCGGCGGGATCGGCGGTGCGAGCCGGGCCGGGATTTTGGTGAAAGGCGGAAACTATCTGGAGGCGCTGGCCGATACGAAAACCATGGTATTTGACAAGACCGGCACGCTGACGGAAGGCGTCTTTTCGGTATCCGCCCTCTATCCTTCCGACGGCTTTGCCAAAAAAGAACTGCTGGAAACGGCCGCGCTGGCGGAAAGCTTCTCCAATCATCCCATCAGCAAAAGCCTGCGCGACGCGCTGAAAGACGCGCCCGACACAGACCGCGTATCCGACGTAAAGGAAATCGCCGGAAACGGCGTGACGGCTCTGGTGGACGGCCGCCGGGCAGCCGTGGGAAACGCCCGCCTGATGGAGCGTCTGGGCGTCTCCTTCCTTCCCTGCACAGATGCCGGCACCGTGGTCTATGTGGCAATTGAACAGCAATTTGCCGGTTCCATCCTCATAAGCGACCGCGTCAAAAAAACCGCGCCACAGGCCATCCGGGAGCTGCAGGCGCAGGGCGTCCGCACGGTGATGCTCACCGGAGATTCGAAAAAGGCCGCCGACGCTGCGGCAAAAGAGCTGGGCATCCGGGAGGTGCACAGCAATCTTCTGCCTGCGGATAAGGTCGCGCAGGTCGAACAGCTCCTTTGTGCAAAACCGCCCCGTTCCAGGCTCGCTTTTGTGGGGGACGGCATCAATGACGCGCCCGTCCTTTCCCGCGCAGACATCGGGATCGCCATGGGCGCCATGGGCAGCGACGCCGCCATTGAAGCCGCGGATATCGTGCTGATGGACGACGATCCCTCCCGGATCTCACTTGCCATACAAATCTCCCGGAAATGTCTGCGTATCGTCAGACAGAATATTGTCTTTTCGTTATCCGTCAAAGCGCTCTGCCTGATCCTTGGCGCGCTTGGCGTCACCGGCATGCAGGCGGCGATCTTCGCGGATGTGGGCGTCATGGTACTGGCCGTATTAAACGCCTCCCGAACGCTGCGGGCGGCCCGGTCCTGATTTTAAAAAATCCTCTTCGGCGTCAGTGGCAGCCGCTGCAATGGCTGCAGTCCTTGCCGCACTGGAGTGATTTGCCGCTCTTTTTCTCTTTGATCATGCTTCTTAGCGCCGCCGTGACGGCGGCCGCTAAGAGGATCAGCACAATAGCCGTTCCCATTTCCAATACCTCCTGCTCTGACTATAACACGTTTATTTTACACTGGCCAGTTTTTTTGTGTTTACCGTCAAGGTTGCGCTCTCCTTGTAAGGTCTAAAAAGGAGCCATAAAAAGCCCAGGATGAGCAGAATCGCTGCCACGGTTCCGATCCCAAAGCCGCCTCCCGTAAACAGGCTTCCGATCTGATAGATACACAGGGATACCACGTAGGCCAGGACACACTGATAGCCGATGGCAAACCAGAACCATTTGATATTGTTCATTTCCCGTTTGATTGCGCCCATCGCCGCAAAACAGGGCGCGCAGAGAAGATTAAAGACCAGAAAGGAATAGGCCGCGACAGCGGACATACTGCCGGCGAGTTCTCCCCATATCTCCGCACCGTCTTCCGCCACTTCCGCAAACCCGAAGAGGATGCCGAACGTTCCCACTACGTTTTCCTTTGCGATCAGACCGGTCACCGCCGCTACGGCCATCTTCCAGTCTCCCCAGCCAAGCGGAAGAAACAGCGGCGCGATCAGACTGCCGATGTAAGCCAGGATGCTGCTGTCAAGCTGCTCTGCCTCCAGCATGGTAAAGTTCCCGTCCACCCAGCCAAATCCCTGCAAAAACCAGAGCACGATGGTGGACAACAAAATGATGGTGCCGGCTTTTTTGATAAAAGACCACTCTCTTTCCCACATGCTGCGCAGTACATTTCCCGGCGTGGGCATGTGATAGGCGGGCAGCTCCATGACAAAGGGCGCCGGATCTCCCGAAAACATTTTCGTTTTCTTTAAGATAATACCGGAACAGATAATGGCCGCAATGCCCACAAAATACGCGCTGGGCGCAACCCAGGCCGCTCCGTCAAACAGCGCCCCCGCAATCAGGGCGATGATGGGAAGCTTGGCGCCGCAGGGAATGAAGGTCGTGGTCATAATGGTCATTTTCCGGTCCCTGTCATTTTCAATGGTACGGGACGCCATGACCCCCGGCACGCCGCAGCCGGTACCGATCAGCATGGGAATAAAGGACTTCCCGGACAGACCGAATTTTCGGAAGATCCGGTCCATGATAAAGGCCACCCGCGCCATATACCCGCAGGCCTCCAAAAAGGCAAGGAAAAAAAACAGTACCAGCATCTGAGGCACGAATCCCAAAACGGCGCCCACGCCGGCCACAATGCCGTCCAGGATCAGGCTCTGCAGCCAGCCGGCGCAGCCTGCCGCCTCAAGCAGATTGCCCACCAGTACCGGGATGCCGGGAATGTCGATTCCAAACAGGCGAAAGCCGTCTCCGAACACGCCGTCGTTGGCCCAATCCGTCGCCCAGGTGCCCACCGTAGTCACGGAAATATAATAGACGAGAAACATCACCGCCGCAAAGATCGGCAAAGCCAGAAAACGATTGGTCACCACCTGATCGATCCTGTCGGAAACCGTCCGTTCTCTCTTTTGATTCTTTGTACAACATTCCCCGATGATGGAGGAAAGATAAACATACCGTTCGTTGGTGATGATACTTTCGGTATCGTCGTCAAATTCCTGCTCCATCTTACGGATCAGATCGGATACATCCGGCGCATGACGGATCTGCGACAGGATCTTGTCATCCTTTTCCAGCAGCTTTATGGCAAAAAAGCGCTTCTGCTCTTCCGGCACGTCCGTCAGTCTTTCTTCCGCTCTGCCGACGATCTCTTCCACCTTTTGAGAAAAAGAAGAAACCGGAGGCGCCGCCTTTTTTTGCCGGGCCAGCTTTACGGCTTTTTCTGCCGCCTCCTGGATACCGATCCCTTTTAAGGCGGAAATCTCCACCACCTCGCAGCCCAGCTTCTCACTGAGTTTGTCAGTATGTATCACATCCCCGGTCTTTTTTACCGCGTCTATCATATTGACCGCCATGACCACCGGGATCCCCAGTTCCAGAAGCTGCGTGGACAAATACAGATTTCTCTCAATATTGGTGCCGTCTACGATATTGAGGATGGCGTCCGGCCGCTCCGTAATCAGATAATTTCTCGCCACCACTTCTTCCAGGGTATAAGGCGAAAGGGAATAGATGCCGGGAAGGTCCATGATCCTTACATCCTTATCGCCCTTAAGCCTTCCTTCCTTTTTTTCCACCGTTACGCCCGGCCAGTTTCCCACAAACTGATTGGAACCGGTGAGCGCGTTAAATAGCGTCGTTTTTCCGCAGTTGGGGTTTCCTGCCAATGCAATTTTAATCGACATGTGATCGCTCCTTTTCTTTTTGAAATATTGGTTTGTAACTTCTACCCATTATTAGGCTTTGCTAACCTATGGGCAAATTTTTAAAAAATTCTTATTCCACTTCAATCATTTCCGCATCCGCTTTTCTTAAAGACAGCTCGTATCCGCGCACCGTCACCTCCACGGGATCTCCAAGCGGCGCTACCTTCCGCACATATATGGCGATCCCCTTGGTAATCCCCATATCCATGATCCGTCTTTTGACCGGACCGTCTCCGGACAGCTTCTTTACCACGACGGTCTGGCCGCACGCGACTTCCCTCAATGTTTTCATCTTTTCATCCTTTCTTTACACCATAATTTTGTTCGCCATATCTTTGCCGATGGCGACACGCGTATTCTTTACATTTACAATAAGATTTCCTCCCACAGCGGATACCACCGTCACAACGCCTCCGGTCACAAATCCGAGATTTTCCAGAAACCTCCGAATCTCTTCCTTGCCGCATATCTTCTTGATCTTGTTTGGCTCGCCTTCCTTTACCATCGACAACGGCATTTTTTTCTCCTCTCTTTCCCTGTAATATGTCATCTCTGACATTAGTTAGTATATACTCACTAATATTAGTTGTCAATAATCAATGTGACATTTTTCAGAGCGGAATTTAAAATGCGGAAAAAAAAGAAATAGGAGGAAGAAAAAGAAGAAAGGAGAAGAGGCGGTATGCCTGCCGCGGACGGCGGGCGGTCAGTTACGGATCCGGTAAAGGATCAGGCCGCCCTTTCTTTTGTAACCCGTGTTCCACAGCGCTTCCAGATCGATCCAGCGAAACCGTCCGTAAGTGGCTGCCTTGACCAGAAAGGCATCTTTTCTGCAATCGTATCCGGTGAGCATGAACCAGTGCCATACATAATCCTGCAGACCGGGATCGCGGTGTTGCAGCGTCAGACAGGGAACCGGAAACGCCGCGTCGATCTGTGTTTGGATCGCTTCTTTGGCCTCCTTGGCGCTCCGATCGCCGGAAAAACCCTCCATCCGGAGCCGCTCACAGTTCTGTTTTGCCAAATACCGGTCAAAGCCGCGGATATAAAGGTCCAGCCGGTTCACGCCAAACAGCCTGGGATGCAGGTAGGGTTTCATGATCCGGGAAAACGACACATACTGTTCTTTTGTCAGCTCGTTTCCGTCAAAGGGAGAAAGTCCGCGGATTTTTTGCTCCCGTTCCAGGCAAAGACAACTGTCGCAGGCGGCGGCCGCCGCGCAGCCGCCGATTCTCATGAAGCGGTCAAAAAACCACGCCTGAGAGCCTCCGAACGAATTTTCAATCTCGAAATATTGCAGTTCTTTTTTCAATGTGTCCCCCCTGTTATTCGGGCGCGTCCAGTCCCAAATGCTGATAGGCGCGCCGCGTCACCATGCGTCCCCGGGGCGTACGGTCCAAGAAACCGTTCATCAAAAGATAGGGTTCATACACGTCTTCGATGGTTCCGGCGTCTTCCCCGATGGCGGCGGCCAGCGTATCCAGGCCTACCGGCCCGCCTCCGAATTTATCGATCATGGTATAAAGCATGTTGCGGTCGATCCGATCCAGTCCCATCTTATCCACATCCATCAGATCCAGGGCCACATGGGCGACGGATTCCGTGATCACGCCGTCGTATCTGACCTGGGCAAAATCCCGGACCCTCTTTAAAATCCGGTTGGCAAGGCGCGGGGTGCCACGGCTCCTTCGTGCCAGCTCCCGGGCGCCTTCGGGTTCGATCTCAACCCCCAGAATCCTGGCGGAATGTAGGATGATCACCTGTAATTCCGGGACGGTATAAAATTCCAGACGCTGAATCATCCCAAACCGGTCCCGCAGCGGAGCGGTGAGCAATCCGGCTCTGGTCGTCGCCCCTACCAGCGTAAACTTCGGCAGATCCAGCCGGATCGAGCGGGCCGACGCCCCTTTTCCGATCATAATATCAATGGCGAAATCCTCCATGGCCGGATAAAGCACTTCCTCCACCTGGCGGTTGAGCCGGTGGATCTCATCCACAAAAAGCAGATCGTTCTCCTGCAGATTGTTTAAAATGGCGGCCATTTCACCGGGCTTTTCGATGGCCGGCCCGCTGGTCACCTTCATATTGACCCCCATTTCATTGGCGATGATGCCGGCCAGGGTGGTCTTGCCAAGTCCCGGGGGGCCGTAAAAAAGCACATGATCCAACGGCTCTTTCCGCTGCCTGGCCGCCTCGATCCCAATGCTCAGACTTTCCTTTACTTTTTCCTGTCCAATATAATCCTTTAAAAATCTGGGACGAAGCGTTCCCTCTATTTTGATATCCTCTTCCGTGAGGTTTGTCTCGATCATTCTTGCCATTTTATCATACCTTTCGCAACGCGGCTTTCAGCAGGGCTTCCACGTCCATGTCGTCTTGTTCCACCGCCTTTACCGCCCGCATCGCGTCCGAAGCGGGATAGCCGAGGGCAATCAGCGCTTCCACCGCTTCCTGTCTGGCCTGTCCCGAAACTTCCCCGGCAGCGGCAGGCAAAACCTCCCGGTCCGTAAAGGCGTCCTCCACCGATATTTTATCCTTTAGCTCCAGGATGACCCGCTGCGCCGTTTTCGTCCCGATGCCCGGTGCCTTTGCAATGGCCTTCACATCCTGGGCGATCACCGCCATCCGCAGCGCGTCCGCGCTCATGGCCCCCAGCAGGGCCATCCCGCCTTTGGGGCCGATCCCGCTGACCGTAATCAGCAGCCGGTACATTTTCAGATCGTCTTTGGTCAAAAAACCAAACAGCTGCAGCGCATCTTCCCGCACGCTGGTATAGGTATAGATCTTCACTTCCTGACCGATGGGAGGCAGCTTGGAAAGGACGCTGCCGGATACCTTTATATTATAGCCGATCCCGCCCACTTCCAGCACCAGGTTCTCCTCTTCCGTTTCCATCACTTTTCCGATCAGATACGCGTACATTTCCTCCTCCTCACTTTTCTGTCCCTTGCGTATCGTCGCTGCCGGGCAGCCGCCGGCAGACCCTGCCTGCGCATATGCCGATCAAAATACCGGCTGCGCACCCCGCCAACAAAAGCCAGGGCAGATAAAAAATCACCCAGACGCTTTGAAGCACCGCCATCGCCATAAAAAGCTGACCCAGATTATGACATACGCCTCCGCAGACGCTGACGCCCACCAGGGAAAATCCCAGACGCCGCTTTCCTGCCACCATCGCGGCCAGAGAGAAAAAAGCGCCCGCCAGACTGTATAAAAGGGAAAAAAGACTGCCAAACAAAAACGCCCCCAGTACAACGCGGGCTAAATTGACCAGAAACGCTTCCCGTTCCCCATAGCGGTAGAGACAGATTACAATGACCAGATTGGCCAGACCGATCTTGATCCCCGGGATGGACGGCGTCAGCTCGACCAGAGACTCCACATAGGAAAGCATCATCGCGGCACAGACCAGCATACCCAGCACAGCCGTCTTTTTCATGAGAAGCCCCCCTCAATGCGCACCACCATCCGGTGCGGCAGACAGACGGCAAGCTGTCCCGGTTTCTCCAGCCATCCCTGTCGGACGCAGATCTGATCGGGGCAGTCCGCCTCCCTGACCCGCACGCGGCCGTCTTGTATCTCTATCACATGCCGCCCGCCCTCTTCACAGGTATAAGAGACGGTCCGTTCTTCCTGCAAAGATATCCGCGCCAGCAAATCGCCGTTTTGCTCCACGATCACCCAGCGGCTTTTTTGTCCCGCAAACAGGAGGAAAATGCAAAACGCCGAGATTCCAAAAATGAGCAGAACCGCTGCGATCAGAGAAAGATCCCGACTGTTTATTCTAGCATATTCGAACATATGTTTCAAGTCCTTCTGTACGACATCAGCCTTCCATCAGCTGCAGAGAGGCGATCGTTGGATCCTGTATTTTCTTCATAACGGAAAGCGCGTGCGCCTCCAGATAAAGATCGTGCGCGTCCGTCAGCTCCTGCCTTTCCAATTCCCGAATGACCAGCTGGCATATCGTTTCGATCAGTACCGCCCGGCTGTCCTTTGTGTTGATCAGCCCCAATAAAAAATCGGATTCCTGCGCCGTTTCCCAGGCGTTCCGGCTGTCGAAGGGCGCGCAAAGCTGATCCAAAAGTCCGTATATTTCCGAAAGGATGGGCAGATCCCGAAGGCTGCGGTGCATCCACTTATAGTAAGGGGTATAGGTGTGGTTGAGCAGATGCACCATGGAGCAGGTGCTTTTCATAAACTCCTGCAGCGCGAAAAAGGCGGCCGTCCACTCGCCCCGCCGGCAGAGCCGGCTGTAGTTGTACTGTCCGGACTGCGCCATCGTGGCCGCCCGGGCCGCAATCTTTTTTTTGCGCACATCTTCCGGATAATAGGCCTGCAGTTTTCTGCGCACCGCAGAAAACAGGCCGGGTTCGTCCAAAAAGACCTCCCCGTTTGTGGCCAGAAGCGCCCGGTCCTCCGCCAACGCCATCCATTCGGCATTTTTTTCGGGCGCGCTCTCTCGTCCGATCAGCCCGAAATAAAAATCCTCCAGACACAGGACGCCGATTCGTCCCCCGCCAAATAACGAGGTCTGCCGCGCCAAATACCCGCCCCATTCCTTTGGCATTGCCTCCCACGCCTTACGGCAGGTTTCCCCATAGGCGGCAAACAGAGAACGGGGCAGCCAGACGCAAAAGGCGGGGCCGAAATCATGATCGGCAGACAGCGCATCGTCATACCCCAGACACTCCGAACCATGTCCCACGAGTCCGGCGCAAAAGGAGCCCTTTAAAGCGGGATGGCGGCGCGCCAGCTCTTGCAGCATGGGTTTTCCGCAGCTTTCAAAATATTGCCTGCACAGCTCCAGTCCCTTCATAACGTCCCCTCTTCATAGCGCTTTGCTTCTTCCTTTCGCCCCAGCCGGTTTAAAACCGCCGCGCAATTGGCGCACAGCAGACGGTAGCTGTCGTTTTTGCCGAAATGCTTTTGCACTTCCTCCAGCGCCATCTGATAAAATGAAAGGGACTTCTCCAGCCTTCCCATGCGAAAGCAGGCCTCCCCCATACCGGCCAGCGCGGCGCTGTAATGGGCGTCCGTATTTTCTTTGTTTTCCCGGAAAATCCCGATCGCCTCCGTCAGAAGCTGTTCCGCCCTTTTCTCATCCTGCAGCTTAAAACAGATCAGCGCAAGATTGGTCTTGGAGGTCGCCAGTTCCATTCTCGCATCCGGCTGTTTTTCCACAATTGCAATCGCCCGTTCCAAAAAGACGGCGGCTTTTTCGTTGTCTCCCAGCTGCTCCAGCAAAATGCTTACATTGTTGTAAAGCCCGGCGAACCGATAATCCCCCGCCGGAATGGTGGTTTCATAGATGCGCAGCGCGCGGGCATAGTCGGCCAGCGCCTCTTCGTATCTTCCGGCCGCGCGGTATGCGGTGGCCGTATTCAAAAGCGTGGTGGCAAAATGTTCCGTATTGTCCAGCTGCAGTTCTTCCATCAGCAAAAGCACGTCTTCGGAGATCGCAAACGCCTTTTCATATTCCGAAACGCTCCGATAAAACCCGATCAGCTCGTTGCCGATGGAAAGATAGGAACCGTAATCCTTTTCCTCTTTGGCCTGTTCCAGCCGGGACAACAAAAACGGCTCCACCTCGTCCACCCGGTTGTCGGCAAACAGACGATCCAGTTTGTCCAAAACGTTTTGTATATCCATCCGCCCTTTTCCCTCCTGCCATCAGTCTTCTTGCTTTTGACCGTCCGTTTCCGGTCCGATCCCCTGCCAGCCGTCTCCCATATCATAGGCCACGCAGTTCCATTTGATTTTTCCGTTCTCATCGCGGTCGATCACACTTCCGGAAACGGTAAAATCCACTTCAAACAAAAGCTCCACCGGCATCCCGTGATTTTCCTCCCGGGCCACGGTATAGACCAGGCAGCCGTCCTGATCCGATCCGCCTGTGCGTAAGGGGAGAAAGACGCTGTCCTGTCCGGGATCGGAAAAGGAAAAGGACAGTTCCTCCTCCTCTTTCGACGGGTTCTGTAAATCCTGACGGGTTTCCTCTTCCAGCTTTGAAAGAACCGCCTCCCGCACCTCATCGGGAATCATCTCCGGCCTTTGAAACAGATCGGATTGCAGCGTCAGGACTTCCTTGCTTTCCGTAAAAGCCGCGTAGGGGGACCATTCTTCCCAAAACGCGGTCAGCTCCTCCTTTTCCTGCCGTAACGCTTCGTTGGACTGGGAAAGCGTCTGCAGATCTTCCTGTAATTCCAGCACCATTTTTTCGGCCTCCGCCCTGGCATTTCTCGTCCCCTGCAGGGAAATGGCCTCGAAAACGACGATGCCAAACAGCACCGCTACCGTAATAAACGTCAAAATCCTTCTAAACATTTCTTCCCTGAATCTCATGATATCCTCATCCTCCATGCCCTTTCCATCTTACAATAAACAGGCGAAAATGTCACCTGAAATTTCTGTTTCCTTCCATCCGTTCCCCCAAAAAGGAGCGAACGCCAAAAATGCGCTTCCCGGTTGACAGGGTTTTGGGAACTGATTATACTGACCTTGACAATTGGAAAAAGGAAAAAGGGGGATGTTTCATGAAGAAAATGACAGACCTGCGGACGATGTTATCTGCCATCGACCACAAAGGATATCCGGCCTATAAATCGCTGGCCGGCAGTTATGCCGATTCGGACTTTGTCCTTTCCATCGACCACGTACAGGGCGACCCGTTCGCCTCCCCGTCCCGGTTGAGCCTCCATGTGGAAAGAAGCAGGGCCGCTTTTCCGGAATGTTTTCTGGATCGGCCCTGGAAACGCATAGCGCTCTCGGACTACATTCTGCGTTCTTTTGGCCGGGCCATCGGACGATTCCGTTTTCAGGCGGGCGGTTCCGGAAAAAGCGGCCTGATCGACGTCAGCCGTCCCGGACAGGAGGTCCTGGAACGCTCCGCCTGCGAATTCACCCCAAAAGAACTGATCGTACGTTTTGAAGTGGGGTTTCCCGCCGCCGGACGCACCATTCTGGCCAAAGAACTGGAAAAGATCCTGTTTGATTACCTGCCCCAATGTGCAAAAAGCACGCTTTTTTATGGCGCGCTTCCCCAAAAGGAAGTAAAAGAGGCCGTCGATCTTGCGGAAGATCAGCAATTTATCCGCGAACAGCTTCCTTTGCATGGCCTGACGGCCTTTGTGGCGGACGGTTCCATCCTGCCCCGGGAAAGCGGCGTCTCGGACCGTCCTATGAAAGAGGCGGTCGCTTTTTCTGCTCCAAAAAGCCTGTCCCTTACCCTTTTGCTCCCCCATCGGGGGCCGCTTCGGGGAATGGGGATTCCCAGGGGGATCACGCTGATCGCCGGCGGCGGCTATCATGGGAAATCCACGCTGTTAAAGGCGCTGGAACGCGGCGTCTATAACCACATTGCGGGAGACGGACGGGAATTTGTCATAACGGATCAGACCGCCGTGAAATTACGGGCGGAGGACGGCAGAAAAATCAACTGCGTGGATATTTCCCTGTTCATCAACGACCTGCCAAACGGCTCGGATACCTCCCATTTTTCGACTCTGGATGCCAGCGGCTCCACCTCTCAGGCCGCGGCCATCGTGGAAGGCATGGAAGCGGGCAGCCGTCTTTTTCTCATCGACGAGGACACTTCCGCCACCAATTTTATGGTCCGCGACGCGCTGATGCAGCAGGTGATCGCGCGAAAAAAAGAACCGATTACTCCCTTTTTGGAACGGGCCAGAGATCTCTATGAAAAAGCGGGGATCTCCACCATTCTTGTGGTCGGAAGCTGCGGTTCTTATTTTTATATCGCCGATACCATCTTACAGATGGACTGCTACCGCGCCCTGGACATCACCGGAGCGGTAAAACAGATCCTGGAAAAAAGAGGGCCCGAAACGTTTCGGGCAGAGGGCTTTTCTCTTCCCGGCGCCCGGCGGGCCCATTCCTTAAAGCACGCTGCCCGGGCTGACCGGACCGGCGCAGATCGCAGACCCCAAAACCGTATGGGCCAGAACCGGCCGGAACACGCAAAAGTCAAAACGCTGGGCAAAACCTCGTTTATGATCGACAAAGAGACGCTGGACTTACGATATGTGGAACAACTGGTGGACGGCGAACAGACCGCGGCCCTCTCCTATCTGCTGCGCTATGCCAAAGAACATTACGCCGATTCCGACCTGCCCCTGACACAAATCGTGGACGAGCTGGAAAAACTGATGCAGGAGAAAGGGCTGGCCGCCGTCTGCGAATCCTCTTATGTCCCGGTCAACCTGGCCAGACCAAGAAGACAGGAGATTTTTTCCTGCTTCAATCGTTATTGAGCGCCTGGCCGCTTTCTTTTTCGTTGATATAATTGACCAGGCCGCCGGCGGCGATGATCTTTTGCATAAAGGGCGGAAACGCCTGCCCCTGAAACTGCGTGGACCGGGTCTTATTGGTGATGATCCCCGTATCGAAATCCACTTCCACCTCATCCTGCGCCTGGATTCCCCTGGCGGCCTCGGGACATTCGATGATGGGCAGGCCGATGTTGATGGCGTTGCGGTAGAAAATACGGGCAAACGTCTCCGCGATGACGCAGCTTACGCCCGCCGCCTTGATCGCGATGGGCGCGTGTTCCCGGGAAGAACCGCAGCCGAAATTTTTATCCGCCACAATGATATCCCCCGGCTGCACCCGTTTCACAAAATCCGCATCAATATCCTCCATGCAATGCATCGCCAGCTCTTTGGGATCCGAAGAATTCAGATAGCGGGCCGGAATGATAACGTCGGTATCCACGTTGTCTTTGTATCGAAACACTCTTCCTGTTGCTTTTTTCATGTTATCCTCATTTCTGCGCGGCTCTGCAGGCTCCGCGCTGCCGTTTTACTTTTTTACAGCTGTTCGGGGCTTGCGATCCGGCCGGCCACTGCGCTGGCCGCCGCCACTGCGGGTCCCGCCAGATAGATTTCCGATTCCACATGTCCCATACGTCCTACAAAGTTGCGGTTGGTGGTGGAAACGCAGCGTTCCCCCTTCGCCAAAACGCCCATATAGCCGCCCAGACAGGGGCCGCAGGTCGGCGTGCTGACAATGGCGCCCGCCTCGATAAAGATTTTCAGCAGCCCTTCTTCCATTGCCTTAAGATAAACCTGCTGTGTGGCCGGAATCACGATGCAGCGAAGGCCCCTGGCCACATGACGGCCCTTTAATACGCTCGCCGCCATCCGCATATCCTCGATCCTTCCGTTTGTACAGGAACCGATCACCACCTGATCCACGGGCACTTTTTCCGTGATCTCGTCAATGGTCCGGGTATTTTCGGGCAGATGGGGAAACGCGACGGTAGGCCGCAGGGCCCCCAGGTCAATGATATATTCCGCATCGTAGACCGCGTCCGGGTCCGCCTCATAGATCCGGTACGGTCTTACAGAATGTGCTTTCAGGTAGGCCTCCGTTTTTTCATCCACCGGGAAAATGCCGTTTTTGCCGCCCGCCTCAATCGCCATATTGGCAATGGTAAACCGGTCGTCCATGCTCAGGTTTTTCACGCCCTCTCCCACAAATTCCATGGATTTGTATAATGCGCCGTCCACCCCGATTTTCCCGATGATATGAAGGATCACGTCCTTTCCTCCGATCCACCGGGAAGGTTTGCCGATGAGCGAAAAGCGAAGCGCGGAAGGAACCTTGAACCACGCTTTGCCGGTGGCCATGCCCGCCGCCATGTCCGTGCTTCCCACTCCCGTGGAAAATGCGCCCAACGCGCCGTAGGTACAGGTATGGGAATCCGCTCCGATGATCACGTCGCCCGCAACGGTCAGGCCTTTTTCCGGCAGGAGCGCATGTTCGATCCCCATTTCCCCCACCTCGAAATAATTCGTGATCTGATTGCGGTACGCAAATTCCCTCACACATTTGCAGTGCTCGGCGGATTTGATATCCTTATTCGGCACAAAATGATCCGGCACCAGGGCGATCTTGTCCCGATCAAAGACCCCCTCCGTTTTCATTTTTTCCAGTTCTTTGATGGCGACCGGACTGGTAATATCGTTTCCGAGCACAAGATCCAGATCCGCCTCGATCAGCTGTCCGGCCTGCACATGATCCAGACCGGCGTGGGCAGCCAGGATCTTCTGCGTCATCGTCATTCCCATAGGTTTACTCCTTCCCGGGACCACCCTTCGTGGATCCCGCTGATTTTACTGATATGATAAATCCAGTGTATCATATCCTTTGGGAAAAGGAAAATACCTATCGTTTATGTTTACTATAAATATGAGTTATAGTATAATAAATTATAATGTACTTAAGTTATAGAAGATGCCAAACGGTTTTCGGATCGTCTTACCAGGCAAATCTGTTGAAAAGAGGAACGGATATGGAGCAGAATTTCAATCTTTATCACATTTTTTACACCGTCGCCCGCTGCAAAAACATCTCCGGCGCCGCCAGAGAACTCTACATCAGCCAGCCGGCCATCAGCAAGGCGATTTCCAAGCTGGAAGCCGGTCTTAACACCACCCTGTTTCTGCGTTCCTCCCGCGGCGTCAGGCTGACCGAGGAAGGGGAGCTTCTTTACCGACAGGTGGCAGGCGCCTTTTCGTCCATCGAATGGGGGGAAAAACAGCTTTCGCGTATGCAGAAGCTGGGAATGGGGCATCTTTCCATCGGCGTTTCCACCACTCTGTGCAAATATGTGCTTCTGCCCATTCTGCGTCCGTTCGTCCGGGAAAACCCCCATATTCAGATCTCCATCTCCTGTCAGTCCTCCTATGAAACCATCGAGGCGCTGGAAAAAGGCCGCGTCGACCTTGGCCTGATCGGGATGGCGGACAATATGGAGCAGCTGACGTTCCTTCCGGTTATGGAAATTCAGGATATTTTTGTCACCACCAGAACCTATCTGGACAATCTGAAAGAGCGTATCCCCTCAAACACCCCCCTGTCTTCCCGAAAGGTGTTTTCCGAATCTACGCTCATGCTGTTGAACAAAGAAAATATTACGCGGCAATATGTGGACCGCTATCTTTCCCAGGAGAATCTGACCGCGGCGCAGATGATCGAGGTGACCTCCCTGGATCTTCTCATAGAATTTGCCAAGATCGATCTTGGCATCGCCTGCGTGATCCGGGATTTTGTGCGGGAGGACCTGGCCAAAGGCCGGCTGCTTCAATTGAAAATGCCGGTTTCCATTCCCAAACGGCAGGTGGGCTTTTCCTATCTCAGTCAAGCGCCGCATCCGGCTTCTGTCCGGAAGTTTCTGGATTTTTTTGAAAACGGGAAAGGAAAAACAGCAGGAACACTCCGATCAGACACATAAAGATCGAAATGAACTGGGAGGTGGAAAGCGTTCCCACTTTGCCCCGGATCAGATCCCCCCGGTAAAATTCCAGAACGAATCTGCCGACGCTGTAGAAAATCAAATAACAGCCCGCCAGCTGCCCGTCCTTTTTCAGTCTGCCGGACAACAGCATCAAGACGCCAAAATGCAGGAAATTCAAACCGCTGGAAATGATCTGCGTAGGCAGCAGCGGCACGCCGCTTGGCGCAAAGGAGGAGTCGGGAAATACAATGGCAATGGGGTTGTCCGCGCTGACCGGTATGCCGTAACAGCAGCCCGCCAGCAGGCAGCCGATCCTGCCGATTCCCTGGGCCAGCGCCAGCGAGGGAACCACCAGATCAAAGGTTTTTAAAAAAGGGAGCCCGCTTTTGCGGCAATAGATCCAGGCGCCCAGGATGCCGCCGATGATACTGCCGTATACCACCCATCCGTCTGCCAGGCAGTCCCAGAATATAGAAGGCTCTGCGATCAGATCCGGCAGTCTGGTGAGCAGATACAAAAGCTTGGAACCCAGAAATCCGCTCAAAACGGCGCAGAGAGCAAGCCGGAAAAGCCTGTCCTCATCCAGTCCTCTCTTCTTTCCCCGATATTCCACCATAAAATATGCGGTCAGAATCGCCAGCGCCATCATCAGACCGTAACCGTGTATGGTAAACGGGCCGATGGAAAAAAGGTTGTTCTTCATCCTCTCATCCTCTTTGCATCCATATTTTTTCAGCCGTTTGCATTATACCCCATTCTCTTTTTTGGCGCAATGGGTTTTTCGCCGAAACCCCTCCAAGAAAAAGAACCGCTTGCGCGGTTCTTTTTGGATTAGTTGTTGATCAGTTTGTCTTCGCCGTTCCAGCTGTAGAGCTTGCGCAGTTCCTCGCCCACCACTTCGGAAGGATGCTTTGCGGCTTTTTTGCGCATCGCGTTGAAATGCGGGCTGCCGATCTGGTTTTCCAACAGCCAGTTCTTGGCAAACGTGCCGTCCTGGATATCGGTAAGGATCTGCTTCATCGCTTTTCTCGTCTCATCGGTAATGATCTTGGGACCGGTGATGTAATCGCCGAATTCCGCCGTATTGGAAATGGAATAGCGCATCCCCGCAAACCCGCTCTGATAGATCAGATCCACGATCAGCTTCATCTCATGGATGCACTCAAAGTATGCGTTCTCAGGCGCATATCCGGCTTCCACAAGCGTTTCAAAACCGGCCTGCATCAGGGCGCATACGCCGCCGCACAAAACGGCCTGTTCGCCAAAAAGATCGGTCTCCGTCTCATCCTTAAAGGTGGTCTCCAGTACACCGGCTCTCGCACCGCCGATGGCGAGGGAATACGCCAGCGCCAGCTCCAGCGCCTTGCCGGTGGCGTTCTGCTCCACTGCCACCAGACAGGGAACGCCCTTGCCGGCCTGATACTCGCTTCTTACCGTATGGCCGGGGCCTTTGGGAGCGATCATGGTAACGTCCACATCCTTAGGCGGTACGATCTGTCCGAAATGGATCGCAAACCCGTGCGCGAACATCAGCATCTTGCCGGCGGTTAAGTTGGGCTCGATGGATTCTTTGTACATTTTTGCCTGTTTCTCATCATTGATCAGGATCATGATGATGTCGGCTCTCTTCGCCGCCTCAGCCGCGGTGAAAACCTCAAATCCCTGTGCCTGCGCCTTCGCCCAGGAACGGGAACCTTCATAGAGGCCGATGATGACATGGCATCCGGACTCCTTTGCGTTGAGCGCATGCGCATGTCCCTGGCTGCCGTATCCGATCACAGCGATCGTCTTACCTTCCAGCAGAGAAAGATTGCAATCTTCCTGATAATAAATCTTTGCCATTTTCTTTTCCTCCATATTGTTTTATGATGTACCTGCGGCGGACAAATTGTCTGACCCGCAGTTATTCATCGATAAATACGACCTTTTCCACGCCGCGGCACAGTCCGGCGATGCCCGTCCGCGCCAGCTCCAGGATCTCATATCCGTCCAGAAGCTTTAAAAAGGCCTCGATCTTGCTCTGGGAACCGGTGAGCTCAATGATCAGATTCTCGGTGCCCACATCAATAATATTGGCCCGGAATACGTTTGCTACCGCAATGATCCCCTGCCGCTCTGCCGCCGTGGCTTTTACCTTGATCAGCGCCAGCTCGCGGAAAACGCTCTCTGAGGGCTCCAGCTCATGAATATCCCGCACGTCCACCAGCTTGGCCACCTGCTTTTCGATCTGATCGAGTATCTCGTCGTCTCCGCTGGCTACGATGGTGATCCGCGTAAATCTGGGATCCGCCGTCACGCCGGCCGTAATGCTCTCAATATTATAGCCGCGCCTGGAAAACAGGCCGGAAATCCGGCTCAGCACGCCCGATGTATTGTCCACAAGGAGCTGAAACGTCTTCTTCTGCATCAGGATCCTTCCTCTCTTTCTTTCCGGCAGCCCCGTTATGATTGAAACCTATTCTAGCAACATTCTTCGGCGCTGTCAATGTATGAGTTTGCGTCATGTTATTCATAACTTCAGGTTATAAAAAGTCGATGATTTCAAATCATGCGTTATAAAATACCGCCGTCAGTTTTCCTGGTCGTGACATTTGGAAAGCGCCACGGTCCCGGTACGGGCAACCTCCACAATGCTGACAGACTGCAGCATTTTCAAAAACAGCTCCGCTCTTTCAGGCACGTCGCACAGCTGAATCATCATCTGCGTTCTGGACATATCCACGATCTGCGCCTGGAGCACCTGGGCGATCTCCATGATGTCCCGGCGGTTGCTGCGATTGTACTTTACCTTCACCAGCATCAGCTCCCGGCTTACGGAGGAAACCTCGTCGAAGGTCTTGACCTTGATCACGTCCAGTTTCTTGTTCAGCTGTTTTTCGATCTGTTCCAGCGTATGATCGTCCCCGCTGGATACGATGGTCATGCAGGATACGGTGGGATCGTCCGTTTCGCCCACCACCAGACTGTTGATATTGAACGCCCTTCTGGAAAAGAGCCCCGCCACTTTGCACAGCACGCCGGAACGGTTCTCTACCAAAACAGAATATATTTTTTTCATGGGATCCTCCTTATTTCACCACATCCATAGGATCAATGACACATTCCATCAACACGGAATCGTCTCCCTGCAGGAACGCCCCGATCATCTCGTCCTCGTCCTCTCTTTTTTCAAGACGGAGGAAGCGCATCCCATAAGCCTGCGCGATCAGGGAAAGATCCGGACTTCCGGAAAGATCCACTACCGAATAACGGCCCTTGTAGGTATTGTTCTGATATTCCCGCACCATTCCCAGATAGCGGTTTGCAATCACAATGATTTTCACCGGGACCTGATGCTGGCGCATGGTGGCCAGTTCCATCATCGACATCTGGAAGGAACCGTCGCCGCACACCGCCACCACCTGACGGGAAGGCAGGCCCAGCTTGGCTCCCATCGCCGCCGGGATGGAATAGCCCATCGTGCCCATGCCGCCCGAGGTGAGGAATTTCCCGTCCCGGACGATGCAGTTGCGGCAGGACCAGATCTGATTCTGCCCCACATCCGCCACATAAATGGCATCCCGCTGCATACGGTCGGAAAGCTTGCGGATAAACGCCGCCGGATCGATATAATCCGGATTGGGCCGCCGCTTTTCCTGCATGGTTTTGCTGTACTCGTACAAAGTCTGCACCCAGAGACCGTGATCGCAGGAAATCTCAATTTCCATCAGATTTTCAAAGATATGCTTCGCATCGCCCACCAGAGGAATGGTAGGCCCCGCGTTCTTGCCGATCTCTGCGGGATCCACGTCCATGTGTACCAGCACCTTATCCTTCGTGATGATCTCCGGCTGGTTCACGGCCCGGTCCGCTACCCGGGCGCCCACCATGATGATCATATCCGCGTCGTTCATGGCGCGGTTGGCACAGGGAGATCCGTTGTTGCCCACCATGCCAAAATACAGCTCGTCTTCCGTCTGCATGGCACCGATCCCCATCATGGTCGTGACCACCGGCACCTGATATTGATGGGCGAACCGCCGCAGCATCTGCTGCGCGTCGCTCAACAGCACGCCTCCGCCCGCGCAGATCACAGGGCGTTTGGCCTTTTGCAGCTGCTCCATCACCTTGCGGATCTGTACCGCATGTCCCTTCACCGTGGGCTTATAGGTCCGCAGGTTCACCGTCTCCGGATAGGAGAATTTTTTGATCGCCGTATTTTGCACATCAATGGGCACGTCGATCAGCACCGGCCCTTTCCGTCCCGTATTGGCAATATAAAAGGCTTCCCGGAAAATCCGCGGAATCTCCTCCGCGTTTTTGACCAGATAGCTGTATTTTACAAAGGACTCCGCCGCGCCGGTAATATCCGCTTCCTGGAACACATCGCTTCCGATCAGTTCGCTGTTGACCTGCCCGGTAATGCAGACAAGGGGGATACTGTCCGCAAACGCGGTGGCGATCCCCGTAATCAGATTCGTCGCTCCGGGGCCGCTGGTGACCGCGCATACCCCGACTTTGCCGGTCACCCGCGCCAGACCGCTGGCCGCGTGCGCCGCGTTCTGTTCGGTACGGATCAGTATCGTACGGATATCCGAATCCAATATGCTGTCGTAAAACGGACAGATCGCCACGCCCGGATACCCGAACACCATTTCAACGCCTTCCAGTTCAAGGCATTTTACCATCGCCTGCGCACCATTCATGAACTCTCTTCCTCCTCCAAAACAGTCCTTTTTTATCTCTTAAACCGCCCGAAAAAATCTGCCATGGGCTCAACCACGTCTTTCAGATTTTGAATCGCCTGATTGAGACTGTCGATATCCATGCGGTCGATCTTTTCCATCGCCTGCGCCAGCGCTTCGCTGCTCTGGACGATCAGGCCGTTCTCTTCAAAGAGGCTTTGCACATCCAAAAGCGTCTCGTCCACCAGCGCCAGCGTATCCGACGCCTGCTCCATCGCCGCCGTCGCGGTCTCCATCGCCGAAAGAGCCGGCGGCACGACCCGGAACACGACAACGGCAAGCAAAATGGCCAAAACCAGTCCCACCGCCGCAAAAATGCGGGTGTAAAAAAGCTGCTTTTTTAACTGCCGGTTTTGCATCTCATTTTCGGTCACCAGCTTTTGCAGCAGTGTGATCCATTCCGAATTGTCCTGATTCATCATAAATCCTTTCCCCCTTTTGTGTCAAGGCGATGTATTTGCCTTCCCTTTTTTATGAAACGGCGCATCCGGCGCAAGGACGCTTGATCCTATCCGACCAGGAGCCGCTTGGCGAGACGCACCGCGTCCGCCGCATCCTTGGAATAGCCGTCCGCATGGATCTCGTCCGCATATTCCTGGGTAATCACGGCGCCGCCGACCATGATCTTGGCCGTCACGCCCCTCTGTCTGGCGAGGGCGATCACATGACGCATTTCCTGCATGGTGGTGGTCATTAAGGCGGACAACGCGATAATCGCCGCCTCATGGGCAATGGCGGCGTCCACGATCGTTTCCCTGGGCACGTCCTTTCCCAGATCAATCACCGTAAACCCGTGATTTCTGAGCATCAGCGCCACCAGATTCTTCCCGATATCGTGGATGTCTCCCTTTACCGTTGCGATCACCACCACAGGCATCCGGCTTTCCCGGCTTTCCGTTTTCAAAAGCGGCTCTAAGACGCCGATGGCAAGCTTCATGGACTCCGCGCTGGCGATCAGCTGCGGCAGAAAATATTTCCCCTGATCGAAAAGCTCTCCCACTTCGTTAATGGCGGGCAAAAGCTGGTGGTGCAAAAGCTCCTGGGGCTGCCAGCCCGCGGCCAACGCCTCTTTGGTGAGCGTCTCCATCTGTCTGCGGTTCCCCTGCAAAACGGCGTTTTTGACCTGCGCGCCGATGTCCGTTCCCGCCGGCGGCCCTTCCTTTGTTCCAAAAGGATCCGCTTTTGCAGACAAACTGCCGGCCTGCTCCCCTTCCTGCCGCTGCTTTGCCTGCCGGACAAAATGCAGATAGCGGTTCTCGCTCTCTTTTTTGGCTAAAAGCATATCGGAGGCAAACGCCGCGCCCACCAAAAGCTCCTGGCTGGGATTGGCAATGGCCATGGTCAAACCCTGCGCGATGGCCATGGTCAGAAACGCCGTGTTGATGCTGCTGCGCTCCGGCAGTCCGAAGGAAATATTGGACAGGCCGCAGATCGTCGCCAGTCCCTGCTGCTTACAGTAACGGATCGTTTCCAGCGTTTCCACGGCGGCCAGAGGATTGGCGCCCACCGTCGTCACCAGACCGTCCACCACAATATCCTCTTTTTTCAGGCCCAGAGAAAGCGCCCGCTCCACCACGGTATCAATGATGGCTCTCTTTTCCTGCGCATCTTTGGGCAGTCCGGCGTCGGAAAGAGGAAGGAGGATAAACATGGCGCCGTATTTTTTTACCAGCGGCAGCAGCTTTTCCATCTTGACCTGTTCCATTGAGACGGAATTGACCAGGGCGCGGCCGGGATAGCGCCGAAGCGCTGCCTCCAGAATGTCCACATGACTGGAATCCAGTGAAAGGGGAAGATCCGATACGCCCGCGATTTCTTCTATGGCCTGCAGCATCATTTCTTTTTCGTCAATGCCGCTCATCCCCATGTTCACATCCAGCACGGCGGCGCCCCGCTGCTCCTGCTCCCTGGCATACTGCGTCACCAGGTCGAAGCGCTGTTCACGAAGCTGCTCCTGCAGCTTTTTCTTCCCCGTGGGATTGATCCGCTCCCCGACGATCAGGAACGGATCGTTCAGGTCAAAAGAAACCGTCCTGCGTTCCGAGGCAAGGTAACGCTTTGCCTCCCGTAGGACCGGGGTCAGCGGCCGCCCGGAAACGCTGCAAATCATCCGCCGGATATGTTCCGGCGTGGTGCCGCAGCAGCCGCCCAGAATACGCGCCCCGGCATCAAGCAGCTGCTCCATTTCGTCTGCGAAGGATTCCGGCCCCATATCGTAAACGGTCCTGCCGTCCGGATTCAGACTCGGAAGCCCGGCGTTTGGCTTGGCGAGGATGGGAAGATCCGTGACGTCTGCCATCTGCCGGATCAGCCGCGCCATCTGCGCAGGCCCCGTGGAACAGTTTGCGCCGACGGCATCGGCGCCCAGGGAAGAAAGCACCACGGCGGCGGTGGCCGCGTCGGTGCCATAGAGGCTTCTGCCGTCCGCTTCAAATGTCATGGTGACCATAACCGGCAGATCCGGGCAGGTTTCCCTGGCCGCGATCAGCGCCGCGCGGGATTCCTGCAGGCTCATCATCGTCTCCACCACCAACAGATCCACGCCTGCCACAGAAAGATATCCGATCTGCTCCTTGTAAAGATTGATCAGCGCTTCAAAATCCAGCTCTCCCACAGGGGAAAGCTGCTCTCCCGTCATGGTCACATCCCCCGCCACATACGCCTGTCCTTGCGCCGCCTGCAAGGAAAGCTGAACCAGACGGCGGTTGATCTCGCCGATTTTGTCCTGCAGCCCGAATTCCTTCAATTTGATCCGGTTTGCGGAAAACGTAGGCGCATATAAAATTTGGCTGCCCGCTTCCACATAAGCGCGCTGGAGCGTAAGAAGCGGTTTTGGATTCTCTAATATCCACTGCTCCGGACAAACGCCGGGCGGCATCCCCTGCTGTTGTAAATTGGATCCTGTGGCTCCATCTAAAAAAAGCAGTCCCTGGGCTGCTAATTGTCTGAACTCTTCCCTGGTCATTCTTTCTCCCATTTCCCCAAAGCGCCGGCTGTCTGCTTTGGTCATTGTGCGTTCATTGTAACATGCCCCGTCAAAAAAAGAAAGTAAGAGATGAAATATTTGCTTTTCCTGTCGATTTATGTTAGATTTAAGAGGATGAACAATGGGGAGGTTATAATGTTGAATCGAAAAATTCTGTGGATGATATGCGGGATGCTTCTGCTGCTTCTGACCGGGTGCGGCGAGGATCAGACCCTTACCGACTTTCATGATCAGATGGATACGTTCTATCAGTCATTGTCCGATTCGGTCAACGTGTTGGAGAGCATCGATCCTTCCTCCGATACCGCGGTGGACGATATGCTGGCACAGCTGGATGAAATGGCCGTCCTGTTTCAGCAGCTGGCCGACATACAGATTCCCGAGGACTATCGCGACCAGTTTGACAATGTGGAGCGCTTCTCCGACGAAGCCTCCGACTACATGACCGAAGCCGCGTCCTTATACCACGAAGTATACGCGGACGGCGGATACGACGACGTGGTGGCGGAGGCCGCCCGGGAAAACTATAACCGCGCCATGAAACGGATCAATTATATCGCCATTTTGCTGCAGGGCAGGCTTCCCGACGACGAAAACATCATGTTCCTGACCGAGGAAGAGACCGTGGACTGGAACGGCGGGGAAACGGCCGCAGAGTGAAAAAGGGAACCCTTATGGGGTTCCCTTTAATTCTTTAAACAGATAGTAATGCACATGTCCCTCCGGCGCGCCTTCCAGAGCGCCAAAAACGGTATATCCGCACTTCTCATAAAATTCCCTGGCCTGAAAATCATAGGTGTCCAGCTGCGCCATACGGCATCCCGCCTTTTTGGCTTCCTGCTCCACTTCTCTTAACAGTACGGTGGCGATATGCCGGTTGCGGCAATCCTGCCTGACCCAGACGGTCTGAACGTGCAGGATATTCCACAGTACGCGGCAGGCCAGCACGCCGCCGATCAGACTGCCGTCCGGCGCCATGGCGCAGCGGCAGATCTTCACAAAGGGTTCCTCCTGGGTGGGCGGAACCTGACGCAGATTATAGGCCATCAGCGCATCGTCCAGCGCTTCTTCCTGTCTGGGGGTAGGCACACAAACCGTATATTTCATTGCCGGACCTTTCTTTTCCAATCGCTACAGGATCAGCATGGCGTCTCCGAAAGAAAAAAAGCGATACCGCTGCCGCACCGCTTCCCGGTATGCGCGCAGCACGTCCTCCCGTCCTGCAAAGGCGGAAACCAACATCAGCAACGTGGACTGGGGAAGGTGAAAATTGGTGATCAGCCCGTCCATCACCCGAAACCGGTATCCGGGGTAGATAAAAATGTCCGTCTCTCCGGTGCAGGGACGCACCACGCCGGTTTCGTCACAGGCGCTTTCGATCGTGCGGCAGCTGGTGGTGCCCACGCAAATCACGCGATGCCCGTTTCTTTTCGCATCGTTGATCAGATCCGCCGCCTCCCGGCTTACCTGAAAGCTTTCGGTGTGCATGTGATGTTCTTTCACCTGTTCCACCTTTACCGGGCGGAATGTGCCAAGCCCCACATGCAGGGTCACATAGGCGAGCCGGATGCCCTTTTGTTCGGCCGCTAATAGCAATTCCCGGGTAAAATGCAGTCCGGCCGTCGGGGCGGCCGCAGAACCCTCGTATCTGGCGTAAACGGTCTGATAGCGGTCCTTATCCGACAGCTTATGCGTGATATAAGGCGGCAGGGGCATCTCCCCCAGCCGGTCCAGCACTTCCTCCCAGATTCCGTCGTAGAAAAACTGCACCAGACGGTTCCCTTCCGCTGTCGTTTCCAGCACTTTGGCGCGAAGCGCCCCGTCCCCGAACACGACCGCAGCTCCGGGCCGCATCTTCTTTCCGGGTTTTACCAGGGTTTCCCAGATATCGTTTTCCCGCCGCTTTAAAAGCAGAATTTCCACCGCCGCGCGGGTATCCTCTTTTTCTCCCAGCAGCCGGGCCGGAATCACCTTGGTGTCGTTGAGCACCAGACAGTCCCCCGGCGCAAAATGCTCCAGAACCTCCCGGAATTTCTGATGTTCAATGGCTTTCGTTTGCCGGTCGAGAAACAAAAGGCGGGATGCGCTGCGATCGGTAAGCGGATCCTGGGCGATCAGTTCCCTGGGAAGATCAAAGTCATAGTCCCGGGTACGCAGCCCAAGCGTATCCTGTTGCCGGGTCATTTCCTGATCGTCCATCACAGACACGCTTTCTCTAAAAAGGCCAGATACCCTCGCTTCGTTTCGTAAAGATCCACTTTGCTGGTGGCTTCCCAGGGCGCGTGCATGGAAAGAACCGCAATTCCGCTGTCGATCACGTTCATGCCATAGAGCGCCAGGATATAGGCGATGGTCCCACCGCCGCCCTGATCTACTTTTCCCAGCTCCGCCGTCTGATACGCCACCCCGGCGTCGTCCATGATTCGGCGGATATGCGCAATATATTCCGCATTGGCGTCGTTGGAGCCGCCCTTTCCTCTGGAACCCGTAAATTTGTTAAATACCATTCCGCGTCCGAAATACGCTGCGTTCTTTTTCTCAAAGGCGGAGGCGTAGGAAGGATCAAAGGCCGCGCTCACATCGGAGGAAAGCATATCGGAAGCGGCCAGGCAGCGACGAAGCTTCCGTTCGCCGCACTCGCCTGCAAGCGCCATCACCTCCGCTACCGTGTTTTCAAAAAACCGGGACTGCATACCGGTGGCGCCGACACTGCCAATCTCCTCCTTATCCACCAGGATACAGCAGGCGGTGCGGTCCGTCTGTCCCACTTCCAGCATGGCCGCCAGAGAAGTATAGACGCAGACCCTGTCATCCTGTCCGTAGGCCAGGATCATGCTCCGGTCAAAGCCCGCTTCCCTCGCCCTGCCTGCGGGAACCACTTCCAGTTCCGCCGAGAGGAAATCCTCCTCCTCGATCCCATACGTATCCTTTAAGATCCGCAGGATACCGGCCTTCACCGCGTCCGTCTCTTCTCCGGAAAGCGGTTTGCTTCCCACGATCACATCCAGCGCTTCTCCTTCGATGACCTTGGAGGCCTTTTTCTCCAGCTGCTCCCCGGACAGATGGATCAGCAGATCGGAAATAAAAAACACCGGATCGTCTTCCTGCTCTCCCACATGGATCTTCACGGCGGTGCCGTCCTTTTTGACCACCACCCCGTGAATCGCAAGGGGCAGCGCGACCCACTGATATTTCTTTACGCCGCCGTAATAATGGGTATCCATAAACGCAAAATCCGTGTCCTGATACAGCGGGTTTTGCTTAATATCCAGTCTGGGGGAATCCAGATGGGCGCCTAGGATGTTCATGCCGTCCGAAAGCGGAAGCCGCCCCAGCTGAAACAGAATCACCGTCTTGTTCATGAGAACGGCGTACACCTTATCCCCGGGTTTGAGCGTTTCTTCTTTTTCTGCCAGTTCTTTTAAATCCCGGTAGCCTTCTTTTGTGATCCGTTTTACTATTTCGTCCACACATTCCCGTTCCGTTTTTCCTCGGTCCAGAAACGTCCTATAGTCCTTTGCCAGCGCGTCGATTTGCCCCAGCTCGTTCTCATCGTATGATTTCCAGGCATTTCTTCTTTCCATTACCGCTTCTTTCCTTTCCCGCCGTCTTCCTTCGGCACGTAGCCCGTCAGCATTTTCGCTCTGGGCAGTTCCTCGTCATGAATCCGAAACGTACATACGATCCGCTTCCTTTTTCCGGATGAGAAGATTCTTTGAAATAATCCGTGTTCCTCAAAGCGACAGCTGTATGAGATCCGGTTTTTTAAAAAGATCTTTTCGATCTTCTCCTTCTCTTCCATACTGTATACTTTGCAGAATTCGATCTCATTATTGATTGTTTCGGAATTCCAGAGTTTCCTTTCCATTTTATCCTCCGTCACTGTCTCAGTTCGATTCCCAGCTGATTTAGTCCATTTAAGATCTTGCGCATGGCCGCCGATACGTCCGCTTCCTCCAGCGTCTTATCTTTCGCCCGGAAGGTGAGCGTATAAGCGACGGACTTGAATCCTTCCTTGATCTGGGAACCCTCGTAGAGATCAAAAAGCGAAAACCGTTCCAGAATCTTTCCGCCGCGCTGCGCAAGAACCGCTTCGATCTCTCCCGCCAGCACGGATTTGGGCACCACCATGCTGATATCCCGGTTCACGGCCGGATATTTGGCGATTCCCTCATATTTACGGTCAAACGTAGCCTTTTCTACAATACTTGGCATGTCGAGCACGGCCACATACGTTCTGGCGCCGATATCGTATTGTGCAGCCACCTTGGGATGCAGCTCGCCCAGATATCCGATGGGCTTGCCGTCATAGACAAGATCCGCCTGCCGGCCCGGATGCAGATACGGCCTGCCGGCCTTTGGGTCGTACACCGGCCGTTTTCTCATTCCCACATGCTCCAAAAACTCTTCCACGACGCCTTTCATGGTAAAGAAATTGCCTTCTCCGTAAAATCCCAGAACAAACTGCGTCCGCTCCTGCGGCAGATCCGCCGGGGATTGGGATACGGGCAGATAAATCTTGCAAAGTTCATACAGCTTCACGTCTTTGTTACGGCGGTTATAGTTGAGCGCCAGACTGGTCAGAAGCCCGTTTAATGGGATCGTCCGCATGATGGAATAATCCTCGCCCAGCGGATTGGAAATCGTCACCGCGCAGCGCAGCGCATGGTCCTTGTCCAGCAGCAGCTTGTCAAACACCTTTGGGCTTTCAAAGGAAAAGGTCATCGCCTGGGAAAAGCCGCAGTATTCGGCGATATCCCTGGCCTTTTGCTCCAGCCTCTCCGAAAACGAGATCTTTCCCGTGGTGGCTTCGCCGGAAGGAAGGGTGGTGGGAATCCTGTCATAGCCGTAAAAACGGGCCACTTCCTCCGCAATATCGGCGAATCCCTGCAGATCCTGCCGGAAGCTGGGAATCTCGATCTCGTTGGAAACGCTGTCATAGGAAAGCTCCAGCCGTTTAAAGATGGCAAGCATTTCTTCCGTCGAAATCCGGGTGCCCAGAAACCGATTGATGCGTTCCGGCTCGAATTTGATCCGCGTCAGGGGCTTTATGGGCTGACAGACATCCACCATTCCGCCTACCACTTCGCCGCAGCCAAGCTCTTCGATCAGCTGGCAGGCGCGGTCGATGGCTGCCGCCGCGTTGACGGGATCCAATCCTTTTTCAAAAATCGCGGACGCGTCCGTGCGCATCCCGATCCGCTTGGCGGATTTGCGGATATTGGGGCCGTTAAAGGTGGCCGCCTCAAAGAGCACTGTGGTCACATCGTCGGTAATCTTGCTGTTTTCACCGCCCATAATGCCCGCAATACCGATCTGTTTGTCCGCGTCGCAGATCATCAGCACCTCGGAATCCAGCCTGCGCAGCTGCCCGTCCAGCGTCTGAAATACGTCGCCGTCCTTTGCGCGGCGCACGATGATCTGATGCCCCGCTACCGTATCCAGATTAAACGCGTGCATCGGCTGTCCGTATTCCGCCATCACATAGTTGGTAATATCCACCAGATTGTTGATGGGACGGATCCCGGCCGCCGCCAGACGCCGCTGCATCCATTGCGGGGACGGCGCGATCCTGACATTTTTGCATACCCGGGCGCAGTAACGGCTGCACAGATCCGTATCCTCCACCGTTACGCTCACATAATCGTTCACGTCTTCCCCGTTCGCGTGCACCGTTACCACCGGCGGCACAAAGGGCTTTTGAAACGTGGCCGCCGCTTCTCTGGCGATTCCGAGGATGCTGTAACAATCCACCCGGTTATTGGTGATTTCATATTCAAACACCGTATCCCGAAGGCCCAGGGCCTCTACGGCGTCGGCGCCGACCCGGGCGTCCTGCGGAAAAAGATAAATTCCGTATTCCGGCGCTTCCGGATACAGATCCCGGGAACTTCCCAGCTCCTCGATGGAACACATCATGCCGTTGGAGGGCACGCCCCGCAGCTTGCCCGCTTTGATGGGGATGCCGTCCTCCGGCATCGGCCCGCCGTCGTGCCCGCCCGCCACTTTTCCGCCGGGAAGCACTACGGGTACTTTATCTCCTTCTTTTACGTTGGGCGCTCCGGTGACGATCTGAATGGTCTCGGCGCCGATATTCACCTGACAGACGATGAGCTTGTCCGCATCGGGATGGGGCGCAATCTTTTCAATCTGACCGATCACGATCTTTTCCAGATTCCGGTCGGTCCTGACATAACCTTCCACTTTTGTGCCGCTTAGGGTCATGGCGTCGCAGTACTCCTGATCGGTACACGACAGGTCGGGCACGTATGCTTTGATCCAGGATAATGCAGTATTCATTTTCTTCTTCCTTTCCGATTAGAACTGCTTTAAAAATCTGACGTCGTTTTCATAGAGCAGACGCATATCGTCAATTTCATATTTCAAAAGAGTGATGCGCTCCAGACCTACGCCGAACGCGAAACCGGAATATTCCTCCGGATCGATGCCGCTCATGGTCAGCACCTTTGGATGCACCATGCCGCAGCCCAGAATCTCGATCCAGCCGGATCCCTTGCAGAACCGGCAGCCTTTCCCGCCGCACTTAAAGCAGCTTACGTCCACCTCCGCGCTGGGCTCGGTAAACGGGAAATGATGCGGACGGAACTTGACCTTCGTTTCCTCTCCGAACAGTTCCCTGGCAAACTCCGCCAGCGTCCCCTTCAGATCCGCAAACGTAATGTTTTTATCAATCACCAGCCCCTCGATCTGATGGAATACCGGCGAATGGGTGGCGTCCACCTCGTCGGCGCGGTACACTCTGCCGGGGGCGATCATGCGGATCGGAAGCTTTCCTTTTTCCATGGTCCTTACCTGCACCGGGGAGGTCTGGGTCCGCAGCACCACATCTTCGTTGATATAGAACGTATCCTGTTCATCCCGGGCCGGATGCCCTTTCGGCGTATTGAGCGCCTCGAAGTTATAATAGTCCTTTTCCACTTCCGGGCCTTCCACCACTTCATAGCCCATACCTACGAAAATGCGTTCCACTTCCTCCTGCACGATGGTATTGGGATGCCGGTGGCCCACCTGATTCTTTACGGCCGGCAGCGTCACGTCGATGACCTCGCTCTTTAGTTTCGCGTCCCGGGCCAAATCTTCCAGTTTTTCTTTTTCCGTTTCCAGCGCCCGTTCCAGCTCCGTGCGCACCTCATTGACCATCTGTCCCACTTTCGGACGGTCCTCGGCCGCAACATCCTTCATTCCCTTTAAAATCTCCGTCAGCGCGCCCTTTTTGCCAAGCGCGCCGATCCTGACCTCGTTGAGCCGCTCCAGACTCTCGGAGGTTTTAATCTGTTCCAGAACCTCTTCCCTGATCTTTGCAAGTCTTTCCTTCATTGCCATTGCGTTCTCCTTTCTTCCCGAAACCATAACGGCAGACACCGCGCTCTGCGGGATATCCTTACGTAAAAAAACCCCGGTTTATCACTAAACCAGGGACGAAAACAGATTCCGCGGTACCACCCGGATTCCTGCCGCTTCTGCTGCGGCGGGCACTTCATTCACAGGCGTAACGCGCCCAGACGGTCCGGCTTATTCCATCGGCTTGGGCCGGACAGCTCCGGTGGGAAATTCGACACGAAATCTTTACCCGAACGGGCTTTCAGCCAACGACCCGCTCTCTCTGACGGAAAATAACGCGCTACTGACACCTTCACAGCTTTTGCACTATCGAGACCATTTTAAAAAACGGCCGCGTAAAAGTCAAGTATTATTTGACAAAATCCGGTTGATATACGCCCCCACCAGCAAAAGATACATACAGAAATAAAGCCACAGCATGACCACCACAATGGCGGAAAGACTCCCATAGACGCTCATGTTGTTGAACCGATCCAGATATACGGA